>BNXD01000079.1 GCA_025999315.1 Bacteroidia bacterium | reverse complement strand
CCGGCTCGGAACAGGTGCTCGCCACCGCTCTGCGCGACGGTCTGATCGACGATCTGAAGGCGATCGGCGGCGTGGTGCTCGCCAACGCCTGCGGCCCCTGCATCGGACAGTGGGAGCGCGGCGAGAAGGACAACCTTCGCCCCAACAGCATCGTTACCACCTACAACCGCAACTTTGCCAAGCGGGCCGACGGCAATCCCAACACCAACATCTTCATCGTCTCGCCGCAAATTGCCACCGCCCTGGCCATCGCGGGCGATCTGCGCTTCAACCCGCTGACCGACAGCCTCGAGACAGCCGACGGTCGCCGAGTGAAGCTCGACCCTCCCAAGGTCGCTGCCCTGCCCGCGGGCGGGATATGTATCGACCGCAGCGGGTATGTCGCCCCTTCGGCCGACGGCCACAAGCGGGAGGTGAAGGTCGACCCTTCGTCGCATCGCATCCAGTTGCTGAGGCCGTTTGCGGCCTTCGATCCGGCCGATTTCCAGAACATGTACCTGCTGCTGCAAGCCGAGGGCAAGTGCACCACCGACCATATCTCTCAGGCAGGCAGCTGGTTGCGCTTTCGCGGCCACCTCGAGAACATCTCCGACAACCTGCTCATGGGCGCGGTCAACCGCCATTGCGGCCGCACCAATGAGACGCTCAACCGCATCACCGGCGAGAGGGGCGCGGTGTCGGCCGTGGCCAAATACTACAAATCCAAGGGGTTACACTCGATCGTAGTGGCCGAGGAGAACTACGGCGAGGGCTCCTCGCGCGAACATGCCGCTCTGGAGCCCCGCTTCCTGAACGTAAAGGCCGTGCTGGCCAAGTCGTTCGCCCGCATCCACGAGACCAACCTCAAAAAACAGGGCGTGCTGGCCATCACCTTCGCCGACAAGGCCGACTACGACCTGATCCGCGAGAGCGACACCTTCTCGTTGCCCGCCATCGAGCAGATCGCTCCGGGGCGCGAGTTGGAGGTGGTCATCGTCCACGACGACGGCACAACGGAACGCATCCGCGCCCGCCACACCTACAATGAGTTGCAGACAGGCTGGCTGAAGGCCGGTTCGGCGCTCAATCACAAGGGATAAAAGAAAAAAGATATGGTGATGAAACAGGATTTTTATGTCTACAGGCTGGCCGAGTCGATCAAGACCACGAGCCATATCGATCCCGAGCTCTTTGTGCGCTTTGGGGTCAAGCGCGGCCTGCGCAACGAAGACCACTCGGGAGTGCTGGTCGGTCTGACGAGCATCGGCGATGTGGTGGGCTATGAACGCCTGCCCGAAGGGGACCTTAAGGCCATTCCCGGCAAACTGATCTACCGCGGCATCGACGTCGAAGAGCTGGTGCACGGGCTGCAGGCCGACAAACGGTTCGGCTTCGAGGAGACCGTATTCCTGCTTCTTGCGGGCTATCTGCCGCCGAGGGCCGACTTCGAGATATTCCGCAAACTGCTCAACAACAACATGGCCCTCGAGCAGAAGACCAAGATGAACATCCTCGATCTGGGGGGCACCAACATCATGAACATCCTGGCCCGCAGCGTTCTGGAGCTCTACACCTTCGACGAGGACCCCGACAACATCTCGCGCGAGAATCTCATGCGCCAGAGCATCGAGCTCGTCGCGCGCTTCCCGGCCATCATCGCCTATGCCTACAACATCATACGCCACGCCTCGCAGGACCGTTCGCTCCACATACGTCATCCGCAGGAGGACCTGTCGTTCGCCGAGAACTTCCTCTACATGCTCAACGGCAACTTCACCGAGCTCGAGGCGCGCATCCTCGATCTGGCGCTGGTGCTGCACGCCGAGCATGGCGGCGGCAACAACTCCACCTTCACCGTACGTGTGACCAGCTCCTCGGAGACCGACACCTACTCGTCGATCGCCGCCGCCATCGGCTCGCTCAAGGGGCCGTTGCACGGAGGGGCCAATCTGGCCGTGATGGAGATGTTCAACCACCTCAAGAGCGGAGTGATCGACAAATGGACCTCTGTCGAGGAGATCGACGCCTACATTATGAAGATACTGCGCAAGGAGGTCTACAACCGCACCGGCCTGATCTATGGCATCGGCCATGCGGTCTACACCATCTCCGACCCTCGAGCCCTGCTGCTCAAGGAGATGGCCCGCGAACTGGCCAGCGAGAAGAACCGCGAGAGCGAGTTCGCCTTCCTCGAGCTGCTCGAAGAGAGGGCCATCAAATGTTTCATGGAGTTCAAGGGCGACAAAACGGGCAAACAGGTGTGCGCCAACGTCGACTTCTACTCGGGGTTCGTCTACGAAATGATCGGCCTGCCCCAGGAGGTCTTCACGCCGCTGTTCGCCATGAGCCGCATCGCGGGCTGGTGTGCCCACCGCATCGAAGAGCTCAACTTTGAAGCCCGCCGCATCATTCGCCCCGCCTACAAGAACGTCGGCCAGCGCAAATCGTACATGCCCATCGACCAGCGGCAGTAGATATTTGCTTTCTCTGCTGCGTGCTTGCTTTCTCGCGCTTTCTTGCAACCGACGAACGCGGCGGGAGCAGAGACTGCTTGCAGGCTCTGCCCTGCAAGCAGGAGGAAGGCGAGCATCTTTTTGCGAGCCAACAAAGCGGGGCAAAGAACTTTTAACTATTCAGGTGCGCTGACTTTTGTGAAGATTAATAAGTGGCTGGCCGCATTTCATGCGGCCAGCCACTTGTTAATCTCTGCACAGACTAAAATCCGGAGATGCGAAGCATCTTCGGAAAAGTTTAGCTTCGCTGATTATCTGTCGTCGCTCGGCAAAGCTCATGCAAGCATGGCTCTGCCCTCACTCCTAAGATAATTTTTTGCGACTTTTTCCAAAAAGTCGCAAAATCTTTAACAATCTACCTGAAAAAATACTCTTTCTGGCGTCGTTTCTCTTCGGGGGAACGCGGGACGTATATCTTGCGTCCCGAGTAGGGGTCTGTGCCGGTGTAATACATTACCGATGAGAGGGTCATGGGTGTGGGGGTGAAGTCCTGCACCTGTTCGGGGCGCATATTCGCCCGCTGCAGAGAGTGTGCGAGGCGGGCCATGTCCTGCTCGGTGCAGCCGGGATGCGAGGAGATGAAGTAGGGCACCAGCTGGTAAGGCAGTCCGCCTCGGCGGCATATCTCGGCGAAACGGCCATGCAACGCCTCGAATTGTGCGTAAGAGGGTTTGCGCATCAACTCGAGCACATGATCCTGTGTGTGCTCGGGGGCCACTTTGAGCCTTCCCGAGGTGTGGTGCACGACCACCTGCTCGAGGTAGCGCCCTCCATGTTCGGCGTCCATCAGGTCGTAGCGTATACCACTGCCTATGAACAGCTTGCGCACTCCCTTGACCTGCGTTATCGCTTTGTAGAGATCGAGCAGCGGAGCGTGGCTGTTGTCGAGATTGGGGCAGATGCGCGGATAGAGACACGAGGGCCGTCCGCAGCGGCTACAGAGCGACCGATCGCGCCCCCTCATGCCGTACATGTTGGCCGAGGGGCCTCCGGCATCGGTCAGCACGCCCCGGAATGATGGCATGGCGACCAGGGCCCGGACCTCGCTCAGGATCGACCGCAGGCTGCGCGAGGCGACGAACTTGCCCTGGTGGGCCGATATGGTGCAGAAGCTGCATCCCCCGAAACAACCCCTGTGGGTGTTGACCGAGAACCTGATCATCTCATAGGCCGGGATCGCCCCCTTGCCCTCGTAGCGCGGATGGGGCAGCCGGGTGTAGGGCAGATCGAAACTGCCGTCTATCTCGCCGGGCTCTGCCACGGGATAGGGCGGATTGACCACCACCGCCCCTTCGCCCACCGGCTCGACGATCACGGTGGTCTGTTCAATGGGGTTGGACAGCCGCTCGATGGCTACGAAATTCTCGCCGAAGGCCTTTTTGTCGCCGAGGCACTCCTCATGTGAGCGCAGCATCGCCACGGGGGAGGCCAGCCGCCCGAGCTGCTCGCGCGAGGCCATCCACGCAACCTGCGGTATGCGGCGCAGCAGTTTGGCGTTGAAACCGTTCTCCAGCGTCCGGGCCACCTCGACAATGCTCCGCTCGCCCATGCCGTAACACAACAGATCGGCCCCGCTGTCGGCGAGGATCGACGGCATCAGAGCGTCGCTCCAGTAATCATAGTGGGTCAGCCGCCGCAGCGACGCCTCGATGCCTCCGAGCACGACGGGCGTATGGGGATACAACTCCTTGAGGATGCGGGTGTAGATCGTGGCGGCGCGATCGGGCCTGAACCCCGCCTTGCCCCCCGGCGTGTAGGCGTCGTCGCTGCGCAGACGGCGGGCGGCGGTGTAGTGGTTGACCATCGAGTCCATGGCTCCCGACGTAACACCGAAAAAGAGCCGCGGGGAGCCCAGTTTGCGAAAGTCGCGCAGATCGTCCCTCCAGTTGGGTTGCGGGATGATGGCCACGCGATAGCCCTCGGCCTCGAGCCTGCGCCCGATCACCGCCGCCCCGAACGACGGGTGGTCGACATAGGCATCCCCCGTTACGAGGATCACATCGGCACGGTCCCACCCCAGCGCACGGAGCTCGCGGACGGACGTGGGAAGCGGCTGCTGTGTCATGATGCGCTTAGCTTGTTGTTTTTCATGCAAAAAGTAGATTTACATTACCGCGCCCTGCGGCCGCGATCGTCCGTTGCCCGCCAACTTTCCACCCCGCGCGCAGCGGCCTCGGTAGACTTTGAACAGCGGCTACACTTAAGGACAAAGCAAGAACGCTGCCTGTTTCTCGACTCCCCGCCCGCCCCCCCCAGCGGCTTTAGCCGCTGCCGGGCGAGGGAGTCGGCAGTTTTGACAGGCAAAACCGCGAAAGTGGAAAGCCTGCCCTGCGGCGAAAGCGCGAATGATATTCAAGAATTCCTACGGCGTAACCTCTCTGAAAAGCAGCGAACTGTCGCCGTAGCTCAAAAACCGGAAGCCGTGAGAGAGGGCGTGATCGTAGACCTGCCGCCATCGCTCCCCGACGAACGCCCCCACCAGCAGCAGCAACGTGCTGCGCGGCTGGTGAAAGTTGGTCACCATGGCGTCGACCAGTCGGAACCGATAGCCCGGAGCTATCATCACCCGGGTAGAGGCCCCGAGACGGGAGATACCCTTGGTTTTCATGT
>BNXD01000078.1 GCA_025999315.1 Bacteroidia bacterium | reverse complement strand
TGGCCGTATATCTGAAAAGGCCAGGGTGTGCCGCGCCCGACGCTCACCGGTGTAGCCTCCAGCAGGCACAGCGACGGGTAGAGGTGCACGGCGCGCATGTTGGGAAGGTTGGGCGAAGGCCTGTCTGTCAGGCTGAAACGGTCGCTGTGGCGATAGTTGAGACACTCGACCACCATCAGACGACACCTGACCTTTCCGGCGAGCCATCCGCTGTCGTTGATCATCAGCGCCAACTCGCCGAGGGTCATGCCGTGGACCACCGGTATGGGGTGCATGCCCACGAACGAACGGTGGCGCATGTCGAGCAGCGGCCCGTCGACATACATGCCGTTGGGATTGGGCCGGTCCAGCACAACGAAGGTTACACCCTCCTCGGCGCAGCTCTCCATCACGTAGTGCATCGACGAGAGGTAGGTATAGAAGCGCACCCCCACATCCTGAATGTCGAAAACCATCACATCGAGCCCCCTCATCTGGGCGGGCGAAGGTTTTTTGGATGCGCCGTAGATCGATACGATCTCGATGCCCGTAGCAGGGTCGCGGCGGGTCGCTATCCGTTCGCCCGCGCCGACATCGCCGCGAAAGCCGTGCTCGGGAGCGAAGATACGCACCACGTTCACCCCGCTCGAACGCAGGGTGTCGATCAGATGACGCTCTCCGATGCGGGCCGTATGGTTGCACACCACCCCCACCCGTTTGTCCTTCAGCATGGGCAGGTAGACATCGGTGCGGCAATCGCCCGGAACGGGTCCCGGGGCGTAATGCGACACGGGAAGGACGATTGGCGGCATCTGAGGGCGTGCGATCGGCGCTTCGACGCGCTGTGTACCGCCCCGGCATGTCGCGGCAAGCAGCGGCAGCGTCCCCAAAAACAATATGTATATGTGAAATGCTCTCCGCAGTCGTCCGAAAACCATCGAGTCAGAACCCTCAACCATGCTATATCTTAAATGTCGTTTATGTGTCTACTGAAACCTGTTTAAAAATTTACGCGCTCGCTCCCCTTGTCGATTGCGAGGCATAGCCTGTAAATGGCCCGCAGTCGGCAGAGGGCTGCAACTCTTTCACCGTTGGCTCAGGAAAGCACCCTTCCGACCGGAGCCACTCCCGGCCGCCGATCTTGCCGCGCGAGGCCGGAAGTACGACAGCCGAAACAATTTCATCTACTCCACTGTTACCGATTTGGCCAGGTTGCGGGGCTGGTCTACGTCGCGACCCTTGTTGACGGCGATGTAGTAGGCCAGAAGTTGCAGCGGAATGGCCGAGACGATGGGCGACAGCGGCTCGGCAACGGTTGGCACCTCGAGCACATAGTCGGCGATGTTGCGCACGGTCTGGTCGCCCGAGGTAACGATGGCCAGCACCTTGCCGCCGCGAGCCTTGATCTCCTGGATGTTGCTGACGGTCTTCTCGTAGATGCTGTCGGTGGTGGCGATGACCACCACGGGTATTTCGCTGTCGATCAGGGCTATGGGGCCGTGTTTCATCTCGGCTGCCGGATAACCCTCGGCGTGTATATAGGATATTTCCTTCAACTTGAGAGCCCCCTCCAGAGCGGCAGGGTAGTTGTAGCCGCGGCCCAGGTAGAGAAAGTTTTTGGTGTAGGTGAATATCTTCGACAGGTCTTCGATGCGGGCATTCAGGCGCAGCACATCCTCGAGCAGATCGGGCAGGCGCACCAGCTCGCCGAGCATCTGCAGGTAGAGCGGCTGTTCGATCGAGCCTTTGGCCCTGGCCAGCGTCAGGGCCAGCATGGTCAGAACGGTAACCTGTCCGGTGAAGGCCTTGGTCGAAGCGACGCCTATCTCGGGGCCCACATGGATATAGGCCCCCGAGTCGGTGGCGCGGGGGATCGACGAACCCACCACGTTGCATATCCCGAAGATGAAGGCTCCCCTCGATTTGGCCAGCTCGACGGCGGCCAGCGTGTCGGCCGTCTCGCCCGACTGCGATATGGCGATGACAATGTCGTCGGGCGAGATCACCGGGTTGCGATAGCGGAACTCCGAGGCGTACTCCACCTCCACCGGGATGCGGCACCACTCCTCGATCAGGTACTCGCCGATCAGAGCCGCATGCCACGAGGTGCCACACGCCACGATGATGATGCGTTTGGCACGCAGAAAACGTTCGCGGTTGTCTATCACCCCCGAAAGAATGACGTTGTCGGCCTCGACATTGATGCGACCGCGGATGCAGTCGACGATGGTCTTGGGCTGCTCGAATATCTCCTTGAGCATGAAGTGGGGATAGCCGCCCTTCTCGAGCTGGCTGATGCTCATGCGCAGTTTCTTCACGTCGAGCGTCGACTCTTCGTTGTCGAGCGTCACCACCCGCAGGGGTTTATGGCGTTCGATGACGGCGATCTCTCCGTCGTTGATATAGACCACCTTGTTGGTATACTCTACAATGGGTGTGGCGTCCGAAGCGAGGAAATATTCGTCGTTGCCCAGCCCCACCACCAGCGGCGAGCTCTTGCGGGCGGCGATGATGCGGTCGGGGTCGCCCTTCTCGATGATGGCGATGGCATAGGCCCCCACAACCTGCCGCAGGGCCATCTGCACCGCCTCGAGCAGGGTACAGTTGTTGGTGGTCTGTACATATTCGATCAACTGCACCAGCACTTCGGTGTCGGTGCAGCTCTTGAAGGTGTAGCCGTTCTCGATCAGGGCGGCCTTGAGCAGGGCGTAGTTCTCGACTATGCCGTTGTGGATGATGGCCAGCCGTTCCGACTCGGAGAAGTGGGGATGAGCGTTGACATCGTTCGGCTCGCCGTGGGTGGCCCAGCGCGTGTGGGCGATGCCGATGGTGCCCGAGACGTCCTGAGTCTCGGCGTAACGCTCCAACTCGGCCACCTTGCCTTTGGATTTATAGACGTTGAGCCCCCCGTCATTGCAGATCAGCGCCACCCCCGCACTGTCGTAACCGCGATATTCGAGACGGTGCAATCCCTTGACAAGCACCGGATAAGCCTCCCGATACCCCACATATCCCACTATTCCGCACATAAATATTAATTATCTAATAATAAATAAGCGCCATGCTCTCAATAGCGCGACATTGTCCATATCGCGGATAATAATACCCTGATCGAAAATCTCGTAAGCAAATACCCACATCTTATCGAAAGCGGCGCATCGGTACCCGAGCACACGCCATCTTTTGAACCGGCACAATGCATAATCGGCCTCGGCCTCGAGTGATCTGACGAACTTCCTCATATCGTCGCTGCGTTTGCGAGCAGCGTCTTTAGACAGTTTCGGGTCATACCTTAAAATACGAATCAAGGTCTGACAATTTGTCCAGAACCTCATCTGAAATATATACTTCACGCATGTATATACTTCACGCACGGTCCGGCCATTTTTCGATCCGTGCATCGAGCTCGTCGAAAAAAACGTCCACAGAGACAGCCTTGCACTCGGTCAGGGCCTGGCGAAAATTCTTCTTCTTTTCAGAGACCACCGTTACACTTTTATGCCCTTTGATCAACTCCAGAAGCCACTTCCCCTCGGGAGTGGAGTCTTCGATCATCACCGTCGTCATTTCGATTGGGTATTATTTCACAAATGTAGTAATTTTGCACCACAAAAACCGAACGCAATGTCCGAAATGAGAGAAAAACAGAGTGCGGCGCTGCTCCGCCTGCTCGATGTGATGGATCGCCTGCGGGCCGAGTGTCCGTGGGATAGAGAGCAGACCTTCCTCTCGCTGCGCAACAACACCATAGAGGAGGTTTACGAGCTGGTCGACGCCATCGTCGGCGGCGATATGGACGAGATACGCAAGGAGTTGGGCGATGTGCTGCTGCATGTGGTCTTCTACTCGAAGATCGCCTCCGAGCAGGGGGCTTTCGACATTGCCGACGTGGCCGATGCGCTGTGCGACAAGCTCATCTACCGTCATCCGCACGTCTTCGGGCAGATCGACGCCAGCACCTCCGAACAGGTGTCGCGCAACTGGGAGCAACTCAAGCTGCGCGAAAAGGACCGCAAGAAAGAGGGGGTGCTGGCAGGGGTTCCCTCGTCGCTGCCTGCCATGATCAAGGCCTACCGCATCAGCCAGAAGGCCGCCTCGGCGGGTTTCGAGTGGAAGAGTCGCGAGGATGTGTGGGAGAAGGTGCGCGAGGAACTCGCCGAGGTAGAGGCCGAGATGCGGGCGGGGCGTCATGAGGCGATGGAGCAGGAGTTCGGCGATGCGATGTTCGCCCTGATCAACGCCGCGCGGATGTATGGCGTCGATCCCGAGCTGGCCCTCGAGCACAGCAACCGCAAGTTCATAGACCGGTTCCGCCATATCGAGCAGGGCGCCGACAGGCGCGGAGTGGCCCTTAATGACATGTCGCTCGAGCAGATGGAGGAGCTGTGGCAGGAGGCAAAACAGGGCGAAAATGTTTAAAATTTTGGCAATATGGCACTGATACGCAAACTCAAAGATACGGAGCCCATCATCGGCGAGGGCACATTTCTGGCCGAGACGGCCGTCATCATTGGCGACGTTAGCATCGGACGCGACTGCAGCATATGGTACAACACCGTGCTGCGCGGCGATGTGAACACGATCACCATCGGCGACAGGGTCAACATTCAGGACGGGACGGTGATCCACACCCTCTACAAACAGTCCAAAACCGTGATCGGCAACGACGTCTCGGTGGGCCACAACGCCACCATCCACGGAGCCATCATCGAGGACATGTGCCTGATAGGCATGGGGGCCACCATCCTCGACAATGCGGTGGTGGCCACAGGGTGCATCGTCGCCGCCAACGCCCTGGTGCTCTCGGGCACACATCTGGAGCCCAACAGCGTCTACGCCGGTGTGCCGGCCAAAAAGGTCAGAGAGGTGACCGCCGAGCAGCGCAGCCAGATCATCGAACGCATCGCCCGCGACTACAGGATGTATGCTTCGTGGTACGAGGAGGGGGAACAGGATTTGGTGTAAGGGTATCCCGTTGCGTATTTAAAACGTTGGTTAAAATACGTCATTTCTGAGGAAGAGGTCTTATCGGCGGCCCGTAGACGGCGGTGGGCTGTCCGAAGTCGCGATGACAATACTTCTCATATTAGATTCATCTTGCAGTTTTGCCTGTCAAAACTGCAAGATGAATCTAATATGAGAAGTATTGTCATCGCGACTTCGGACAGCCCACCGC
>BNXD01000077.1 GCA_025999315.1 Bacteroidia bacterium | reverse complement strand
TGTTTCCCGTTTCAGCTGCTCGAGAGGGCGCCCTGCGAGCCGCACGACCGCAGGATGGATGCCATCATCACGTGCGGCGAGGTGATATGGTGCAACTCAGCTACATAACACGCGCGGGACGGGAAGTTGGCGTGTAAAAAGAGCTGTGCTTTCGCGCCCAAAGGCGCAACGGAACGACCGACGGCCTTCGCCGAGACATCACTGCGATGGGTCCGCCCTGTCGGGCACAACCTTAGGGTGTTGACACTAAAGCTTCTCGCCGAAGGCCAGATCGCCGGCGTCGCCGATCCCCGGAACGATATACGACTTGACGGTAAGCTCCTGATCGACAGCCCCACACCACACCGTAGTGTTCTTTGGCATGTGGCGGCGGGTATACTCCACCCCCTCTTCGCTGGCCACGATCGCAGCGACGTGCGTGGTCTTGGGCTGTCCGTTGTGCTCGACCAGAGCGTTATAGGTCAGCACCAGCGAGGTGCCCGTAGCCAGCATCGGATCGACGAGGATCAGCGTCTTGTCCGTAAGGTCGCTGCACGAGATATACTCGACCTTGACCTTGAAGGCGCCGTCCTTGCCATACTTGCGATAGGCCGAGACGAATCCGCTCTCGGCGCGATCGAAAAAGTTGAGAAAGCCCTGATGGAACGGCACTCCGGCCCTGAGGATAGAGACGATCACGATCTTCTCTTCGGGCAGCCACATCTCGGCCATCCCCAACGGGGTCTCGACCTGTCGCTGCACATAGTTCAACTTGCGGCTCAACTCATAAGCCATGATCTCGCCCGCACGCTCCAGGTTGCGACGAAAACGCATACTGTCCTTCTGGATGTCGTGATCGCGCAACTCGGCAATGAACGTGTTCAAAACGGTCTTCTCTTTTTCAAGTGTAATGGTCATATAATCAATTCTTTTTCGTGTTTTTATCTTTACTTTCAACGTCTTGAGCCCAACACGGGCAGGCAATTGCGGCCTGGAGCCAGCGCAGGACTGCCGCCGAAGCTGCAGGCGAGGACCATTTGGCAGCCCTGCGCGCCGGGTGGCTCCGGGCTGCGCGGCTCTGCGAGCCGCAACAAAATGCACCAACAGTCTTCCCTGCGAACGAAGTGGGAGCTGCAGGCTGTTTGCGGACCAGGACCTCGCAAAGAGGGGAAAGCCCACAAGGCAACGGGAACGCAAGTGCCTTTTACTCGAAAACAGACGTTCACCATCGGTCCTCGACCGGAATGCCAAAAAATAAACCCCCCAACCGCCGTCAATAGAGAAAATTGTTGAACGGATAGCGGCCTTCGTGTATCTCGCGTACCATGTGGTAGAGCTCGCGGCGCAGGCGGTCGATGCCCGTACGCTGGCGGGCCGAGATGAATATGGCCGGGGTTTTGCTGCGGGTCGTCCAGCTGCGCTCCATCTCGGCAAGCGGGATGTTCTCGCGCGTGGGTTCGCTCAGGTCGTCCGCCTCTTTCTCGACGAATTTGTAGCTGTCGATCTTGTTGAACACGAGATAGACGGGTTTGTCGCCCGCTCCGATCTCGGCGAGGGTCTGCTCGACCACCGCTATCTGCTCCTCGAAACCCGGGTGCGATATGTCGACCACATGCAGCAGCAGATCGGCCTCGCGCACCTCGTCCAGTGTCGATTTGAACGATTCGACCAACTGGTGAGGCAACTTGCGGATGAAACCCACCGTGTCGGCCAGCAGGAACGGCAGGTTGTCGAGCACCACCTTGCGCACCGTGGTGTCGAGGGTGGCGAAGAGCTTGTTCTCGGCCAGCACTTCGCTCTTGCTCAGCAGGTTCATCAGCGTCGACTTGCCCACGTTGGTGTAACCCACCAGCGAGACGCGCACCAGACTGCCGCGATTGCCCCTCTGGGTGGCCATCTGACGGTCGATGCGCACCAGCTCCTCCTTCAACAGGCTTATACGGTTGCGGATGGTGCGCCGGTCGGTCTCGATCTCACGCTCGCCGGCGCCACCGCGCGTACCGGTGCCGCCCCTCTGACGCTCGAGGTGCGTCCACATGCCGGTCAGCCGCGGAAGCATGTACTGGCAGTTGGCCAGCTCGACCTGCGTCTTGGCGTAGGCGGTGGTGGCCCGCCGAAGAAAGATGTCGAGTATCAGTTTGGTGCGGTCGATGATAGCCACGGGCAACTCGCGGGTGATGTTGCGCGTCTGCGAAGGCGAGAGCTCGTCGTCGAATATCACAAGGTCGACCTGCCTCTCGCGGGCGGCGGCGGCGATCTCCTCCAGCTTGCCGGGGCCGACGTATATGCGCGGATTGGGCTGGCCGAGACGCTGAGTGATGCGCCCCACGCTCAGTATGCCGGCTGTCTCGGCCAGAAACTCCAGCTCGTCGAGGTAGTCGTCGACCTGCCGCGGATCCTGTCCGTCGCGCACTACGGCCACCAGCAACGCCTGCTGCTGCGATATGGTTGTGATTTCAGACATATGATCTTTACCCGTTGTGCAATTAAACGTTCGTTTTTTATAATCAATTTAAGGTAAATCCCTCTATCGCCTCGCAGGGGCGAAGTAACCCCGGCATTGAGCGAGGCGAACAGCCAGGTGTTGTTGGCTCGCAGAAAGACGCTCGCCTTACTCCGAAGTTGGCGGGCAAAGAGACGCCCGCCTTTCTCCTTGTCGTTCGGCAGAGAGTTCGAGCAAGCTCGCCTCTGCCCTCACTCTTTCGTCGAGAAGTTGGCGGGCAAAGAGACGCCCGCCTTTCTCCTTGTCGTTCGGCAGAGAGTTCGAGCAAGCTCGCCTCTGCCCTCACTCTTTCGTCGATTCGCGCCTCGGCCATTTCCGAGCAAGCTCGGATGGCGCTCGGCTTGGCGTCGTTTGGTTACTTTTCATAAAAAATGAACATGTGCAACAATCATAGCATTGACTGCTCCACAAAGTAAGTATCCAGTGATAACTATGTCGGCAGTGGCTATGGCCCCAGAAATGTCATTAACCTTTAGCATAAACTGGATTATCGTCTTTGTGATGTGTTACCGATACTGCCGCGATTGTAGTAACTTTTGATACTCTTATTGACTCTGTGCGATACGGCATTTAGAGTGCTGGCTGCTGCCGGGAGGTGGTACATTTTGCGCCACCTCCGCATGGCAGTAAGTTCAATTCGTATAATTTTTATAGGCCTGGCGTAATAAACGGTTCTTCTGCTTTTGAGTAGAAGGATACCGCCCATCAATTCTACGAACGTATCCATTGTCGAAATTACCGGAAGAGTTTATGGGGTACGTCATTATAAGTTTACCATCAGGGGATGTGTAATAATTATCTCTCTTGCTGTGACTGGCAATGTTATCGAGGTAGTATTTGCCGAAAACAGAAAAGTCCGTACCAGAGACGGCATCCTTTCGCATTTTTCTGGTGACATCAAATGCATAAACACTCCTTACCGCAACACCACCTTGACGCGCCGGAGTCCAATAGGAATACCGGGAAATCTCACTCTGTAATTCCCTCATAGATACCGAATCAGGCGCATTATAAACCAAAATATTGCTCGCCGATCCGTCTTTTTCAATAATGAAAATGGCACCGAAACTTGCTTTGCGATCCGGGTTGGATTTGAAGTAAAACTCTGTAACCTTGCCCGGGAATGCTTTGCCCAAATCTATTCTGGCCCTAAATTCAGGATTAACAATGACCTGATCAGGATTGAGGGGCGGGTTAGTCGAGTTTTGGCACTCTTTGTCCACATACTTGACATAAGGCTTTTTGCGCCCGGAAGGGTCGGCAGCTACAATAATTCGATCATGAACTGTAACGGCAAAAACCTCCGAATCCCTTGTCCGGGCAGGTGTCCATTTACGGGCTTTGCCTAATGCTCGTTCGATTTGTTTAACCATAAAGGGGTCTTCACATTGCGTAACGCTGATGTTGCGGAGTTTCCCATCTACTGCCACCGTATAACTTATGTGCACCGTGTCCGCTTTTTCATTCCATTCGGCTGGAACTTTAAGAGAAGAATAAACTTGCTCCAGCAAATCTTCTCGACTGTTAAGATAGTCCTGGTGTCCGCGATAGTCGTTGGTTGGCGGGGCCCATTGATCTATCACTCTCAAGTTTGCCAACGAATCGGGATTAGCGAGTTTGGTAAAATCGATTTCCAATGAGACAAAAACATACCTGGGATCAGCCATCACGGGAGGCACACACTCAGGCATGCTTCCCACTACTCGCTTGATTTCATCCTCATATGCAGGGCATAGTGCATTCAGTGGGTTGGTTATAAATGCTTTGCCATCCCAGGACACACTAATGCATACCCTCTCCGTTCCGACGATCCCGTAGCGGTAAGCCTCTTCGGGAAACCGTATGTTTTCCGAAACCCACAAAGGAATAGAGGACAAGGTCAATGCCATTGTCGGATGATCCGAATCCGATCCTGTATCCGTAGAATTGCCGGACAAACCCTTTATGTTTCCCCAGAGAGCAAACATAACCATCAAACATAGCCTGGTTTTCATGGCATCAGATTTACCAATACACAATTTTCCCACAATAAGGACAACTGAACGCATCTGGCATATCCTCAATGTCCCCGATCCAAGCGATATTTTTACAATATCCACAACGTATTGAGATGGTGATGCCAACATCGCCCGGATCCTCCCCCTCCCCTGGATTACTACCCAAATTTAGAAAATCGTACATCGCATCCCAATCCATATCCGAAGGTTCCAATAAATCGCCAGGGATCGGGAATGTATCTCCATTTTCATTAACCAAGTCCCATCCTCCCCATCCATCCGATTCAAAAAGTAACCACCCCGCGCGTAGCGGACTCAGTAGACGTTGATAGATGAACCAAACTCAAGGTCAAAGCAAACCGTTGCATGTCGTTCGGCCTTGCGAGAGCAAAGTCGGCAGCCCACCGCCGTCTGCGGGCCGCAAACGCCAAGCCGAGCGCCATCGAGTTTGCCCGCCAATGCGGCCTTGGCTTCGCGACTGCAAAACAGTCAGAGCCTAACTTTGACTTGACTATATTCAAACGAACGTTTTTTAACCGCAACAACTTTATCTGCAAACGAGGGCTGTTTTGGTCTCAAAACAGCCCTCGTTCAATATGGCCTCTCCCTGCCTGGCGGGATACGTCAATTTCTAATTGAGCCGGAACTCGACGGGGAGCAGATAGATCATGCGCACCGGCTTGCCTCGCTGTTTGGCGGGCTCCCACCGGGGCGACATTGCCACCAGCCTGACCACCTCGTCCGAAAGCGAACTGTGGGGTGTGTTGCGGACCTCCAGAACGGTCAGCGAACCGTCCTTCTCGACCACAAGAGAGACCGTTACGCGCCCCTGGGCGCCTGTCTCACGGGCAACTTCGGGATATTTGACCCTCTCGGCCACCCATTTGCGAAACGTCATGTCGGGATCGCCGCCAAGGAACAGGGGCTGATCGTCCACGACAAAAAATATCGGCTCGTCGGGGGCGGGCTCTTCGATGCTTTTTGCAGAGACCGCCGGCGTCTGATCGAGAACCTCGCCGAAACCGAC
>BNXD01000076.1 GCA_025999315.1 Bacteroidia bacterium | reverse complement strand
CTATATGTCTGTGTGAGCGGCAAATGGATCATGCGACATCCGGACGATATGGCGTGGCTGACCTCCCTGCAGGAGATAGAAATACGTTGGGTCAACCACAGCTACAGCCATTACTACCGCCCCGGAACCCCGCCGGGCGAGAATTTTCTGCTGCGTCCGGGCACCGACCTGCACCACGAGGTGATCGACAACGAACGGCTGATGATCGAGGCCGGAGCGATCCCCTCGCCCTTTTTTCGCTACCCCGGCCTGGTGTCGGACGAAGCGCTCAGCCGTCGGATCATCGCCTTCGGGCTGCTGCCCCTGGGCGCCGACGCCTGGCTGGCCAAGGGACAGCAGCCGTCGGAGGGCAGCATCGTGCTGGTGCACATCAACGGCAACGAAGAGGCGGGCCTCACTCTGTTTGGCAAGTGGCACGCCCACACGACGTTGCGGCCGGAAGCGTTCAGATAGACAAAAAAAGGGGAGAGCCCGCTGCTGCAGCCCTCCCGCTCTTTAGTGTGTGTGAAATTCCGCTCTCCGTAGTCAGATTTGCGCCACGGCTCACAGGCTTAGCTTTGCCTTCAGGTTCCGGTCGATGGCTGCGAGAAACTCCTCGGTGTTGAGATAATCGGCGCGGGCGACGCTCTCGCCCTTGACCAGCAGCGCCAGGTCCTTGGTCATCAGCCCCGATTCGACCGTTTCGACACAGACGCTCTCAAGCGCCGAGGCGAAACGGGCCAATTCATCGTTGCCGTCCAGGGCGGCGCGATGGCTGAGGCCCCGCGTCCAGGCAAATATCGACGCGATGGGGTTGGTCGAGGTCTCCTGACCCTTCTGGTGCTGGCGATAGTGGCGCGTTACGGTGCCGTGAGCGGCCTCGGCCTCCATTGTGCGACCGTCGGGGGTGATCAGCACCGAGGTCATCAGCCCCAGCGAGCCGAAGCCCTGAGCCACCGTATCGGACTGTACATCACCGTCATAATTTTTGCACGCCCACACAAACCCCCCGTTCCACTTCAGTGCGGCGGCCACCATGTCGTCGATCAGACGGTGCTCGTAGGTGAGCCCGCGGGCATCCATGCGCTCCCGGTATTCGGTGTAAACCTCGGCGAAAATATCCTTGAAACGTCCGTCGTAGCTCTTCAGTATGGTATTTTTGGTGCTCAGATAGAGAGGCCAACCCTTCCCGAGGGCCATGTTGAAACACGAGTGGGCGAAACCGCGGATCGACTCGTCGGTGTTGTACATGCACATGGCCACCCCTCCGCCCTTGTAGTCATATACATCCCAGGAAGTTGTCTTGCCGCTGTTGTCGGTGAACGACATCGTGAGCTTGCCTTCCCCGGGGATCACCACGTCCGTAGCGCGATACTGGTCGCCGAAAGCGTGGCGGCCGATGCAGATCGGCCTGGTCCACCCGGGCACCAGACGCGGCACGTTGCGACAGATGATCGGCTCGCGAAAAACCGTGCCATCCAGAATGTTACGGATAGTGCCGTTGGGCGACTTCCACATCTTTTTGAGCGAGAACTCCCTGACCCGAGCCTCGTCGGGAGTGATGGTGGCGCATTTGACCCCGACGTTGTGGCGTTTGATCGCTTCGGCGGCCTCGACCGTTACCCTGTCATCCGTCATGTCGCGGTTCTGGATGCTCAGGTCGAAATACTTAAGGTCGATGTCCAGATAGGGAAGTATCAACTTTTCGCGGATGAAATGCCATATCACCCGGGTCATCTCATCGCCGTCGAGCTCCACAACAGAGCCTGCCACTTTTATTTTGTTCATAATTGGTATGAAATTTTGGCAGGCAAAGTTAAGCTTATTTCCCAATTATCACAAAATCGTCAGATGGAAAATATGCCCCACTCCCCTCGCCATGATCTGCAGGCCGATGCACAGGGTCAGGAATGCTATGATCTTGTTGATTATCAGCTTGCCGGCGGGGCTAAGCCGTTTGACGATGCGGTGTCCCGGCAGCAGCGCCAGATAGAGAATGATGCACATCACGATGATGGCCAGCGCTATGACCCCATAGTTGACCAGCGTAAGGACGAGGTTGTCCTTGACCGTCCCTGACGCCATAAGGGTGAAAATCACGGCCATGGTCCCCGCCCCGACCGTGATGGGAAACGACATGGGGTAGAAAAGCCTGTGTCGGATCTTTTCGTAGTCGCTCTTTTCGATCTCGGGTTGCGCATCCTGTTCGCCGCCGCCGTCCGAAAGCCATCCCCACGCCGTGCGACAGATCATCAGTCCGCCCCCCAGTTGCACCACCGGAACAGTCAGCCCGAAGAGCTGCAGAATGAAATATCCGGCCAGCAGACTGCTCAGTCCGATACACAGCGAGTTGAATGTGATGCGACATATGGCCCTGTAGTGCTGCTCTTTAGGCATGTGCCCGATCATATTGTTTATTATCAACCCACTGCCGATGGGATTGATGACCGGGAACAGGGCCAGAAAAGCCGTTACGAAACCGAGGATCAGTTGATGGAGGGTCATATTTAAGGCTTAATGGTCAAAAGTGGCGATAAAAGTAAGGATATTTTCTGAAATTTCCATGCGGCAAAATTTATACCGACCCCGGCGCACCGCCATCAAAAAAATGGGGCCGCACCCTTAGTGGTACGGCCCCGCACAAACAAACAAACAAACAAACAAACAAACAAACAAACTGCATCGTTATCTTCCCGTCGGGCAGGGTGCGCCCTGAGCGTGGCCCCGACCCTGGAACGCGCGCGAGCGATGCATGGCACGCTCACGTTCCATCTCCCCCATTTGGGCGAGCGCCTCTTTCTGGGCAGGGGTGAGGAGGGCTTCGATCTCGCCTTTCTTGCTGCTCATTTTCAGTGCATTGTCCTGCATCATCTTGATCGCTGCCTCGTGGTTGGCCTTGGCGATGTTGAAATATTTCAACTCAATGTCGCCGATCTTTTTGGTCTGGTCGGCATTGAGCTGGAGCAACGTTTTCATCTTCTCCGAACGCATCCGGGCCATCATCTCGCCCGAAACCATCGGATTGTCCCGGTGATGCTCTCCGTGCATGGCCATGCCGCGGTCGGCCCCCGGCGCACCCTGACCCATATGGGGCTTGTGCCCATGGCCGCGACCCTCGCCGCCGGGCTGCCGGTGTATGGCCTCCCATGCCGCTTTCTGGGCGGGGGTGAGCGTCGCCTCGATCTCGCCTTTCTTGCCCTCCATCTGTTTGGCGGCAGCCTCGCGCTGTTTGCCGGCCTGCTCGCTGGCGTCTTTAGAGATGTTGGCATAGCGCAACAGCACGTTGTATAACTTCCCCGCCTGATCGTCCTTCAGTTGAAGGGCGACCTTCATGTGGTCGCTCTGGGCGCGGGCGATCTCTTCGGGCGACTTTTGCACCTTCCGCTCACTGCCTGCACGTGCGCCCGCCGGACGGGGTCCCTGAGGCTGAGCCTGGAGCGCCGCTGCAAAAATGAGCGCCGCAGCCACTGTGAAAAATGATCTTTTTTTCATAATTTTGCATTTTATAAAGATTACTTGGTTATGAGACATGCCCGGCGGCAAAAAGTTAAAACTGGGCAAAAGACATTTCCGGCACGACTGCATTTAAGACGATTTTAACTTTCGATGGCTAAAAGTATCCAAATAACAGCGGGAAAACCATGACGAAGGTGACCGACGAACATATCCTCGGCCTGATAAGCAAGGGCGGGGCCGACCTCGAGCATGGCTATCGTCTGATGATGGAGTGCTATCAGCAACGTCTCTACTGGCATATCCGCCGCATCGTGGTCGCGCACGAAGATGCCGAGGATGTGTTGCAGGATAGTCTGGTGAACATTTACCGCGGCCTGTCCAGGTTCCGGGGTCAGAGTTCGCTCTACACGTGGATGTTCCGCATCGCCACCAACGAATCGCTGCGTTTTCTGCGCGACCGTCACGGCGAGAACACCCCTTTCGAGCAGGTGCGCGAGAAGCTTATCGGCACGTTGTGGCAGGAGACGGGCCCCGACAGCGAGGAGATTTTGGTGCGCTTTCAGCAGGCGCTGCTGCACCTGCCCAATCGCCAGCGGGTGGTCTTCACCCTGCGCTACTACGAAGAGATGCCCTACGAAGAGATGGCCAGAGTGCTCGATTCGACGGTGGAGAACATGAAAACCAACTACCACTACGCCTCGAAAAAGATCAAAGAGTTGATGACCAAATAAGTTCTTATACTGTATAGATCAGTTTTGCCGTTTTTAATTCGCATTACAATATATAATTAAGCCATGAAACCCGAATTTGATTTCGATATGGTGGGCAAGAGGCTGCCATATTCGGTGCCCGAAGGTTTTTTCGAGGCCAGCAGCCGGCGCGCGCTCGAGGCTGTAGAGCGTCATCGTCGCCGTCGCCGCCTGAGGACAGTTCTGCTGGCCCCGGTGGGGATTGCCGCCGCTGCTGCCGTTGCGCTGGGGCTGTTTTTGTCGACGCCCGACGTCAACCCTGTCGCCGGGGAGGCCGACCAGTACACGGCGATCGACCGTTTCGTCGGCTCGCTGTCGGACCAGGAGGTGCTGGAGCTCGACAAGGCCCTGTCGACTGACTATTTTCTATCGGAAAACGTATTCTGACATGCTCGCCTGCAAAAATACATCTATCAACATGAAAATCACGCTATTGTATGTGGCTCTACTGCTGTGCTCGACCCTTGCGGCCCAGCCCCGGGAGAGAGACAAAAACCCCAGAGACAAGATCAGGGAGGTGCAGACCGCGCAGATCATCAGTCGTTTGCAGCTCGACGAGAAACGTGGCGAGCAGTTCCGGGCCATCTATACCCGTTACTTCGCCGAGATGAGCGGCAACGAGAAAAAACTGGGACAGGAGGAGCACATCCCTGCCGACTCGATCTCCAACGAGCAGGCCGAGAGGCTGATAAGACGCGAGCTTGAGATTGTCAAAAACTCGATCCGCATCCGCGAAAAATATTACGAGGAGTTTCGGACGATCCTGTCGCCATCGGAGATCTATCGCATGTACAACACCGAGCGCATGATGCGTCGCCGCATCATGCAGGAGACGAGCCACCGCACGCAACCCGTCGAAGGTCAAACACCTAATAATAAGCATAAATAAAGTCGGCAGCCTCGATGTTGTTAACATAGTTGTCAACATTTCAATATTGTGATTTGGGCGAATATGAGAAACCCTCCCGGCAGATGCAGGAGGGTTTTTCTTTTCGCGAGATAGAGAGTTTGTCTAAATTTTAGACAAACTCTTGCTATATTTGCACAAAACACATGAACTGTTTTGTGCAATGCAGGCGACCGTCCAACGACCTTCCGGGTGGGCCGGAGGGTTGGCCAATTTGACCGGTAATGAGACATTATTAGTAATGCGAATTGACAGTTGAAACTTACCATGTCATGCTGAGCGAAGTCTACCCGGCGCTGCGGGCGAGGGCAGAAGCGAGGGCAGAGTCGGACTTGTTCGAGCTATGCCGAGCTGCGAGGAGTAGGCCGAAGGCAACCATCTCCGCCCATGTCATGCTGAGCGAAGTCGAAGCATCTCATGCAGCATTGCCGAGACCCTTCGACTGCGCTTATGCTCCGCTCAGGGTGACATGGAGCGCAGTTCTTTCTTTGTCATGCTGAG
>BNXD01000075.1 GCA_025999315.1 Bacteroidia bacterium | reverse complement strand
GGTTGATCAGTGTCTCGAGCGTCCGGCGGCCGTCCAGTTCCTCGGGTGCGTCGTATAGCTCCCACTGCCCTATGGGGGTCTCGCTGTCGGCGTCTCCCCGGTCGAGAATGCGCGCTGCGATGGCCACCAGGCTCTCGAGAGTGCGCACGGTGGTGGTGCCTACGGCTACCGTGCGGCCCGGATGGGACTGCAACGCCTCCAGCGCCTCGAGCGACACCTCGAAATGCTCGGCGTGCATGGCGTGGGTGCGCGCATCGTCGCCCTTGACGGGCAGAAAAGTCCCCGCTCCGACGTGCAGCGTTACCTCGGTGGTCGCCACACCTTCCGCCTGCAGGCTCTCGAGCAGCTCCCGGCTGAAGTGGAGCCCCGCCGTGGGAGCGGCCACCGACCCCTCGATGCGCGAGTAGACCGTCTGGTAGCGCGTGTTGTCGATCTCCTCGCTCTCACGGCCCAGATAGGGCGGAATGGGCACGCGCCCAAGGTGTTCGAGCAGCTGGCCGAATGTGAGCGGGGCGTCCCACTCAAAACGTATCAACCCCTCTCCTTCGCGCACAGCCGAGAGAGAGCAACTGCGACCCTCGAGGTCGAACCCGACGCCGAGCGCCCCCTCCTTCCACCGTTTGGCGTTACCCACCAGGCAACGCCAAACCGAACTGTCGCGTGCGGCGAAGGCCCGTTCATGGTCGGCCGGATCGTGCGGCTCGAGACAGAAGACCTCGATGCGCGCCCCGCTTGGTTTGGCAAACAGCAGGCGCGAACGCACCACCCGGGTGTTGTTGAACACCAGCAACGCCCCCTCGGGCAACGCCTCGCCGATGTGACGGAAAAGGCTCTCGCCGATCTGCCCGTCGCGGCAGACGAGCAGCCGCGACTCCTCGCGCCGTGGCAACGGAAATTTGGCGATGCGCTCCTCGGGCAGCGGATAGTCGTATGGGGATATGTCGGTGGCGGGCATGTCGGGCATCAAAATGAGCGAAGAGATGGTTCGTATTGCTTTTCGGCCCGCAGCCGGCGGTGGGTTGTCATGTGGACGTTGACCCCGAAGCCATCCGGCGAGGGTGCACCGACAAATGGTGGCAGCCCTCCGCCCGAGAAGCGCAGAGTGCGGCTCGCAGCCGCAAAAACACCATCCAAATGCGAACGAAGCGAGCGCAGGAGCGATTAAAAAAAGACAGCGCAGGGTATAAGCCGGGTTCTGTAGTGCGACGGGCGCACCCCTTGTCATTTATCTACGACGGTCGTTGCCGACCGCCTGCGTTAGCGACCTACCCCCCGGCAATGGACGAGCAGCCCTTGGATGCCGGTATACTTGGTCTTGCAACCCGCCAGAGGTACGGCCGGCGACATCGCTGCCACCGCCGGTGGGCTCTTACCCCACCTTTTCACCCTTACCGCAGACCGGTGAAGGCCGCGGCGGTTGTTTTCTGTTACCCTTGCTACCCCCTTTCGAAGGTCTTCCGGTTAGGAAGGACGGAGCTCTGTGTTGCCCGGACTTTCCTCTCCCCGCCGCGACAGGCCCCTTGCAGGGCCGCCCCGGGCAGGCAGCGACAAAGCCCCTGCGCTATCCGAAGACAAAGATACGCCGGGATTTTTTCTTACAAAATTTTTCGTGTCAAAAAGCGCGCCGCCCCGTGTAGCGAGGCGGCGCGCGGTGGCTCTTCTAATAAACCGCGATCCCTATTTTTGATATACCCTCACATAATCGATCTCGTATTTCAGCGGGAAGGCCACCTCGTTGGGCGTTCCGCCGTGGTGTCCGCCGATGGCGAGGTTCAACAGCAAATAGTGCGGTTGTCTGAACGGATTGGCATAATTGCCGTGCGCTCCGTTCGAGGTCTCTTCCAACAACGTTTCATTCAACAACTCATCGTCCAGATATAACCGGATGGCATCCTCGTCCCAATCCATGCGCCACACATGAAATTTATCCGCCCAATCGGGGTCTCTGTCCGTAAAGTGTGAAAAGGGGATAGTTGCCGAATCCCAGCGCGCATTGCCGGGGCTGTCGGTACCCCAGGCCGTATTTGCCAAAATATGCGGAACATTTCCGATGCGATAGTATTCCATGATATCGATTTCGCCGCATGACGGCCACGTCATCGAATTGCCCAAAGTCCAGATCGCGGGCCATGAGCCGCTTGCCGTCGGGATTTTTGCACGAACTTCAAAGCGGCCATAAAGAAACTCCTTTTTGCCGATGGTTTTGATGCAGGCGGAGGTATATCCGGCATATTGTCTGTTTTTTTTCCAGTCGGAGCTGGCCCCGTCAAAATTCGGATTGACGACCTGTTCCCTGCGGGCCTCAATGGTCAGGATACCGTTGCCGCAACGGGCATTGTCAGATTGATACCACTGGTGTTCCTCGTTGCGCACAAAGCCGTTCTCATAGCTCCAGACAGCAGAATCGGGCTGGCCTTCGCGATCAAATTCGTCGGACCAGACCAAGCGGAAACCATCATTGCCCAACTCCTCTTCGGGAGGTTCGGGGACGACGAAAGGAGGTCGCTTGTTTTTGCCCTCCGAACATCCGGCCGTCGTCAGCAGGCAGAGCAGGGCGGTCAGCGACGCGATTTTGATATTTTTGAACATGGCGTGTGTCCTGTTTGTAACAACAAAAATAATCCGCCCAAACGGGTATCGAAGGTCTGCTTCGGACAACCTTTAGTACAAATCGAACATTCACGCACAAAAACTCCCTCATCGCCGCTCCGGACATCTTTTTGCCCGCCAACATCAGCAGGGGAACGGATCGGCTTATTGATTGAGTTAACTTTCCGAGCGTCTCTCTGTTCTCCAACTTCGCGGGCGTCTTTTTGATCAGGTTAACTGCGCTGGAGCTTAAGGCTGCAGTCTATCGTCTTTCGCATCGGAGTCTGCGGCCCCGGAAGTTGCTGTTTCGTCTGCGGGCCGCCGATAAGAACTCTATCTCAGAGAGGACGCTTTTAACCCGACCTTCGCCAAATGTAAAACGAGTGTTACTTATATCTTCGAGATGGTGATCTGGGGATGATAGGTCAGGGTAACCCCGTTATCGGCAGAGGCGAAAAGTCGGCGATATTGCTCGTCGAAACGGCGCAGGCTCGAGGGGCTCCAGCGAAAATGGCCCGTGCCGCCCACGCCGGTGGCCTTGATGTGGCGCAACACCTCCATGGGCGAAACAAACGCAAGCTCGCTGCGAAATTCGGTGAGGATCAACGGCTCGAACCCGGCCTGCCGCAGCAGCATCTCGAGCCCGGAAAGGGTGCGGTATTCGAGCCCCCGCCCCGTGGTGGCCCTGATCTGGCGGAAGTTGTCGGGGCCGAAGGTGGTCATGACCAACAGCCCGCCCGGCGCGAGCGCCCCGGCGCACCGCGCGATAAAAGCAGGCAGATCGTCGAACCACTGCACCGTCGATGCCGTCGCAATGAGCCCCAGATCGCCCGGCAGCTCCAGCAGCTCGGCATCCCCCCACAGATAGCGGTGAGAGAGGCCCTCCAGCAGCGGGTCGAGATATTGCTGTGCCTTGGGGCTCAGGTCGTTGACATGCCAGAATGCCCGCGGAACCAGACGCGCCAGATGGCGGGTCAGCATCCCCGTCCCGGCGCCCACCTCGAGCCCCCGGACAGGCGCATCCCGTTGGCCGAGCAGCTCCTCGAGCCGCCCGGCCACCATGCCGCACACCTGCTGCTGCACCTGCGCCTGACGGTCATAACAGGCCATCCCCGCCTCGAACCGCCGCCGTATGATCTCCTTGTCTTTCAATATCTTTTTTGTTCTCTTTTGGAAAAGAGAACCAGAATTATCTTAGGAGTGAGGGCAGAGTCATGCTTGCATGAACTTTGCCGAGCTTTCGACAGATAATCAGCGAAGCTAACCTTTTGGCGATACTGCGCACACGCATGATTTTGGTCGGCGTAGAGATTAACAAGTGGCGGGCCGCATGAAATGCGGCGCTTTACGCTTGAGGGATTTGGGCTTCTGAAAGCAAGCTTTCAAACCAAATCCCTCAAGTGTAAAGGCTGCCGGGCTTCGCCCGCCGCCCACTTGTTAATCCTCATAAAAGTCAGCGCACCTGAATATTTAAAAGTTCTTTGTCCAACTTAGCGAGCATCTCTTTACGAGCCAACAAAGTTGGCGCCCGCGCGTAGCGGGAAAAACAAACTCAAAACGCACGGGAAAGCAAAATATCCGTGTTGTCGAAAGGATAGTGCGGCATGTCGTGCAGCTCGGCCACCGGGCCCCAGCAGGCGGACAGATTTGCGGGTGGGAAGATCATATCGCGACTTCCGACCAGGGCCCGGTCCCAGTTGATCGACGGCGCATAAGGCTGCGCGGCGAGTGCGGCGAGATGCTCGAGTTCGTCGGCGCACTGTGGCGCATCCCGCCCCGGCCACAAGGGCAGCAGGGGTTCCAGACGCCGATAGCTCTCTGCCAATGAGCGACTGAAAAACTCCTCCATACCGCCGGATTGCACTCCGCGCAGGGTCAGGGAGATTCTGCGTCGTCCGAGGCCGAAACGCTCGTCGAGAGGCAGCGGCGAGCCGCACAACGCCACCGCCCGATCCCACTGCGAGCCGGGAAAGAGCCGCTCGGCCGCCCACACACCGAAACTCCACGCCACGAGCGCTCGCCGCCCGTAAGCCGCCAGCCCGAGCTCCGCCCCCAGATCGCCACCGAAGAGTGATCCGCCAGCCGCGGCTTTCTGTGGCGGGCGAAAGTCATAGATGGCGACCATGTCATACCCCTTGGCGGCCAGCGTCGGCGTAAGATGCTCGATCATACGATGATCGGCCGCCCATCCCAGCACGAACACCGCCACCGCATCGCGCCCTTCCCTGCTCAGCCAATAGCGTTCCATACCTGCCTGAAATTTTCGACATCCTCGAGCCTCAGGCCCGCGTTGAGGCTCACCCTCACCCTCGCCTTGCCGCGAGGCACGGTCGGATGACGTATGGCGTTGACCCAAAACCCCGCCATGCGAAACGCCTCGGCCATTTCGATGGCGTGCGCGTTCTCTCCGGCCATGATGGGGACGATATGAGTGGCCTCGGGCGCGTCGGACAGGGTGCGCACAAGCCGCTCCAGGTGTTCTCGCCGAGCGTCCATGTCCGCCAAACGCCGCACCACGAAGTCGCTCCACATCAGCGATATGGGTGGCAGGGCTGTCGAGAAGATCAGCGTGCGCATGCGGTTTATGAGCGTCTCGCGCAACGTAGCGTCGCACGCCACGAACGCCCCCGCCGAGGCGCACGCCTTGCCGAGAGTCGCCACGACGACATCCACATCGTCGAGCACGCCGCACCCACAGGCGTAACCCCGCCCGCCCTCGCCCCGCAGACCGAAGGCGTGCGCCTCGTCGAGGTAGATACGGAAGCCGTATCGTCGTTTGAGCGTTGCCAACTCGCGCAGCGGCGCCACATCGCCGTCCATGCTGAAGATCGACTCGGTGGCCACCCACACCCGGCGATAGCCAGCCGCCTTGCGCAACAGGCGTTCGAGATGCGTCATGTCATTGTGGTTGAACCGCGTCCACTCGGCCTCACCCAGACGCAGACCGTCGATCACGCTCGCATGAACATATTTGTCGGCCAGGATCAGGTCGCCCCTGCCCGTCAGGGCCGGCAACGCGCCGCAGTTGGCCAGATAACCGCTGCCAACCACCAGCGACGGACGGCCCATAACGTCGGACAACGTCTGCTCGAGACGGTCGTAATGCGCCGAGTTGCCCGCGATAAGACGCGACGAGGGGTTGCTCATCACAAATCGGGAGGCGTCGACCCCCTCCCAAAACTCCCGCTGCAGCCCGACATCCCCCGACAGACCCAGATAGTCGTTCGAGGCCATGTTGCAATAGAAC
>BNXD01000074.1 GCA_025999315.1 Bacteroidia bacterium | reverse complement strand
AGAACGGTTTTGTTCCACAGTTGCCCCGGGAGCGTCCCGACATCATATTCATGAGCTATCCCAACGACCCGACGGGGATGACCCTGACTCTCGGCCAGCTCAAAGAGTGGGTCGATTATGCGCTGGAGAACAACGTGCTGATATTTTTCGACGCCACGTACGAGGCGTTCATCACAGAGGATGACGTACCCCACAGCATCTACCAGATCAAGGGGGCCCGAAAGATAGCCATCGAGTTTCACAGTTTCTCCAAATCGGCCGGTTTCACGGGTCTGCACTGCGGCTATACGGTGATCCCCAAGGAGGTGAAGGGCTACTCGATGTACAGCGGCAACGACATTTCGCTCAACGATCTGTGGCAACGCCGCCAGACGATCAAAAACAACGCCCCGTCCTATATCATCCAGAAGGCGGCCGAGGCGCTCTACACACCGAAGGGCAAAAGCGAGATCAGGCAGAACGTTGATTACTATATGAAAAACGCCGCCATCCTTCGCCAGGCGCTCGAAAGGGCCGGACTAAACTACTGCGGAGGGGTCAACTCGCCCTACATCTGGGTCGAGTCGCCGCGGGGGAGCTCCTGGAGCCTGTTTGACAGATTGCTCGGGGGGTGCCACATCCTCTCCTCGCCCGGCGAGCGGTTCGGACCCAGTGGCGAAGGATATGTCCGCCTGAGCGCTTTCGCCGACCAGACGCAGGTGATGATGGCAAGCACAAGAATTTCGGATTTGATAATATAATACTACAAGACCATGAAAACACATGTAGACACCCTCGACGCCTGCAAGGGAAACCCCCGCCGGGGGGAATATTACAAATGACAGCGACAGGCAAACAGACAAAATAGTGTAAACCAAAAAACTTAAAATCATGAAAAAGTTAGTATATTTGGCGGCTGTAATGTTCGCCATGGCAACGACGGTCAAGGCGCAGGACGACAGTGGTGTGAAGATAGAGGCAGGGGCCGATGTGGTCAGTTCGTATGTGTGGAGGGGTGTTTATCAGACGGGTTTGAGCGTGCAGCCCGGCGTAACGGCTTCGCTTGCAGGGGTTAGCCTCGGAGCGTGGGGCAGCGCCGATCTGGGCAGCGGATTCAAGGAGTTCGACCTCTCGCTGAGTTACGGCATCGGCGGTTTCTCGGTGGGTCTGACCGACTACTGGTGGCAGGGACAGGGTTCTGCCTACTTCACCAAATGGTACGATTACCAGGTTGATCCCCTGCTCGGGACCATACAGGGCGGACATATCCTCGAGGCTACGGTGAGCTACGGTTTCGGCGAGTCGTTCCCTCTGTCGCTGAGCTGGAGCACGATGCTGGCAGGCAAGGCCGACCGTGGCGCGGACGACAAACAGCTCTACTCGTCCTACTTCGAGGCCGGTTATGACTTCAAGGTCAAGGACGTGGACTGCACGGCAAGCATCGGCATCTCGCCCTGGGCATCCTGCTACACTCCCGCAGACAAAGACTTCTGCGTAACCAGTTTAGCGCTCAAGGCCGCCAGGGAGATCACCATAACCGACAAGTTCAGCCTGCCGGTGTTCGCTCAGGTGATATTTTCTCCGGCGACGGACGACGCCCACCTGGTGTTCGGCATAACATTCTGAGTGTGACCTCCGACGAAAATTTGATTTTTCCGGGGCAGGTCTGCTCCGGAAAAATCAAATTTTGACAGGTCATAAAACTATCGTAAATGAGGTTCACAAAGATGCACGGCGCAGGCAACGACTATGTATATGTCGATTGCACGAAAGGGGAGATCGCCAACCCTTCTGAGCTTGCCGTCAAGGTCAGCGACAGACATTTCGGTGTGGGTTCGGATGGATTGGTGCTCATATGCCCCTCCGGGAAGGCCGATTTCCGCATGAGGATGTTCAACAGCGACGGAAGTGAGGCGCAAATGTGCGGCAACGCTTCACGGTGTATAGGCAAGTATGTCTACGACAAAGGGTTGACCGACAAGCGCACGATCACGCTCGAGACGCTGGCCGGCATCAAGATCCTCGATCTGACCGTCGGCGAAGACGGCAGGGTCAGTTCGGTGAGGGTCGACATGGGGGCCCCGGAGCTCAGGCCCGGGCTGATCCCAGTCGAAGCGCCGGGCGCGAAGGGAGAGAGGGTGGTTGACTACCCGCTCGAGATCGATGGCGAGATTTACAGGATAACCTGCGTCTCGATGGGCAACCCGCACGCTGTGATCTTTGTGGACGATGTCGAGCATCTGGACCTTCCGCGCACGGGTCGCGCCATCGAGCTCCATGAGATGTTTCCCCAGCGGATCAACGTCGAGTTTGTCAGGCGGGAGGCCGCCGACAGCCTTCGGATGAGGGTGTGGGAGCGCGGGGCCGGCGAGACGATGGCCTGCGGCACCGGGGCGTGCGCAACGCTGGTCGCCGCGGCGCTCAACGGCCTGTCCGACCGCCGGGCTACGGTCCACCTGCTGGGGGGCGACCTGCTGATAGAGTGGGACCCGGCGACCGACCACGTCTACATGACCGGCGGGGCCACGATGGTTTTCGAGGGAGATTTGTTTGTATAATAATAGATAAAGTTCTTTGAATTATGGTACGTATCAATGAGAATTATGTCAAGCTGCCCGAGAGTTATCTCTTCTCGGAGATAGCGCGCAGAGTTGCAGCCTACAAGGCGGCCAATCCCAAAGCCGATGTCATCAGCCTCGGGATCGGAGATGTTACCCGGCCGCTGACCCCCTCGGTTGTCGAGGCGTTGCACCGGGCGGTGGACGAACAGGCTGTGGCGGCGACTTTTCGCGGTTACGGTCCCGAACAGGGATATGATTTTCTCAGACGTACCATCATCGAGCACGACTTTGCCCCCAGGGGGGTGAAGCTCGAGGCTGACGAGGTGTTCATCAGCGACGGCGCCAAGAGCGATCTGGGCAACTTCGGCGACATACTGGGCGTAGACAACGTGGTGGCCCTGACCGACCCGGTCTATCCGGTCTATGTCGACTCGAACGTCATGGGAGGCCGCGCAGGAGAGCTCACCGACGCAGGCTGGAGCAGGATCGTCTATCTGCCCTGTCTGCAGGAGAGGGGTTTTATCCCCGCGCTGCCCGAGACGAGGCCCGATGTGATCTACCTCTGCTATCCCAACAATCCCACGGGTACGACCTTGACCCGCAGCGAGTTGAAGCTTTGGGTCGATTATGCTCTCCAAAACGGTTCGCTGATATTGTTCGACGCCGCCTACGAGGCGTTCATCACGGGCGAGGATGTTCCCCACTCGATCTACGAGATCGAAGGGGCACGAAAGGTGGCGGTCGAGTTCCGCAGTTTCTCCAAGACGGCCGGATTCACGGGCCTCAGGTGCGGCTGCACGGTGGTCCCGAAAGAGCTGACCGTCAAGGTCGACGGACGCGAGGTGAGCCTGAACAAGTTGTGGAACCGTCGCCAGTGTACCAAGTTCAACGGCACGGCCTACATCGTCCAGCGCGCCGCCGAGGCGATCTACTCGCCCGAGGGGCGACGCGAGGTGAGGGAGAATGTAGATTACTACATGAACAATGCCGCCATCATCCGCGAAGGGTTCCGCGGGCACGGGTTCGAGGTGTTCGGCGGGCAGGATGCTCCCTACATCTGGCTGCGCACCCCAAAGGGCTTCACTTCGTGGGGATTTTTCGACCGGATGCTCGACGAGTGCAATGTGGTCGCAACTCCCGGCGTAGGGTTCGGCCCCAGCGGGGAGGGTTTCGTGAGACTGACGGCTTTCGGCGAGCGACAGCGTGTCGAGGAGGCCATAGAACGAATAAAAACAAAATTATGATGAGCACAGTTTATGTCGATCGCTACTCGATGGCCCGCAATCCCCGCGGGGGGGAGAACAGGTCGCGGTAGAAGACAGTTTTTCAGGACCGGCCTTTCAGCCAGTGGCCAATGGCTGAGTGCGAGGTCCGACGAAAATCCAACTTAACAAAAAAACGGAAAAAAATGAAAAAGATAGAAGCGATCATTCGCAAATCCAAATTCATGGACGTGCGCCAGGCGCTGCACGAAGCAGACATCGATTTTCTGTCGTGGTGGGACGTCAACGGGCAGGGCGACGCCAAACAGGGGCTTATCTTCCGGGGTATAGCCTATGATGTCAACACGATAGCCCGGGTTTTCATCTCGTTCGTGGTGCGCGACCAGAATGTCGACCGTTCGGTGGAGGCCATCCGCAAGACGGCCTTTACGGGCGAGAGCGGCGACGGGCGCATATTCATCTCGCCGGTCGATCAGAGCGTCCGCATCCGTACGGGCGAAGTGGGCGACGAGTCGCTCTACAACAAGGAGAAAGCGAAAACGAAGTAGGGCGACGCCCTGTAATTGAAATTCAACTGCGATGAAAACAAGACATCTTATTATATATGCAATGGCTGCAGGGCTGATGTTGTTCAGCCCGGCAGCCCTCAAGGCGCAGGACGTCGCTCTTGCCGACGCTGTGCCGACCGAGGCGGTCATCGCCTCATCCGACGCGCTTGTGGCCGAAACGGCTGCCGTGGCGGCAGAGATCGAAGAGGCGGCGCCGACGCTGGACAGCGGCAATACGGCGTGGATACTGGTGGCCACCATCCTGGTGATGCTGATGACCATCCCCGGTCTGGCCTTCTTCTACGGCGGTCTGGTGCGGCGCAAAAACGTTCTGAGCATCATGATGCAGTGCCTGGCCATCACGGCCGTCATCAGCATCGAGTGGATTGTCATCGGCTACAGCATGGTCTTCGGCACGAGCCTGATGCCCGCCGCGGACGGTAGCGGCGGCAGTTTCTGGGGCGCTCTGATAGGCGGTTTCGACAAGATGTTCCTGCATGGCATAACGCTCGACACGCTCACCACGGGCAACATTCCCGAGACGCTCTTCGTGCTGTTCCAGTGTATGTTCGCCGTGATCACCCCGGCTCTGATAGTCGGCGCATTCGCCGAGAGGATCAAATTCTCGGGCTTTCTGCTCTTCACCGTTCTGTGGTCGCTGGTGGTCTACAACCCGATGGCCCACTGGGTCTGGGGCGGCGGCTGGATGGGCGAGATGGGCGCCATAGACTTCGCAGGAGGTACGGTGGTCCACATCAACGCCGGTGTTTCGGCGCTCATAATGGCGCTGATGCTCGGTCGACGCAAAGCCTACAAGCCGGGCGGACAGCCCATCACTCCGCACAACGTTCCGTTTGTGGTCATTGGCGCCGCTCTGCTGTGGCTGGGATGGTTCGGTTTCAACGCCGGCAGCGGCCTGGCAGCCGACGGTCTGGCAGCCAACGCCTTCCTGGTGACCCATGTGGCGACAGCCGTGGCGGCCGTGGCGTGGATGTCTCTCGAGTGGATATTCAACAGAAAGCCTTCGGTGGTCGGTATCTGTACGGGCGTGGTGGCAGGTCTGGTGGCCATAACCCCCGCCGCCGGTACGGTCGACGCAATGGGCGCGATCTTCATCGGTTTGGTATCCGCGATCGTTTGTTATATCTTTGTGGCTCTCATCAAACCCAAAGCCGGATATGACGACTCGCTCGACGCTTTCGGCGTGCACGGGGTGGGTGGTTTTGTCGGTGCAATTTTGACCGGAGTCTTTGCAACTCAATTCGTTACCGGAGCAGGTGGCCAGCAGGGCGCTCTGTATGGCGACTGGCACCAGCTCGGAGTGCAGGTCTTCGTCAACGTGGCTGCAGTGGTCTTCAGCGCCATAATGACCTGGCTGCTCTTCTTGCTTGTCGACAAGCTCGTGGGCCTGAGGGTCGGTCGCGAGTCCGAGGCCATCGGTCTGGACATCTCGCAGCACGGCGAGTTCGCTTACAACGACAACGAATAACAAAAATATTTTTCCGCAGCGGCCGACACGACAACGGCACGGCCGCTGCGGAAAATTACCGTAAAATAATTAACTAAAAATATCAAACCATGAAACTTTATCGTCCGTCAGACTACAGGGCAACGCTGGCTCCCGAGACAATGGAGCAGGCCATCAAAGCGATGAAAACCGAATTTCCCGACCAATTGG
>BNXD01000073.1 GCA_025999315.1 Bacteroidia bacterium | reverse complement strand
TTTTGTTTTATTAACACACTAAATATAAAAATTTTATGGGACCGTTAACATTAGCGATAGTGGCCGTGGTGGCCGCCGCGGTTGCGGCCGTCGGGTCATACTTTATAGTGAACAGATCGACCGAGGCGCGCCGCAAGAAGATTCTCAGCCAGGCCGAAGCCGACGGCGAGATGATCAAAAAAGAGAAGACGCTCCAGGCCAAGGAGCGTTTCATTCAGCTCAAGAGCGAGCACGACCGTACGGTGAGCGAACGCAACCAGCGCATCAGCCAGCGCGAGCAGCAACTCAAGACCGAGGAGAACAACCTCAACCAGCAACGCGGCGAGCTCGATCGTCGCGTTCGCGAGCAGTCGCAGCTCAAAGAGCAGATGGAGGAGCGCATAGCCCAGCTCGACCGCCGCAAGGAGGAGGCCGACCGCATCATCAAAGAGCAGAACGTCCGCCTGGAGCAGATCGGAGGCATGAGCGCCGAAGATGCCAAAAATATCCTGATCGAGAACATGAAGTCCGAGGCCCAGGCCGAGGCGATCACCTACATCAACGACACGCTCGAGGATGCCCGTCTGAACGCCGGCAAGGAGGCCAAGCGCATTGTGGTGCAGTCGATCCAGAGAGTGGCCACCGAGACGGCCATCGAGAACTCGGTGACCGTTTTCAACATCGAGAGCGACGAGGTCAAGGGGCGCATCATCGGCCGCGAGGGGCGCAACATACGCGCTCTGGAGGCCGCTACGGGGGTCGAGATCATCGTCGACGACACACCCGAGGCCATCATCCTGTCGGGGTTCGATCCCGTGCGCCGCGAGATAGCGCGTCTGGCGTTGCACCAGCTGGTCACCGACGGACGCATACACCCCGCCCGCATCGAGGAGGTGGTGTCCAAGGTCCAGAAACAGATCGAGGAAGAGATCGTCGAGGTGGGCAAACGCACGGTGATCGACATGGGCATTCACAACCTTCATCCCGAGCTGATCCGCCTGGTGGGCAAGATGAAATACCGCTCGTCCTACGGGCAGAACCTGCTGCAGCACTCGCGTGAGACGGCCAACCTGTGCGGCGTCATGGCTTCGGAGCTGGGTCTCAACGCCAAAGCCGCCCGCCGCGCCGGACTGTTGCACGACATAGGCAAGGTGCCCGACGACGAGCCCGAATTGCCGCACGCCATCATCGGCCGCAAACTGGCCGAGAAGTACAACGAACGCCCCGACATCTGCAACGCCATCGGCGCCCACCACGAAGAGGAAGAAATGACCTCGCTCATAGCCCCCATAGTGCAGGTTTGCGACGCCATATCGGGCGCCCGTCCCGGCGCGCGCCGCGAGGTGGTCGAGTCGTACATCAAACGCCTGAAAGGCATGGAAGACCTGGCGATGAGCTACGACGGGGTGATGAAGACCTATGCCATACAGGCCGGGCGCGAGCTTCGCGTCATCGTGGGCAGCGACAAGATCAGCGACGCCCAGGCCGACATCCTCTCGCACGATCTGGCCAAAAAGATACAGGACGAGATGACCTATCCCGGTCAGGTCAAGGTAACGGTGATCCGTGAAACCCGCTCGGTGAGCTACGCCAAGTAGCCCGTGGCGAAACAGGGGGCCGGGGCCGGGGGCGGGAGGCATAAAGAGGAACACTTTCGGAGGAGAGAGATGTGCGTGGCGGACGACTGAAGGAGAAGTATCCCCGGAGGAGAGAGATGTGCGTGGCAGACGACAGAAAAGTAGCGTCGAGGGCGGACGACTGAAGGATGAGCATCCCCCGGAGGAGAGAGATGTGCGTGGCGGACGACTGAAGGAGGAGCATCCCCGGAGGAGAGAGATGTGCGTGGCGGACGGCAGAAAAGTAGCGTCGAGGGCGGACGGCAGAAGGATGAACGCCTTGATTTACTTCGCACATCTCCAAACAACCGACCCTCTCTAAGTTTTAAGAACGTTTGGCTGACATTGGAAGATCAATAACCTGCATCGGTATGAAAAAGGCTTTTTTTGTCATCGTATGCTCTCTGGCGGCCGCCGCTCCGCTTCGGGCTCAGGACTATAATGGCGGAGCCGGTCTGTGGCTGGGCGCTTACGACGCAGGCCTGTGCTTCAAGTACAACCTCAATCCGGTAACTTCCACCGAGTGGCTGCTGACCTTCCCCTACGACGGGGCGGTGCTGCTGACCGGGCTCTACGAGCACAACATACCCGTCATCGACCGTGGATTTCACTTTTACTACGGCATGGGCGGTCATCTGGGCATGCACAGCACATCGAAAAAGGCCCGCATCGGCGTCGACGGCATAACCGGGCTCGAGTACAGTTTCGCAGAGACGCCTCTGGCCTTGTCGCTCGACTATCGCCCCGGCCTCGATTTGATACGCAGCCTCAGACTGAGATGGGATAACATCGGGGTGGGAATAAAAGTAACGTTCTGATAATAAATATTGCAATGAAAAAGATAATTCCGATCCTGTTGGCCGCCGTGGCGCTGACCTGTTGTGTCAGCCGCAAGAGTGCGGATAAACTGGCCAATGATCGTGATTCGCTGAGTGTGGTGGTGGCCGAAAAGGATTCGATCATCAACGACATCTTCTTCTCGCTGAACCAAATATCCGAGAATCTGGCAGCCATCAAGGCGCGTGAGAACATCATGAACGCCTCGGTGGACAACGACGAGATCAGAAAACAGTCGACCGTCCAGATCAACGAGGACATTCAGGCCATCGACGAACTGTTGCAGCATAACAGGGCCACCATCGCCCGGCTGCAGCGCAGTGCGGCCGAGCTCAAAAAGGCCCGCATACGCATCACGGATCTCGAGAAGCTGATCAAAGAGCTCAACGGTCAGGTGGAAGCGCGGGACCGTCAGATCGAAGAGTTCAAGGAGCGCCTGCGCGGCATGGACATCCAGATCGAACAGATGAACACCGACATCGCATCGCTCGGCAACACGGTCAGCTCGCTTGCGGGCGACAAGAGCCGCCTGGAAGAGGAGGTCAAAGAGAGCGCTGATCGCCTGCACAAGGCCTACTATATCGTCGGGTCGCAGAAAGAGCTGCTCTCCAAGGAGATCATCTACAAATCGGGCTTCATCGGGCGTACGCTGCGGGTGAACGAGAACCACAGCCTCGACACTTTCACACAGGTGGACATCAGGGGTTTCGACCAGGTGATCGTCGGCAAAAAGGACGTGAGCATCGTTACCACCCACCCTGCCGAGTCGTACGAGCTGGTGATGGGCGACGGCATCTGCTTGTCGCTGGTCATCAAGGACCAGAGCAAGTTCTGGGAGTACTCCAAAGTGCTGGTGGTAACCTACAAATAGACAGTCTTAATCATCGTATAATTCACCGTTAAAAGACGCCATGAAATGCCTTGCATTATTAAGAAATTTAATTATGGGGGGGGGTATTTTTAGTCCTCATTTCTTGCCAGACCGCTAAAACCGACACTTCGGACGCCACGGGTGAAATTCTATTCACCTCGGGCATCACGGACATGCTTTTTCGGAGCCGCACCGCCATCGGCGCGGCCTGCCAGACACAGTGGGTCGGCGAAAGCGACGTGAAACAACTTGTTAGACGCACAAGCGTGGAAACCTGATCATCAGACAGGTTGTTCCACGCTTTTTTTATGCCCAAATTTTTGAAAATCAGACGACAGATATATAGTTTAACCTTTAAAAATAACGAATATGACACAGAATTTAAATCGCGCAAAAGCGCACAGATTTTTGAGCAAAGCGTTTTGCACTTTGATGATAGCAACGGCTATCGTAAGTTTTGCAGGATGCGAGAAAGACGAAGACTACATACAACTTGACCAAACAAGCCTTACGCTTCCGGCAGGGACGTCTCAAACGCTGAAGGCGACATTATCTTCCTCTGCTACAGAACAATCCGTAACGTGGAGTTCCGAAAATACTTCGGTAGCAGCCGTCAGCAGCAGCGGTAAAGTAACCGCCGTAGCCGAAGGCACAGCCACCATTGTCGCCAAGGCAGGCAGCCATACAGCCACCTGCGCCGTAACGGTAATACCTAATGTTGCAGTAATAAAGATAACGCTGAACAAAACTACGCTCACTCTGGAGCCGGGCGGCTCGGGAACATTGGTAGCCACCATTACGCCAAGCAATGCAACGAACAAAACCCTAACGTGGTCGTCTAACAAAATTTCGGTAGCAACCGTCAGCAGCAGCGGCGAAGTAACCGCCATAAAAGACGGCACCGCCACCATTACCGCCACGGCAAGCGGAATAACCGCCACCTGCTTCGTAACGGTAGAAACCTACTCTTCGCCAACCGACAACGGCGCAGTTATCAACGGCGTTAAATGGGCAACGCGCAACGTCGGCGCCCCCGGCACTTTTGCCGCCAAACCCGAATTTCCCGGCATGTTCTATCAGTGGAACCGTAAGATCGGCTGGAGCGCCGAAGACCCGCTTATCAGTTCCAACGGCAGTACGACATGGAACACGATGGCTGTTTCCGGCGACACTTGGGAGGCTATCAACGACCCCTCGCCTGCCGGTTGGCGTGTGCCAACGTTAGATGAAATCAACACTTTACTTAACGAAAGCAAAGTAACATTGGAATGGACTAATCAAAATGATGTCAAAGGCTTACGCTGTACCGACAAAGCTACCGGCGCTTCCATTTTTCTGCCTGCTGCGGACGATCGCTCTACCTCTGGTTCTCTCTCTCTCTACTATGGAGGCACGAGCGGCAATTATTGGAGCAGTACGCAGTATGTTTTAAATAGTTTGCACGGTGCCTACAGCTTGGGCTTCAACAGCAGTGGCGCGAGCGCAGAACGTAATTATTACGGCACATACGGCTTTTCAGTGCGTTGCGTGGCAAAATAGTTTTTTAAGCTTTAAAATAACAAATATGACACATGATTTAAATCGCGCAAAAGTGTGCGGTTTTTTGAGCAAAGCGTTTTGTTCTTTGATGATAGCAACAGCTATCGTGAGTTTTGCCTCGTGCGACTCTCGCAAAAAAATCAACGTGCAAGAGTTCGAGAGCAATTTCAGGGCGGTAGTTGCCATAGAGAAGTGTAAACCACGCTTGCCTGTCTCTTTTGCTTTTCAGAATGACCCTTACGGCTCGGCAAAAAGGGCAATCGAAATTTTCAATGAGGAAATAACAAAAGGAAATCAGGTTTCTTACAGTAATGCGTTGTGTGTTTCCACAACATTTGGGAAAAAGTATCTTGGCAAGGGCTATTTCGACAGGAACAGTTGGAGAGAATGGAGATATGTTTCCAAAAATGGTATTTTATGCAGGGAGGCTCCTCCACAGGGACCATTAACAGTCTATGAGGGACCATTCGCAGTATTGTTTAATGATGTCATAAAGGAAGACGAATGTAAAAAGGATTTTCAGACTGCCTACGGCATTGATGAGGATTTTGTAAAATACTTGGGCGACTTGTCTGATTTTGAACTTACAAACAAATTTTTTGAAGCATACGAGAACACCGCCCTGTCATTGACGAAGCCGGAAGTGGTTTCCGAATCCGAATCGGCAATCATCCACAAGGTGAAAGACATAAATTCGGGATATGTGTTTTACGTTACCCAAGAATGGTCTGCCGATGGCGCAACAAGTAAAAAATCTTTTAAGTTCGAGAATGAGAATAAGAAAGATAATGAATCTCCATTTCGCTGAATACAAGCCACTTAAAACACAATTTAGAAATATGAAAAAAATAAATTCCAATCATGCAAAAGCGCACAGATTTTTGAGCAAAATGCTTTGCTCGTTAATGATAGCAATGGCTGCCGTGAGTTCAATCTCTTGCTCTAAAGATGACAGAAACAATAGTGGGAGCCTTGCCGGAACCCTCTGGCAGTATGTTTACTTAAAAACGAACGCATCTTCGTTTTATCTCCAACTGGAGTTCACCTCCGAAACCGACGGCAATATTCAAACTATGATGTCCTCAGATGGCGTCGTTACCCCGGCAACCCAGCCATTCAACTTTACCTATGGGTACGACGGCAAGAACGGCACATTAAACTGGGGAGGCAGCGAATCGCTCAATTTTATCGTCAGCGGCAACAAACTGACATTCGACAGGAA
>BNXD01000072.1 GCA_025999315.1 Bacteroidia bacterium | reverse complement strand
ACAATCGTTATTTATCATCTCTCAAAGAACGCATTGCCAAATTCTGGCGACTATTTTCATCGGCGGACAGACCAAATGAAATCATTAAAAATATTTGTGTAATTAATTTTTAGATGTTATATAATAACTGAAAAAAGAAAACCTGCCCATTTCTGAGCGAGGTTGCAATATTTTCATTTCGACTTCCATCTATCGAATTCAATCCCAATCTTTCCGTTCTCGGATAGATAATAGTGTTCATCATAATTTCGATAATAGAGGGAAATGTTGTCTGTAAGTTTATTTATAAATATCTCACAAAATACCCTATGGCATTCATGCGGGAAACAAACACTGATATTTATATAATCATTCCCATATTTCGATATTTGGCTCTCTACGGCACAGTTAATAATCTCCTTAAAATGCTCTCCCGCAAGAGTCTGTAATCGCTGTTTTATGACAGGAATATTAAAGAAATCAATCTCGTGAGGATATTTACCGATATGATTCTTCATAAAGGATAACTCATTGTCTATGCTAACTGAAATATCTTGTGAAACTTCGGTAGCATTATTGACAGCATGTTTTGGCCTGTTCTGACAAGCAAGCAGAAATATAGCTGATAATGAAATGATTATATGCCTTATTTGTCGGTGACGTAATTATTGATTTTCGCCTTTATATATCCTCTGAAAATTATGTCACCTAATGAAAAACCTTTCCCCCTCTGCTTTTTCTACGATCTCTTTCTGTTGAGCTTTTTTAGGCCGTGGATAATAGAGATATGACCATATATGCGTAGCCACAATAGCCCCTGCCAAGAATATGGCAATCCATTTCAAAATCCGAATGACTGTGCTTGTGACTTTGGATTGATTCGAAAACAGATTGTAATATTTCGTTTCAAATAAAAATCCTGCGATAAATACCGTAGCGCAACAAACAAATATGGTCGTTTGGTAAAGATTATGCATTAAATGGGAGTAATAGTAGTCTATGTTGGCTCTATACCATACGCCAAGTCCATATCGTACAAGTGCCAACGCAACGGTAAGCAGTATTACGGCAATGTAAATATACCTGTCTCTTTTGCTGTTATGTTTTGTCAGCAACCATATAAACGCCAAAGAAATGATCGTAAAAAGGGCAAATGATGGAATCGGATATATGTGTAAGTAATATAATGAATTGACCTGTACGCTCAACAAAGATAATGGCAACCATATAATTGCCATCAAAATGACTGTGCTTGTAATTGCGTTCCAGGTTCGTTTAAGGATTTCGGTTGTTTTCATTTGCGGTGAGTTATGGTTCGGGGACGTTTCATTGCTCTCTCAAGCCAATTAGAAAAACTGTGTTCTCGCCAGACAGGTAAGCCAAATGTGTTGCCACCTCATTGCATTGTAATAAAAATTCTTTGGCTTCTCTCTCTATGTTCGGCTCTGATAGCATATTAGCAATATACTTGACTTCAAGATTTACAGAAAGCCATTGTTCGCCAGACTTTATACCTACCATTGTGTGGATTATATTATTATTCGACCAAACCACCTCTCTTACTTGAACTTTACAGGGAAATGCATTCTTCACGTCATACGCATCCAAGGTTACAATTTGTTCTGAGACTTTAGTAACAGCAGGAGCAGAGTATGCAGGTGCAGGATTGGGTCTGTAAGTATTGGGAAATGGGTCTATAGCAGACGTTGAAGATCGCTGAGGAATAAAAGGTTTGTAAACTATTTGGGCACTTGCCACAGCAATTCCGCAGACCAATAAAGCAATGATTAAAAGTAACCTTTTCACAGTGGGGGATTTTAGAATGAGAAACCGACTTTAAAAGTTAAGGCAGTAGCCATTTCTTTTTCAGAATGACTATTAAGGGTGTATTTCATTTGGTTCATGAGGTAACCAACTCCTACCGTCATGCGATTTTGACCTACATTAAAACCTATTCCCGCCATAGGCTCAATAATAAGTCCATTGGCATACGGCCTCGTCCAAAAAATCTCCGCCACCTATATGGGCGGGATATTGATTATGACGGATGTCAAAGCATACGTTATAGCCGATATTGCAAGCAACAAAAGGACTTACTTTGCCATTGATGAAATCACTGCGTAAATGTAGAAAAACAGGCAATGAAAAGTCTCTTGCTTTACCCTCGCCACCACCATTTTCATATGCGTAATTAGCTTCGTGGAAAGCCATCTGAACGCCAACTCCGACGCCAACGGCAAATTGCGGCATAAATCTGTAGCCGTTAATCATTGAGAACGAAACACGGTCTGCCGACCAATCGCCAAAGCCAAGTCCACCTCCAATCTCGACAATTCCCATATATCTTTTGGGTTTGTTGAACTCTGATTGCGCGTTGGCAGTTAAGGTTACTCCTGCAAGAAGTAACAGTAATAAATACTTTTTCATTTTTGTAATTTGGTTTGCTTGCCGTTAGCCCTGAATGCGGCGTTAATGTCAAAAAGAAAGCGCAGGACTGAAAACTCGTATGGAATTTTGCGCTTTCTGATGATTTTTCAGAGATTCAATCACAGATTTTTTTTAGCAATTGGTAGTCAATGTGACTAATCCATTTTGTGTTGGGGTCTTCGATTATTGCTTCGGTAATCTGATACGGCTTTCCATCAATATATTTGATTATATGGCCAAAACCGAGTAAAACTCCCTTCGTTGTGTCGTATTGATTCGGCTTGTCGGGGTAGAAACCGTCAATGGCTTCTTTCTGTGTGTAGTACTCAACTTTTTTGTTCTGATCCATAGTTGTTGTTATTAATGATTAGGTATTATCCGCAAGTTCTCTTCGAGCGATGCTTTTAGTGTTCGTAGAGCCTGTTTCGAGGCTGCGAGGGTGAATTTTGTCGTGAAACTGATGTCCGAGAGGGTTATCTGCTGTTTGCTGATGTTGATGTAGTAGATGTATTTGCCGTTTACAATCAGACGCTTCCCAAGACGGATAAAGTTTTTGGCCTCCGCATCGAGTTGCTGCTCGATTATCCTATGGAACGTGGCCAGGTTGAACGTAAACACATGCTTCTCACCATCGGTAAGCACCATTGCAGAGTAGCACCTGTCGGATACGATATACGCTATCCTCTCAGATGCTACTCTCACAACCTCGTTGTTGTTCGTAAGCAGTAAATATTGGGACATTTAACTATTATTCAGAGTATAAAATTATCGGATTTTGAGGCTCTTTTAGCGCACGAATCAGTGCATTATACACAGTATGGCTACCATTATACAAAATGCTATGTGTGGCATACGAAATACAAAAAGCCACCTCCTGTGTGTCGGAGATGGCTCTGGTGGTTGGTTCGTGGTTCTTCCTGTGGCAGGGTTTTTACCTCTGGGCAATCTCCCTTATGACGTTGTCGAGATAGATAGCTTGACCTGATGTTGTTCTGCCCCAGAAGCAACAGTCGAAAGCGTGGATGATGGTCTGACTGCGTTCTTCGAGTTGCTTGGCCAGCCATGAGGTTACCAGCCACCATTCAAGGATTTTATCGTCTTCTTGGATTGTGATGTCTTCATCGGCTATTACCCCATGCTTTAAGAGTTCATCTATCAGCGAGGATTGGCAAAACAGAACTTGATTGTCTGTGATTAGCTTGGTTCGTTCCATATCAATAAAGATTTAAAATTATTAAACGAAAAAGCCATCCCTTTCGGAATGGCTGTAGTTTTTAGATAGCGGGCATTGATTTAGATACCCTTAATGATTTTTTATGGTCTTAGTGTATTTTTCTTTTTCAAATTCGGTATAATATATATAACTGTGAAAGGCGAAATAAAAATTCCCATTGAAAATGGCAGAGGGGTGGCTTTTTCAAAGTATCTTGTTGTGCGGACTATATAGCCGACAATTCAGAGAGCCATATTTTTTGATTTGATAAATGATTCTATATAGAAATTTCCATTTGCCGATTAGAAAATATGTGACTGCCAAAACAAGAAAGGGGAGCGTTGTTTGCTCCCCATGCGCTTGTTGGCTACTTTGTTCTTATAAATTTATCTCTTACAATCATTAAACAGGCGGTATTCTTGCCGTTAATTGTCTTTGTGGTCTCTTTCGTCTCATATCAATGATTAAGGTCGGTAGCTTTGGCAGTCCGTTTAATGCCGAGCGCATCATAAATGCCCTGTATTCTCCCTTTAATAACTGTATTCGGTATCGCTATGTGTGGAGATAAGCAACTGTTAATCGCCTTTACTATCTTGTTCTCGGTCGGAGTGTCTAACCGTTTCAAGAGTTCCCTGTGCATATTGGTCTGATTGTATTTCAGCCTTATAACCTCGTCTTTGCCGAGTTTGTCGTATGCCTCTTTAACGAGGGGATTAATGCTCTCAATCGTTGCAAGTTTGTGATGTGGAGAATCAATACTTATCATAAACTCACTCTCCTTTATCTTTACATATTCATCGAACAGTCCTTGGAACGATACCTTTGCTTTTGGGTTCAATTCTACTTTCTCGGCAGGAGATTCCACACAGACGGTTTTAACTTTTACGGCATATCCATTCTGTCTTTGCTCATTCGCCAAGGCGACAGCAGTTCTATAAATATGTTTGGTTATTTTGAAATTCACGATGTCGATATTGGCAAAGTTCTTATCGACTATCAGCTTGTTGTCCTCTATCCGCACATACTTCTCGTTTAGATATTTGATTTTCGACAGTATCGTTTCTCGGCTGTCTTGAGGAACGGCATTTATATCGTTGGCGAATTTAACCGCCATATTCGGCGTTTCTTTCGTCCGTTGGGTGTATTCTTCCAATGTCAAATCCTCGCTGTATCGAGTGGTGGAGAATATGTGGAAAATATCGCTGTTATATATGGAGTTTCTGATTCTTCCGCATATCTGAACGAACAAGGTAGATATATCAACAAGTGTATGCGCTTTGGTCGCATCGCTGACTATATATATTCTCCCTTGTTCGTCATATATGTCGCAACCCTCGAAAGCTGTCGAGGTATAAAAGTTCACTTTCTTCACGGGGTCAGATGGTGTTTCTATTTTGAAGTCTGTTCCGAGTTTCCTTGCATTTTCCACGCTGTCCGCGCAAACGTGTTTCACCTCTTCGGGTTTCAATCCTGCCTTTTCACTCGCACGTTTCATCAATTCTACGCTATTAACGAAGCAATGCAGGTTGCCTGTCCTTTGTTGCGCTATCACCTGTCGGCAAAGGTGCGCCACGTAATCGACAGGTTTCTTTTGATGGCGAGAGTGTACCGTTACCTCTACCGTATTCGGTCAGTTCACAATCACGGTCGGCAAGTCTTTCAGTTCTTCCAAAATAAACTCCCTTTCAATCGGTGTAGCACTCATGTAAGTAACTCTGTCGAAATTCTTTGCTAACCCCAACAGCCTTTTAATAGGCTTATGACGGAATGAGTAGTGATTGAATAGTATGTGATACTCGTCCACCAACAGGAAGAAATCACGATAAACATTATAACCGAGTTCGGAGAGTATGTTTATCAGCCTTGGCAGGGAGTCGTAAACAACCAATATCTTTAATGTCTCGTGCGAGTTGGCATAATCTATAATATCGTCATTGCCGACCTCTCCGTGTACCGCCAGCACCTCGTATTGCCGTCTTTCGTTGGTTATCTCTTTGTTCTTCGCCAGATTCACAAAAGGAACGGCTATAATGGTGTGTCCTTTTTGATTAATCGCCAGTTCCGTACCACCGCACCCTGTCTTGCCTTTGTTAAACAGGCAGTTTACAGGTATCTCGGTCATTCATTGGTTGGCTGTGTCTTTGTTCGTTTCACCTAAATAGGTTGCTCCCTCTGGAGCGTTGATTGTTTTAATTTCATTCATAATGATTTGATTTTAAATATTTAAATAATCTCATAATTTTTAATCTTCTAATCTATTCTATATAGGATTTGTCATTTCAGAATCAGAAAATATGTGTGAGGCACATAATTTCTAATCATGTAAATATATCTATATAGAAAATCTCGTTTCCCAATCAAAAAATCTGTGTGGAGATATTATTTTCGTTCATAAATGAGTTGCATATGATGCAACTTCTAAAGGGGGAAGCCAATAGGCGTTCCTCTTTCTTTTGCGGTCGGCTCACATAATATTTAATAGAGAAAATAGGGCTGATATTCCAACACCACGAACACCCACTATCCAC
>BNXD01000071.1 GCA_025999315.1 Bacteroidia bacterium | reverse complement strand
GCCCAGACGATCGGGATGATAAGGATAATATCGATGACGTTCATAAATTTGAATGAGTGTTACGCATATGCGCCTAATGGCATTGCACCCGGACAAAATTGTGGGCCGGAGCCAGCGAAGGGACGCCGCGAGCCGCAGGCGAGGTTCCTGGCGGCTCTGCGCGCCGGGTGGCTCCGGGCCGCGGCCTCTTCGAGGCCGAAAAGCAACATTATTACGTTATAACCATTTCATTATTATGGCTGCATACTTTTTGGATTTAATATAGTATCTGTGCGTTTTCAGGTACACATACAATTTTATGCCGAACTGCGGGTTATTCGATAGCGCGAAAGTACGAAAAATCGTGCGAATTGCTACCTTTGTTCCAAATAGTTTGTCTTAAAGCCCTCCGTTCACGTTCGTCGGGGCTATTTTTCATGCAAACGCTTAAAAGCACAACCATAGTGACCTGCAAAAAGATCATATTGCGCCGGGGGAAGGAGGAGTCGCTGCTGCGACGCCATCCGTGGGTGTTTTCGGGGGCCATCGAGCGTGGCGACGAGGGCATCGTCGAGGGGGATGTCGTGGATGTTTTCACGCGGGAGGGCGACTTTATCGCCCGGGGCCACTCGCAGGTGGGCTCGATCGCCGTGCGGGCGCTCACGTTCGAGCAGGAGACCCTCGACCAGGAGTGGTGGAACGGGCGGCTGGCTTCGGCCTTTGCCCTGCGCCGCGCGCTGGGATTGACAGATGGCACACATACGGACACTTATCGCCTTGTGCACGGCGAGGGCGACAGGCTGCCGGGGCTGGTGGTGGACATATATGGCGCGACGGCGGTGGTGCAGTGCCACAGCGTGGGGATGTATCTGTCCCGGAGCGAGATCACCGCGGCGATCCGCGCGCTGCCGGGGCTGAGGGTAGAGGCCGTCTTCGACAAAAGCAGCCAGACGCTGCCCCACAAAGCCGACCTGGGGGCGAGCGACAGCTGCCTGTGGGGCGTATCGGGGGGCGAGGGCGAGGTGCGCGAGAACGGACACCGCTTTGTGGTCGACTGGAAACGCGGGCAGAAGACGGGCTTTTTTGTCGACCAGCGCGAAAATCGCCGCCTTGTGGGCAGCTACGCTGCCGGACGCCGAACGCTCAACACGTTCAGCTATACGGGCGGCTTCTCGGTCTATGCCCTCGGGGGAGGGGCCGTGTCGGTCGACTCGGTCGACAGTTCGCAGCGCGCCGTCGACCTGGCCGCCCGCAACGTAACGCTCAACTTCGGCCCCGAAGCACCCCATCGCGCCATGGCGGAGGATGCGTTCGACTTTCTCAGCCGCTCCCAGCAGGACAGCTACGATATGATCATCCTCGACCCTCCGGCATTCGCCAAACATCACAAGGTGCTCGGCAGCGCGATGCAGGGCTACAAACGCCTGAACGTCGCGGCGCTCAGGAAGATTGCCCCCGGAGGCATCCTCTTCACTTTCAGCTGCTCGCAGGCCGTCAGCCGCGAGCTGTTCCGCACGACGCTCTTCTCGGCGGCCGCCATCGCCGGTCGCCGCGTGCGCATCCTGCACCAGCTGACCCAACCGGCCGACCACCCCATCGACATCTACCACCCCGAAGGCGAGTATCTCAAGGGGCTGGCGCTCTATGTGGAATAGCCTCGAGGCCGGAGCGGGCTCAGTAGACTTTCGACAGAGGCGTTGCGAGGGCCGCAGGCCGCTTGCGGGCTACGGCCGAGGTAGCGCGAGGAAGGCAAGCGTCCCTCTGCTTGCTTTCCTTCGCGGGCGTCCCTTTGCCCGCCAACTTCGGAGTAAGGCGAAGCCAACGAGGAGGAAGGCGGGCATCTTTTTGCCCGCCAACACCGGCAGCCTCTCCGCCGTCTGCGGGCCACAAAAGGCCATATACGTTTGTTCGTTCGTTCGGAAAGCGCGACAACACTTCCAGATCGCCTCGAAGAGGCGAAGCATCCCCGGCATTGAGCGATGGGCGGTTCAAAATTGGCGCAGGTCCGAGCGAAGAGCGACGCCACCTGTTTGACGACGTTAGGCCCCGCAAGGGGACTAAAAGGAGGAGGTTTGGCGTCGTAGCGAGGACCAAGGCAATTTAGCCCGGCGCTCACCGCCGGGCGGTTTTTCGTCCTTTTTGACGCCAAAAAGGACCGCCCCGCGCGCAGCGGCCTCAAAAGACCTTTGACGACGGACAAACTTAAGGTCGAAGCAAGAACGCTACCTGTTTTTGACTCCCCGCCCACCCTCGCCTTACGGCATCGGGATCAGCCTTTTGCGGCAGCCCTTCGCTGGCTCCGAGCCGCAACCGACGAAACCGGGCGCTGTTGCATTTACGTGCCCGGGCGCATCAGACATTCCACAAGTATTCAGACAGATATGGCCTTGAGCTCTGTGCCGAACCTGTGCAATCCGGCGATAAACCGGTCGGTTTGCTCCTTTCTCGGAGTGCTTTCACCTCTGGCATAAGAGCCTAACTGCTTCTGATGTATCCCGGTTATCTTCTCCAATCCCGCAAATCCGATTATTCCGGCATAATAGGCAACCATGCTCTGCATGTCGTATTTGAATTCAAATCCGTAGTCGCCCTCCAGATATGACGGATAAGACAGGCCTGCTTCCCGCATGGCCTCGACATACAGGTCGATGCCCTCGACCATGTTTTTGACAGCCATATCGAGAGTGTCCCCCATCCCTGTGAAGACTTCGTTTTCGGCATAAACCCCGAAGCCGTCCACGTTTCGTTCTATTCTGACATTTATGGTTTTCATATTCTTTGTGTTTTATGATGTCTGTTCGAGCTCCATCTCCCGTTTGATCTTCTTCTCTATTCCGGTATGAACCTCCTTGCTGCCATGATTGGGAACAGGATAAACCGGCCGTCTTTCTCATAGATCACATGACTGCCGGTCTGCCTTTTGACAGTCCAGTCCCGACTTTGGATCAATCTGTGTAATTCGTTTGACTTCACAACTTTTACCGTTCGCTCTGCAATACAAAGATAATGTTGCGATTTCTATTTTGCAGATATACAACTGCCTTTTTTCTATTATTTTTGTCTGAAATCACTCCCAAGCGTGGTGTCGACCAACAAAAAACCTCCACCTGCTGTGGCAGGTGGAGGTTTTTTGTTAAAGCGCAACCGCTCCGTTAGAAATGGAACAGCACTGCTATGTTCGCATAGGTTTGGGTACCCAGGATGCCACGGTTGTTGTAGTTGCCATAGCCGTTGGTACGCTGCTCCAGCTTGATCGTCCCCAGGGCAGGGTTGTAGGTCTCCACGGTTTCGTAATTCTGGCCGCCCTGGTTGTGCCAGGTATATATCCAGCCCAGACCGAGCTCACCGGCAAGCGAGATCGACGGAGCGAAGAAATATTCGACACCCACAAAACCGCCCAGACCTGCGGTCAGCGATCTGGGGTTCTTCATCTCCAGAGGGCGGGTTGTCGCCGAGTAGTAGCCGCTGCCATAGATATAAGAAGTCGACGGGGTTTGATTGGCATCGGTCATGGGGTTGGCATAGGTATATTTCTCCTTGCCCGAAGAGAATCCGAAGCCTGCCTGAACGCCATAGAAGCCCTGAACACGACCGCGACCGCGACGCAACTCATAGCCTACGGTGAGGTTGAATTCGTTCTGTGAATTTGTCATTACGTCGATAGCGGTAGGGTTGGGATTCAGGGGGTCATACATGGTTGCATAATCGTCCGGCACCAGACCCTTCTCCACATAATTGCGGAAGTCGAAGCCCAGCGAGAGGCGAAGCGCGCTCTTCGAGGTGAGGAAGTACTTCAGATAGATGGTCTGGTTGACGCCGTTGAGCTCGGGAATATAGTTGTTGCCCGACTGCGAGAAGAAATTCCCCAAATAGCCGAAGAACGGCGTTGCGTCCAATCCCAGAGCGATGTCGCCCTGTTGGGGAAGGATCTTGATGCCCTTTTTGCTCACCAGCTCGGTCTCCTGGGCGCTTGCCATCTGCGCACCGGCGAAGAGCATGGCCGCGAGGGCTACCGATGAAATTATTATTTTTCTCATTTTGATCGTCTTCTAATAAACGCTGTTAGACAGCCTGCTACTGTATGTTGATGATGGTGCTGGGCGAGAAGGAGTAGGACACGGCGTCCAGGTAACAGGTCTCCCCTGCAACTACAGTGGCAGAGGTAAAGTACGACGCAGGAGCATTCCAGATACCGGTAGTGGCGGCGGCGCCGCCGTTGGGAGTCCGCGTTCCGGCGAAGTCGTTGAAGGTGATCGTAACGCTCATCGGCGCTCCGGTGGCAGGTGCGGGAACCTTGACGGTGTACTGACCGGGATTAGCAGCGCTGGAGGTATACTGGAAGTTGGCCGAGATGTCGGTCGTACCGGACTGATTGTAAACATAGTTGTCGAACGTTACGCGAGGCGACAGGTTCGAGGCGGGAACGGCGATGTTGGCGCCGCCCTGGGTGGGATTATAATAGATATAACCGATGATGGTGGCGGTGCCGTTGGTCTTGTTGACATCAAGAGCCTTTGAGGGGTCTTCGCTTTTGCCACAGCCGACCAGAGTTGCCACCAGCGTTGCAACTGCCATAAGAGAAAAAAGTTGTCTTTTCATAATTGAAATTTGATTGGATATTGATTAATAGCTTGGTGGAAATTGCGGGTGCAAAAGTAGTAAAAAACCGACAACCCATTGTCTTTTTATACCAAATTTCGGTTCTTTTTTGAAATATGCCTCTACTCTACCGTCGCCTCCATTGTCTGAATGGTGCAGGCCTTGAAATAGCCCAGACATCCGCCCGAAAAATTCGTGGCCGGGTTGGCCGGAGAGATGCCGCCGTTGCTGTCGAGCGTGTGGTAGAACAGGTAGGCGCCGTGGTCGATGCAGAGCATCGCGACGCTCAGCCGGTCGCCCTTTTGGGCTTTGTGCAGGTTGATGGGTGTCTGATTGACCTGCCCCATGGTGTAGGTGTTGCCCCAGGCGTGTATCCGGTGGTCCGACACGCCGTTGACGGCCACCTCGAACATGTAGAAGTTGTCCGTCTGCCCCGGATCGGTGTAGTGAGGCACCAGCTGCAGGAACGTTTCGCCAAACATTTTCATCTCGGTAACACGCATCGAGTCGAGCGGCACACGGCGTGGCATGGTCGAGGCAGCCAGGTAGAGCTCGCCGCCACACTCCACCGACAGATCGTAGCGGACGCCCTCCACACCCCTGATCGTTTGCGACAGATAGACGCCCGGCTCGCATTGAGCCAGAGTGTCGCACAACCCCACGCTGTCGCGCAGAACGACCACGGCATCCGCAACGGGCGGAAACAGGTCGGGGCCTCCGAAATCGACGCTGCGGGTAACACGCACCCGGCACAGCGAGTCGGCAAACAGGTTGGCCTCGACGACCGCCACCGGCCTCGAGCTGCGCAGGTCCAGATCGATCACCCTCTCGCACGAGGCCATGACCGCCAGCGCCCCCCCGAGGAGCGCCGCAATATATCCGATTCTGATGGATGGCATAGCGTCAATTATTTATATGAATGCGAATTAATTGATTCATGTCGTTCACTAAACATGTCATATTGCTAAATATAAACATGTTATAACTGTCGTGAAAGGGCCGTTCCTTGTGGCTCGCAGCCAGCGGATGGACGCATCATCGACCCTCGCCCCGTAGCCACAGGCGAAGGGCGCGACGGCTTGGGTTGCGGCCCCACGCCCAAAAAGCGCAGAGTGTGGCTGCGGCTGGGCCGACCTCTGTGAGGCCGAAAAACAGGTAACGTTTTGCCGTAAACCTTACGTTTGGTTCATGTTTCGAGATCTTTCCAGCCGCTGCGCGCGGGGCGGTTACTTTTTTATAAAAAGGACCAAACGACGCCAAGCCGAGAGCCATCGGGCTCGCCCGAAATGGCCGAGGCGCGAAGGAGTAAGGCGAGCGTCTTTCTGCGAGCCAAAAACACCCGGCTGTTCGCCTCGGCTACTCGCCTGGAGAAAATTGAGCTGCGACGCCAAATCTCCTCCTTTTAGTCTCCTTCAGAGCCTAACGTCGTCAAACAAGTGGCGTCGTTTGACGCTCAATTCCCTCCGCTCGCTTAACGCCTCGGCTCAATGCCGGGGATGCTTCGCCTCTGTGGGGCGATTTGGGAGTGTTGTTGCGCCCTGCTGTTCAGAAAGCGCGAAGCCCGGCCGCCATTGCGAGGAGGCGTAAAGCGAGGCGCGTGGGTCGTGAGCGTCAAGCGACGAGGGTTAAGGAACCCGAGGAGTAGCGAGCGACAGCGCCGAGGTTGCTTAGACTTCTCCGCCGAAGTTATTTGTGAGCTATTTTGGCCTCTGACAACTTGCCGACGCGGA
>BNXD01000070.1 GCA_025999315.1 Bacteroidia bacterium | reverse complement strand
TCTTTTTTAGATGCTTCGACTTCGCTCAGCATGACAGGAGATGTAGAGATGGTTACCTTCGGCTTACTCCTCACGGCTCGGCGGAGGTTGCACATGATCGACCCGTCTTCGCCCACCCCAACGATCTCTGCCTCGGTGTAGGGCGCAAAATCTATCTGCTTTGTCATTTTCTTATTTTTAGTTAAATCATGTCACCCTGAGCGAAGTCGAAGGGTCTCGGACAAGACTGCATGAGATGCTTCGACTTCGCTCAGCATGACATGGGCGGAGATGGTGTCTTCGGCTTCCTCCTCGCGGCTCGGCATGGCTCGAACAAGTTTGGCTCTGCCCTCGCTCGCAGCGTCGGGAAGACTTCGCTCGGCATGACATGCGGGATTGAGATGAAGACGAAAGCCCGTCGAGTTTCGTTGTGCGCGGGGCGTTACTCCTCCCTTGGCTGGTCGCGGCGGTCAAGACCCCACATCATTTTGTTGCGAAGGGTGTCGTAGAACGATGTGTCGTTGAGTTTCACCAGTTTGACGTTGCCCTCGCCCTTCGAGGCGCGCAGACGCGCGAGCCCCTCGACCCGGTATTGGCGGTTGTCGAGCGTCAGACTGACCCCCCCCGCCTCGCGCGAGCCGATGCGGAACTCGACCACACTGCTGTCGGGGATCACCACCGGGCGCATGGTAAGGTTGTGCGGAGCGATGGGCGAGATGACAAAACACTCGCACTCGGGGGCCAGAATGGGGCCGCCTGCGCTGAGCGAGTAGGCCGTCGAACCCGAGGGGGTCGACAGTATCGCCCCGTCGCCCCAATAACGCCCCACCATCTCGCCGTTGACGAAGACTTCGACAGAGATCATGGGCCCGGCGCCGCGATGAATAGCCAACTCGTTGAATGCAAATAGTTTTTTCTCGCCGACGGGCAGGTCGCCCTCCACCGTCAGTGTCGAGCGGTGTTCGATGCGATAGCGCCCCTCCACAACCCGGGCGAGGGCCCGGGAGGCCTCCGCTTTGGGTATGCTGGCCAGAAACCCGAGCCTGCCCGAGTTGATGCCCAGGATCGGAATGTCGCACTCACGGGCCAGTCGCACCCCTTCGAGGAAGGTGCCGTCGCCACCATAGCACACCATCATGGCCGCCCGGCAGTGCAAAGGCAGAGCGTCGTAGACACACTCGGGCATCACTCCGGTCGAGAGTGCGATCAGCTCGGCGAAAGGGCGGTTGACAGAGTAATCTATCCCGTTGATGCGCAGGGCCTCCAGCAGGCTGCCGATCTCTTCGGGGAGATAGTTGGCACGGCCCGACGAGAAAAGGGCGATTTTCATTTCGAGAAAATTATAATATCTTTGCAAAAATAGCAAGAAAGAATGACAAAACTAAGCGTAAACATAAATAAGATCGCCGTTTTGCGCAATTCGCGCGGAGGCGATCTGCCCGACGTGGTGGCTGCGGCGCAGAATGCCGAGCGTTTCGGAGCGCAAGGCATCACGGTCCATCCGCGGCCCGACGAGAGGCATATACGCTATAGTGATGTTTATGATATTAAACGACTTATTGCCACCGAGTTGAACATCGAGGGCAATCCCACTCCCAAGTTTTTGGATATGGTGTTCGACGTGACGCCCGAGCAGGTGACCCTGGTGCCCGATGCGCCCAATGCGATCACCTCCAATAGCGGCTGGAACGTGCGCGCTCATCAGGGATTTCTCACCACGGTCGTTGCCGCCCTCAAAGGCAAGGGGATACGCACGTCGATATTCATCAATCCCGATCCGGCGATGGCATCCTGTGCGGCCCGGTGCGGCGCCGATCGCATCGAGCTCTACACCGAAGCCTATGCGGCGCACTATATCAACGGAGCCGAGGCAGCCCTGGCCCCCTATCTGGCCACAGCGCAGGAGGCCTTGCGGTGCGGTCTGGGGATCAATGCCGGTCATGACCTCAATCTGGAGAACCTCAAATATTTTGCCGACAATATCCCCGGTCTGCTCGAAGTGTCGATCGGCCATGCCCTGATCTCGGACGCCATCTACCTGGGGCTCGAGAATACCATCCAACTCTATCTGCGCTGTCTGAAAGGGCCGGGCGCGGAACTCTGATAACTCATAACTCATAACTCATAACTCTCGACCCTATAACTAATTTCGTCATGCCTGAAAAAACTCTGAAAATCACACTCTCCCTGCTGGGCGCTGCAATGGCTGTGGCTGCGGTGGCCGCTCCCGAGTGGCAGAACCAGTATGCCAACCAGACAGACCGCCTGCCTTCGCGGGCGACCAGCTATCCCTACAGCACCGAGGCCGACGCTCTGAGTTGCGACCGCACCAAGGCCAACGTGGTGATGCTCAACGGCGATTGGAAATTCAACTTTGCCGCCGACGTCAAGGACGCCCCCGAGGATTTCTACAGGGAGAATTTCAACTCATCGGACTGGAAGACGATCTCCGTGCCCTCCGTCTGGGAGCGTCAGGGTTACGGTTATCCCATCTACACCAACATGCAGTATCCCTTTCCGAGCAATCCTCCCTATATCATGCGCGACAATCCGGTGGGCAGCTACGTACGCGAGTTCACCGTGCCGTCGGGGTGGGACGGCAAACGGATCATTCTGCACTTCGGCGGGGTCTACTCGGGTTTCTATGTGTGGATCAACGGCCGACTGGCGGGCTACTCGGAGGACAGTTGCCTGCCGGCCGAGTTCGACATAACCGAACATGTCAAAAAAGGCGCATCCAACAAACTGGCCGTAAAGGTTTTCAAATGGACCGACGGCAGCTATATCGAGGATGCCGACCATTGGCGCATGGCGGGCATCTACCGCGAGGTGATGCTGATGGCCATGCCGCGGGTGTCGCTGGCCGATTTCACGGTGCGCACGCGCCTGCGCGGCGACATGAAGGACGCCCTGCTGCAGATACGCCCCCGTCTGGACAAGCCTTATGAGCTGAACATCAACATGTGGAAGATCGCGGCCAGACTCTACGACGCCGACGGAGCCGCCGTGCTCGACAAACCCATCGAAATCGCCGCCAGGGAGATCGTCGAAGAGAAATATCCCCAGCGAGACATTCCCTATTTCGGCGTGATGGAGCGCAAGATCAGCTCGCCCAAAAAGTGGAGCGCCGAGACGCCCTACCTCTACACCCTCGTGCTGACGCTCAGCGACGAGAGCGGCACACCGGTCGACGTGCGTTCGGTCAAGGTGGGTTTTCGCGAGCTGGCCATCCGCGACGGGCAGTTTCTGGTCAACGACGTGCCCATAAAGCTCATGGGCGCCAACATCCACGACCACAGTCAGGTGGGAGGCAAGATGGTGACCCGCGAGGAGATGGAACGCGACGTAGTGCTGCTGAAACAGTTCAATTTCAATGCTATACGTACTTCGCACTATCCCAAGGATCCCTACTATCTCGACCTTTGCGACCGATATGGCATCTATGTGCTGGACGAGGCCAATCTCGAGACGCACGACGGACGCGGCCTGCTGAGCAACGACCCCACCTGGTCGACCGCCTTCCTCGAGCGCATGACCCGCATGGTGCTGCGCGACCGCAACCACCCCTCGGTGATCAGCTGGTCGCTGGGCAACGAGTCGGGCACCGGTCCTAATCATGCCGCAATGGCTTGCTGGACAAAGGATTACGACCCTACGCGCTATATTCACTACGAAGGGGCGCAGGGCCAGCCCGAGCATCCGCTCTATGTGCCTCCCACCAAGAAAGAGGCGGCGCAGGCCACCAGCGAGGTGGTCAACGACCCCCAGCCGGCGTCATATCGCCGAAATGGAGCCAACCCCGACGACCCGTCGTTCGTCGACATGCTCAGCCGCATGTATACGCCGGTCAATGTCCTGGAGATGATGGCCAAAGACACCATGATCAAACGTCCGATCGTGCTGTGCGAATATGTCCACGCGATGGGCAACTCGGTGGGCAACCTCAAAGAGTATTGGGACCTGATACGCAGCCATAAGAAACTCCTCGGCGGTTTTGTCTGGGATTGGATCGATCAGGGACTGCTCGAAAAGGATGCCAAGGGACAAATGTGGTGGGGCTATGGCGGTGATTATGAACCCAAAGACGAACATCACGATTCCAACTTTCTGATCAATGGCCTGATATTGCCCGACCGCACGCCCAAACCGGCCACCTGGATATGCAAGTATATCTTCCAGCCGGTGGAGTTCAAGGCCGCCAACCTCTCGTCGGGCAAGGTTACGATCCACAATCGCAACTTCTTCGTCGCTACCGACATATATGACTTCCGCTGGGAGCTGCGCGACGAGGCGCGGGCGTTGCAGAGCGGCAAACTCGGCGTTCCTTCGATCGCCGCCGGGGCCGCGGCTGATGTCGCCGTACCCTTGAAATCATTCAAGGCCGAGCCGGGCGCCGAATATTGGCTGATGCTCTACGCCGATCTGAAAGAGGCTGCGCCTTACGCCCCGGCGGGCTTCAACGTAGCTGCCGAGCAGCTCAGGATGCCCGGACACAAGGTCGGCGAGATGAAGACCCCTTCGGGCAAGGCCTCGTTCAAGGACGACGGAGGCAAAATTGTCGTTACCTCGGGCTCGGTGCAGGTGGTTGTCGACAGGCAGAGCGGCTGTCTGTCGGGCTACAAGACAGGCAACAGCGAATTGATCGTCAAACCTTTCGCGCCCAATTTCTGGCGTCCGCTCACCGACAACGACCGCCGCGGCTGGAAGGCCGATCGCGACCTGAAATTCTGGCGCGACGCTCCGCAGAAGTTGCAGGCCAGGAGCGTCGAGGCTCGTCAGCAGGGCAGCGACGTGGTGGTCGCCGCCACGCTCGAGATACCGGGCAAACTGTCCCTCGTGCTGACTTATACGATTATGGGCCAGGGTGTCGTGAGGGTCGACTATGCAATGAAGGCGCTCGACGAAAAGTTGCCCGAGATGCTGCGCATCGGGCTGCAGGGCGAGGTGGTCAAGGCGCTCGATCAGGTAAGTTTCTATGGCCGCGGGCCGAGGGACAACTATTCGGACCGCAATCTGTCCGAGTTCATCAGGGTTCACAACGGCACGGTGGACGATTTTGCCTTCAACCACCCGTGGCCGCAGGAGAACGGCAACCACACCGATGTGCGGTGGCTGTCGGTGGCCGACAGGGCCGGAGCGGGAATGCTCTTCGCAGGGGCGCAACCGCTCAGCACGTCGGTGTTGCGCTATTCGCAGCAAATGATCTTCGACGCCCAGCACATCAACGAGCTCGAGGCGTTGCCCGCGTCGCTGACGGTCAATATCGACCTGGCGCAGGCCGGGGTCGGCGGCACCGACTCGTGGTCGCTCGAAGCGCGCCCCCTGGAGCCTTATCGCCTGATTAAGAAAGAGTACGCCTATTCGTTCACCATCTTCCCCATCGCCAAATCGACCAACCGCGTCGAGCTGGGACGGCAGTTTGTGAAGTAGGCGGCTCGCCTGCCGTGCAAAGAAAATCCCGTGTGGCAGATGTCGTCTGCCACACGGGATTTTCTTGTCGGGCCTGAGCCAGTTTTAAGGAGGCGCCAAAGACAGCCTTCCTTCGTAGCTGCTGTCAAAGGGCTACGCCGACATCAAGCTCATGCCCCAGATCAACGCGAAGGAGGCCCGGCTCAGAAAACGCTATTTCGGTGAGAAGTTTTTGGAGAACCACCCCAACGCAAATCCAGACTTCAAAATAGGGGGGAGGTTTGTGGAGTACAAATCCACAAACAGGAGGGGTTTGAGTTATCGCATCAAGGAGGCATCAATACAAGCGGATATTGCCGTTGTGCGCATCACGGAACCGATCACTGAGAACTATCTCTCTCGATTCATGGATGGACAATGGATGATGAAAGATCGCCTTAATCTCCGAGAAATAATACTGTATGTGAATGGGGAGCTTAGAATATTCAAGAGACCATAAAACCGTCAGCGGCGGACAAACCGAAGTTTATCTGCCGCTGAGATTCGGCCGGGTACGCAACCCCGCCATCACAAAAGTAATAACTATTTTTTTAAAAACAAATGAATCCTTAAAAAATGACGCCCGAGGAGTTTACGCAAAAGCTCGCCAGTACGGAAAAGGAGCTCGACCGCTGGACGCAGAATGACGCCCCACGCATATTCGGCAAGATAGCCGCCGACATCTACGCCCGCAACTTCCAGATGGAGGGGTTTCAGAACAACAGCCTCGAGCCCTGGCTGGAGGTCAAGCGGCGTACGGGCGCAGGCAAGGGGGCGGCGGCCTCCCGAAAGATACTCACGGGTGAGACGGGCAATCTCGGCCGCTCGTTCCACTACCAAACAGGCAAGGGTATGGTAACGATCTACAACGACGCCCGCTCCGGGGCGGGGTTCCCCTACGGCAAGGTGCACAACGAGGGCGCCACCGACGCCGGGCGCAAACGCAGCACGGTGATCCCCAAGCGTCAGATCATCGGCCCGAGCGCCGAGGTCGACCGGGTGGGTAACGAGGTGATAGCCCGTAAACTGGCAAAACTGCGACTCCCTCGC
>BNXD01000069.1 GCA_025999315.1 Bacteroidia bacterium | reverse complement strand
GCAGTCGAAGCAACTCAAAAAGATGAGTTCAACAGCCTTGCTGAGGCCCTTCGACAAGCTCAGGGTGACATAAACAATGAAGAAGAGAGAAGAGAGATGTCATGCTGAGCGAAGCGCAACGCAGTGAAGCGCAGTCGAAGCAACTCAAAAAGATGAGTTCAACAGCCTTGCTGAGGCCCTTCGACAAGCTCAGGGTGACATGTAAACTGTGATCAACATGAAGTATATGAAGTAATTAATTAACTGTTATGAGAAAAGTACCGTATATTATCCTGTTGGCGGCCATCTCGTTGACCGCCTGTCACAAGGACAAAACCACGACCCCTCCGGTCGACCCGGCAGAGGTCTCGTTCGAGGCCACGGCCGGGGCGAGCTCCTCCTCAGGCGCGACAGAAGAGTTCGTCTGGGTGGCCAACTCCGACCGCATAGGCGTCTTCGCCGTTTCGGGCGGAACAGCCGTGCGTCCGAACCTCTACTTCCCGGCCTATTCGTCGTCGGCCACATCCTTTTTTACCGCCCCGGCGGGCAAGGAGCTCTTCTGGTCGGAGCTCGCCGCCCCCGGCGACTTTCTCGCCTACTTCCCGTGGCGCAGCGGCAACGACGACCCCACGGCTATTCCCGTGGCGGTCAAAGCCGCCCAGTCGGGCGCGGCAGACGACGCCAACATTCTCAAAAAGGCTGCGGCACTGTGGGCCTCCGCCAGGAACGTCGCCCTGACCGGGGGCTGCGTGCCGCTGATTTTCAGAAGCATAGCAGGGTTGATCCGCCTCGACCTGACGTCAAACAGGAAGATAACCGACATGACCTCGCTGACCGTCGCCAGTACGGACGGTTCGCCCATAGCCTTCGAGGCCGGGACGTTCGATCTGACCGACGGCAGCCTGACCCCCGACGCGACGAGCCTCTCCGGCCAGATAACGTTCACCTTCACCGAGCCCGCAAGCTTTTCCCCCACTAAGACGACGAGCGTCTACATCGCCGTTGCGCCCGGGCTGGCAGGTAAACAGCTGGATCTCTCGGCCATGATAGGCGGCAGCCTGACGTCGCTGGGGACGGTCACCATATCGACAAGCGGCATCACCGCGGGCGAGATGGCGACCTTCACCGTGGCGCATGACATCCTGGATCTGTCTACCGACCTGAGCGCGACCGGCACGGCCAACACCTACATCGTCAATGCCGCCGCGACCACCTACAGGTTCAATGCCACGGTCAAGGGCAACGGCGTGGCCCGCTCATACGGCTGGTCTTACGACGGAAGCCCCATCACCAAGGCCTACAGCGACATCGCCATAGATCCGACGGAGGCCAAACTCGTATGGTACAACTCGCCCAAAGCGGCGTCGGGATGGGTGCACACGAGCCCGGTGGTGATAGAGTCGGTCGAGCTCGAGAACGGATATGTCTACTTCGAGACCCCCGCGACATTCACCCCCGGCAATGTTCTGCTGGCGGCCTATGACAACGGCGGCAATATCCTGTGGAGCTGGAACATCTGGGCCGTGGAGGGTTACGACCCCGACGCCACGGCTGCCTCCGTCGGACGGTTCACCATGATGGATCGCAACCTCGGCGCCATCAAGGGCGCGGACGCGCGAACCGTCACCGACGCGCGCGAGGCGGCATGGGCCATCGGCAACTACTATCAGTGGGGACGCAAAGACCCATTCCCCGCCGCCAGCGAATACAACAACGAAAGCAACAACATCGGCGGTACGGGAACCGCCGCTATGGAGTGGGGCCTTCCGACCTACACCCCCGTCGATGCGCTCAAGAAAGACTGCTCTACGGCGAGCTGGGGCTCGACCGACATGATGTTCTCGAACACCTATACTCAAAACGTCTACTCGCTCCAAGCCGAACTGGGCGGCGCGAACTTCCCGATAGAGAGCGCGGTGGCCGCCTCGGTCAAGTATCCCTACAAGTGGATGGCCAGCGGCGCGGGACAGGACTGCGCGGCTCCCTCCTACATGTGGATGGTGCAGAACAACCTCCTCCCGGCCAACGAGCAGACCGACTGGCGCTACCTGTGGGGCTCGGTAGACGGCGCCAACAGCGACAAGAGCATCTACGACCCGTGTCCTCCCGGCTGGAAAGTGCCGACGGCGGAGGTATACGGCTGCGCGCTGGACCAGAATGCCATCGCCCTCTCTTCCAACGAGTACGGAGTGTACAACTCGAAATACGGCCTCTACTTCCCCTACGCGGGACAGCGCACGGCGGCATTCGGCGGCTCCAAGATAGCCCAACTCAAAGCCAAAGGCGACCTCTTCATCGCCACCGCCACCGCCACCGCGCCCAACAATCCCATACGCGCCAACAAGAGCGCGATCGCCGGCAACAGCATGACCGCCGGCAACAGCTATGCCGGCGCGGGCTATCAGGTGCGCTGCGTGAAGGAGGCTTACGGTTCACCCGCTCCGGGCGGAACACAGAGCGGCCCAAATGCGGTGTTCATGGGTAACTCCATCACCGAACAGTGGCCCATCCGCGGCAGGATAGCTTTCTTCACCGATAACAACTACGTGGGCAAGGGCATCAGCGGCCATACCACGGCGAACATGCTGGAACGCTTCTGTGCCGATGTGCTGGCTCTCGACCCGAGGTGCACGCTCATCGCGGCAGGCACGAACGATATGGCCGAGAACGGAGGTTATCATGTTACCACGGAGGACATACTGAACAACACGCGGATAATGGCCTATCTGGCCAGAAGCTACGGCATGAAAGTGGTCATCGGCGCCATCTGCCCCGCCGACAACATGTGGTGGAAAGATGTGGCTTGGCAGGCGGCCAACAACCCCACGATAGCACAGCGCATAGCGGACTACAACGTCGTGCTCAAGGCATGGGCTCTGTCGGAAGGATTTGCATATGCCGACTATTTCTCGGTCCTGAAAAACCCCGGCGACAATGCCTTGCAACTCCAATATCAGTTCGGTGGCAATGACGCCGTGCATCCCAACGGCGCAGGATACGCCGTGATGGAACCGGTGGCTAAAAAGGCTGTCAACGCCGCGCTGTACCCCGGTGGGGCCGATCAGAGCAGCGATCAACTCAAGGATTTCAACAAGTGGAACGGATGGTAAAATTTTGGAGATGAAAAGAGCATATTTGATATTAGTGATCACAGCCGCCGCAATGGCCGGCTGCGCCAAGAGCGATCACTCCGTTCAACCCGAAAAGAGCGCCGGCATATCTTTCAAAGCGGTCGCTTCCGACACCCGGACCGCGTATACGGATGGCGCGAATGCCATCGCCACCGAGTGGATCGAGAGGGACCGCGTGGGCATATTCGCCCTCAACGGCGGCAGCCCGTTGAAGGGCAACGTCGGCTATGAGGCCGGTGCGAGCGGCAGCACAACGGATTTCTACCCCGCCACGAATGACTACATCGCGTGGGCCGACGAGACCTCTGCCCACGACTTCTTCGCCTGCTGTCCCTACGACGCTTCGGCGGGAACCGATCCCACCGCCGTCAATGTGTCGCTCCCGGACGTGCAGACCCAGAATGACAAGACCCCGGCCCATCTGGCCGGCTACGACTTTATGTATGCCTCCAGAACGGGGCTGACCAAAGCGGCGGGCCAGGTCGATCTGTCGTTCGACCACCTGTTCTCGATCCTGAAGGTGGAGTTGACCTCCGACCTCAGGGGTGAGATCGAGGCCGTTATATTCCGCTGCACGGATAGCTCGGAGCCGGTCTCTTTCACCGACGCGAAGGTGAACCTCGGCACCGGGGCGGTCAACCTCGCCGGAGCTGCGACCTCAAATGAGATCAGACTCGACTGTCCGGGGAAGGTGGTCTTCCCGACCAAGAGCACCTACTGCTATCTGATGATCTCGCCCGGCCATGCGAACAAACAGTTCGAGATCGTGGTCGTTGTTGGGGGCGTGGGGCAGGTCGTCGCCACCAAGAACGTGCCCACCTCGGGTATTCCGGCCGGTGTGATGGCGGAGGTGAGCGGGGTCGTTACGATCAATCCGGCGTATGAGAGACTCGACGTCGACCTGAGCGCGACCGGCACGGCGAATACGTATATCGTCAATCGGGCGGCTGAATTCTACAAGTTCAATGCCTCGGTCAAGGGCAACGGCACAGCCCGCACCTACACGGTCGGCGGGCTGACTTACGATGCCGCGAGTCTGGCCATTGCTCCGGTCAAGGCCATTGTGTTGTGGTACAACTGCATGCAGACCAACGGTTCGCCGTGGATCGACGCCGAGCCGGTGGAGATCAGTTCGGTGGAGCTCAACTCAAGCGGATATGTTACTTTCGGCACCCCGGACACCTTTGTCAACGGCCACGCCGTGATCGCGGTTCTCGATGCCAATGTAGACTACAGCACGATCACCGTCGACAATAACGGCTCGCTGACCAACGCCAACATCCTGTGGAGCTGGGATATATGGGCTGTGGACGGTTACAATCCCGATGCAGCGATCATATCGGTTGGAGGCTTCACCATTATGGACAGGAATCTCGGCGCACTGCACAACGGGTCGCTGATCGACAAGAATAACGATACCTTTGCCGGTCCCAACGCAGATAAGGCTGCCTCGGCAGTGGGCAACTTCTATCAGTGGGGCCGCAAGGATCCGTTCCCGCATTTTGCCGGGTATTACTACTATAACGGCCATGCGGCCGGGCTGGAGTTCACGCCGACCTATACTCCGGTCACAGCGTTGCAAAAAGACGGGCAGGGCACGGCCGATCCGAAAGCCGACCATCAGATATTCGCCGGCCAGTCAGCAGCAGCAAGTAACAATCTGCCTGCAGATTACTCTTCGCTCACCGCCTCGGTTGCAAAGGCGACCCTCAATCCTCATAGATTTTTGGACGGATCGGGCAACGACTATCACTGGGTCTCCAACACGCCGGCCAAGCAATGGCGCGGGCTGTGGGGCAGCCCGTTGGACGCCATCAACAACAATACTGCCGGAACAGGTGCGCTCAAATCGATATACGACCCGTGTCCTGTCGGATGGCAACTCTGGACGAATGCTGCAGTCAAGGCTATTGTAGACCAGTGGGGCGCGACGGCCGCCTTGGCGACCAACGCCTACGGCATAACGATGAACGGCTACTTCTTCCCGTTCAACGGCGGAGCCATGAATCCCGGCGGCGGTCTGACCAATTATATCAACCCGTTAGCTCAGGGAGGACCTTCCCTTGTAGGCTATATGACTTCCGTCTCAAACACTTACTACACCGTCAACAACGGCTGGATGAGTGGCTTTCAGTGGGGTGTGAGTAGATACAGCGCTACTTCTACTTACGATCCTTCAACTTTGTCGGTTACCTCCACGCTGAGCACCAACGGGGCGCATGCTCACGGCCGAAGAGCAGGCAACGTCCGTTGCATGAAAGAGTAAGATCGTTAATATCACACCGAGTTCATGTCATGCTGAGCGAAGCGCAACGCAGTGGAGCGCAGTCGAAGCATCTCTGCCCTGCATGTCATGATGAATGAAGTCGAAGGGGTCTGCCAATTTATCTGTCAGGTAAAAACGGCAGACCCTTCGCTTCTTTCAGGGCGACAATGAATGGACATTCTTCCATGTCATGCTGAGCGCAGTCGAAGCATCTCAAAAAGACCGGTTCAACAGCATTGCCGAGACCATTCGTTTCGTTCAGTATGACGTAATTATAACTAACCCGTTGTGCAATTTAAAGGTTGGGTTAAAAGCGTCATATTGTTACGTGATAGACCGTTTGTTTTTGCGTTGTTTTGAGGTGAGTTCAGCCGCTACGCGCGGGGCGGCTCTTTTTTAGAAAAAGAGCCAAACGACGCCAAGCCGAGCGCCATCCGAGCTTGCTCGGAAATGGCCGAGGCGCGAAGGAGTAAGGCGAGCGTCTTTTTGCGAGCCAACAATCGCCGCCTGTGCTGCGGGGCTACATTGAGGTTGTTTAAACTTCTCCGCTCTTGTTCTTTGCGGCTCTTTCGTCCTCTGCCTGCCTTGCCTCCTTGTCGCATAGCTGGAGCTATGCTCCGCGTCGGCAAGTTGTCAGAGGCCAAAATGGCTCACAAATAACTTCGGCGGAGAAGTCTAAGCAACCTCGGCGCTATTCGCGAGGCTGCTACGCCGAACTCGGGCTTTTAGTCGCTACGCGTCTAACGCCCTCGAACAGCGGCTCGCTTGGCGCCTGCGGCTCCAACCGCCTCGCTCTCGACGCGCTCCGCTTTACGCCTCCTCGCAACGGCGGCCTTAGCTTCGCGCTTTCCTGATCGCCTCGAAGAGGCGAAGCATCCCCGGCATTGAGCCGAGGCGTTAAGCGAGCGGAGGGAATTGAGCGCCCGGCGACGCCACCTGTTTGACGACGTTAGGCCCCGCAAGGGGACTAAAAGGAGAAGGTTTGGCGTCGTAGCTCAATTTTCTCCAGGCGAGTAGCCGAGGCGAACAGCCGGGTGTTTTTAGTCCTTTTTATAAAAAAGGACCGCCCCGCGCGTAGCGGTACTCAATATGCCACGAAACATGAACTAAACTTAAGGTTTATGGC
>BNXD01000068.1 GCA_025999315.1 Bacteroidia bacterium | reverse complement strand
CCAGAGAGTGGGGTTTGTGCATCTGCGCAGCACGCGCCGCGACGAAGAGGGTAACTTCTACGAAGCCAATCACTTGGAGGGCGATGTGGATATGTACGGGGTGATGCGGGCGCTGGTTGCGTTGCAGCAGCGACGCGGCTGCTCGATCCCGGTGCGCCCCGACCATGGCCACCAGATGATCGACGATCTGCACAAGAAGACCAACCCCGGCTACTCGTGCATCGGACGCCTGCGCGGCCTGGCCGAGTTGCGCGGCCTCGAGATGGGCATCGTCCGGTCGCTCGACAAGTCGTGAAAATAAGGGTTGACCCGTTGTGCATTTAGAAAAGAATGGTTTAAAAAGCATCCTTTCTGAGGAAGAGGTCTTATCGGCGGCCCGCAGACGGCGGTGGGCTGCCCGAGCCGAAGGGGAATCGACGCTCGAAGCGAGAGCAGAGACCGCTCGCGGGCTATGCCTCGCAAGGAGGAGAACCGAGCAGCGTTGCGAGGGCCGCAGACCGCTTGCGGGCTACGACCGAGGTAGCGCGAGGAAGGCGAGCGTCTCTCTGCTCGCCAACTTCGCGGGCGTCTTTTTGCCCGCCAACTTCTCGACGCTCGAAGCAGGAGCAGAGGCCGCTCGCGGGCTATGCCTCGCAAGGAGGAGAACCGAGCAGCGTTGCGAGGGCCGCAGACCGCTTGCGGGCTACGGCCGAGGTAGCGCGAGGAAGGCAAGCGTCCCTCTGCTTGCCAACTTCACGGGCGTCTTTTTGCCCGCCAACTTCTCGACGCTCGGCAGAGTTTTCGAGCAAGCTCGACTCTGCGCTCGGTTTGTCGTCGATTGCAGGGCATAGTCTGCAAGCAGCCTCTGCTCCTGCTTCGAGCGTCGTTTGGTTACTTTTTATAAAAAAGTAACCGCCCCGCGCGCAGCGGGCTCAAAAGACCTTTGACGATGAACCAAACTTAAAAACAGTTGCAAGTCGTTGCATGTCGTTCGGCTTTGCGTAGCAAAGTCGGCAGCCCGCAGCCGCCCCACGCGGAGGGCTGCACTCCTTGCCTGCGGCTTCGTCCCACAGCCCCCCGCCGCCTGCGGGCCGCAATGCCAAACCGAGAGCAGAGTCGAACTTGCTCCACGCCTCGCCTCTCTGCAAAAGTAAGGTTTTACAAACGTACAACGACAAACCGAGCGCAGAGGCGAGTTTACTCGCAACTCTGCCGAGCGACGAGGAGAAAGGCGAAGCCAACGAGGAGAACCGAGCAGCGTTGCGAGGGCCGCAGACCGCTTGCGGGCTACGGCCGAGGTAGCGCGAGGAAGGCAAGCGTCCCTCTGCTTGCTTTCCTTCGCGAACGTCTTTTTGTGAGCCAGCGGTTTGCAGCCCTCCGCTGGGGGCGGCTACGGGCTGCCGACCTTGCTTCGCAAAGCCGAAAGATATGCAACCGACTTGCCTCTGTTTTAAGTTTTGTTTATCTTCAAGTATTCATTAAAACTCTGCCGCGCACATGCCATTAGTGGTATTTATCGAAAAACACCTATTGAACCCATATTGGATTAACTCGCCTCAAAATGCACACGGGTTAAGGGTTGATATTTTCCATGTCATGCTGAGCGAAGCACAGCGAAGTCGGACCGACGCTGCGAGCGAGGGCAGAGCCGAACTTGTACGAGCCATGCCGAGCTGCGAGGAGGAAGCCGAAGCCACCCATCTCAAAAGACTGATTTAACAGGATCACCAAGACCCTTCGATCACTTCGTTCCACTCAGGGTGAGATGAAACTTCGGTCTGCATAAAACGGCGTTATTGTAAAACATTGAATATCAAATATTATCATCGACACCTGTTTTGTATATGTCATGAAAAAATTCCTGACCACATCACTGTGCATCGTCGTTGCGCTGGCCGCGACACTCGGAGTGCAGGGAGTGGCATCGAAGAGTGCGACTTCGCTGGCGGCGATGCCGCCTATGAAGGCCGATACGGCGCTGATCCGCACCCATCTGGTGGCGATATGTCAAACTGACGGTTTTCGCAACTATCGCAACATAAAGATATTAGATCAAACGGCGGAGTATATCCACAGCGTGTTCCGTCGCTGGGCCGACACGGTTTTCTACCAGCCGTTCCAGGTGCAGGGACGCACTTACAAAAATGTGGTGTGTCGCTTTGCGAGCCATATCGACCTGCCGGTAGTGATCGTCGGGGCGCATTACGACGTATGCGGCGATCAGCAGGGCGCCGACGACAACGCCTCGGGGGTGGTGGGGCTGCTCGAGCTGGCGAGGCTGCTCGGCGGTGGCGTCGCGCTGACCCGTCCCGTCGAGCTGGTGGCCTTCACGCTCGAAGAACCGCCGTTCTTCCGCACGCCGAACATGGGCAGCAGCGTCCATGCGCGATCGCTCAGGGAGTCTGGGCGCAAAGTATACGGGATGGCGGCCCTCGAGATGATCGGTTACTTCGACGAGCGGCGGTTCTCGCAAAACTATCCCGTCAAGGCGTTGAAGGTGGCCTACGGCAGCCGGGGAGACTATATCATGCTGGTCAAACGCATTGGCTACGGCGAGTTCACGGGGCGTTTCTCGGCTCACTTTGCTTCCGCCCGGTCGACGGTCGCAACGCACAACCTCAAAGCCCCGGCCAAGGTCGAAGGGATCGACTTCTCGGATCACATGAACTATTGGAAAGAGGGCTATGACGCTCTGATGGTGACCAATACGGCCTTTTTTCGCAACAGTAACTATCACCGGCCCACCGACACCATCCAGACGCTCGACATCCCCCGCATGGGCGAGGTGATCGGCTCGGTGGCCTGGGCGGTGGTCAACATCGACCGGTAAAAAAACTCTCAAGCGAATCGAAGAAAGGGGATGGCTGCGGGTCGCCGACCTCTGCGAGGCCGAAAAAACAGCTGAAAATAAATGTATTATAGCGATATGCTTTTCAAAACGCCTGTTTGCAAAACTTTTTTTTCAACTGTTAATTCGCATTAAATAATCATTCTGAGCAAAAAAAAGGGGGGCGCAGCCGACGGCGGGCTGCCGGTATTGCACAGCAAGACCGATTTTTTGCCTGTCAAAACCGCCGACTCCCTCGCCCGGCAGCGGCTAAAGCCGCTGCCGGGCGAGGGAGTCGAAAAACACAAGAGTGTGGCGGCGGCTGGGCCGACTTTGCGAGAGCAAAGTCGAAAAACAGGCAGTGTCTTACCATAAACCTCAAGTTCGGTCATTGTCAAAGGCCTGCCGAATCCATTTAATTTGCATTCTCAATTCGATACCCCATGGGCAGCGTAAAAGTATTGAAGGCGTCGGCAGGGTCGGGCAAGACCTTCTCGCTGGCCTACAAATATGTGTCGGAGGTGGTGGCCGACCCGCAGAGCTATCGTCATATCCTGGCCGTAACCTTCACCAACAAGGCCACCGAGGAGATGAAGCACCGCATAGTCAAGGAGATAGACCTGCTGGCACGGGGAGCCGGGTCGGCCTATCTGCCCATGCTCGTGGCCGATACCCACCTGACGCCCGAAGAGATCGGTCGGCGCGCAATGACGGCGCGCACTGCCATCCTGCACGATTACAGCCGTTTTGCGGTGCTGACGATCGACAAGTTTTTTCAGCGAATCATACGCAGTTTTCTCCACGAGTTGGGTATCGAGCTGAGTTTCAACCTCGAGCTGCGCACCGACACCCTGCTCGAGAGCGCGGCCGACCAGATGGTCGACGACATGGGCTCCGACCCTGCGCTGCGACGGTGGATCACAAGTTTCGTCGAGGAGCGCATAGACAACAACCGCCGCTGGAGCATCTCCTCCGAGCTCGCTTCGCTGGGCGGCGAGATATTTCGCGATGGGTTCCTCTCGCCCGACATCGCACGCGAAGAGTTGCATGTCATTGTCTCCGAGGTCGCGGCGCAGGCCGACCATACGCGGCAGAAGATGCGCGACACAGCCCGGGAGGCCCTCGAGATCGTCGCCGGAGCGGGACTCTCGCCCACCGATTTCGCATACGGCGCCAACGGTTTCACCAGCTGGATAGTGGCCCTGGCGGTCGGCGAGGTGAAACCCTACGGCAAGAGGGTCGAAGACGCGCTGGCCGACGATGCGAAGTGGTATACCCGCACCTCGACGCTCAAATCGCTTATAATAAATCTCATACCCTACCTGCGGCCGCTTCTGGAGGAGCTTTGTCGCCTGTACGACGATGGGGTGCGCCTGATCAACTCGGCCGAGATGCTCAGGGAGAACTACCGCAGCTTCGCCCTGCTGGCCGACCTGTCGAAGAAGGTGGAGGAGTTGTGCACTCGTCGCAATATCCTGCCCATAGCGCAGACAAATCACATTATCAGGCGGTTGATCGAAGGCAACGACGCCCCGTTCATATTCGAGAAGTCGGGCAGCCACTATTCGCGCTTTCTGATCGATGAGTTCCAGGACACCTCGCTGGCGCAGTGGCAGAACTTTCTGCCGCTGCTCGGCAACGCCGTGGCGCAGAGCGACAAAGAGCCCGTGTTGCTGGTGGGCGACGTCAAACAGTCGATCTATCGCTGGCGCGGCGGCGACTGGCGCATCCTGGCGCACGACATCCGCCGTCGCTTCAACAGCGTGGAGGAGCAGGCTCTGGAGCGCAACTATCGCAGCCTGGGCAACATCGTCGAGTTCAACAACGGCCTGATGGCCACCTGCGTCGAGCACGACAATCATCTGCTCAACGCCCGCCTCGACGAGGCCGCCTCACGCGGGCTGATCGGCAGGGAGCTTTGCAGCGAGCTGACCGACGCCCTACCGGGCGCCTACGCCGACCTGCATCAGAAGGCCCGCGACGATGCTCCGGGGGGACACATCACCGTTACCCACTACGCTGAAAACGAGGAGCGCGGCGGTATGCCGCCGGTCATCGAGCGGGTGCGGCAGCTGCAGCGGCAGGGTTATCTTCCGGGCGAGATAGCGCTGCTGGTGCGCTCGCGCAAAGAGGGGCGGCGGCTGGTCGAGCTGTTCATGGAGCACAAGCGAAACGCCGCCCCCGACGACGGTGTTTGCCTCGATGTGGTGACCCAGGAGGCGCTGCAGATCGGGTTTGCGCCGGTGGTGGGCTTTGCCGTCGCGGCGCTGAAGCTGTCGGTCGACCCCGCGGACGCCATCGCCCGCACCATCTTCAACCACTACACGGGCGACATCACACGCCGCGACATCGACCCCCGTCAGGCGACATTCCTGCGCGGCGTCGGGCTGCTCTCGCCCCTCGAGGCGTTCGGAGCCACCACCGAGAGGTTCGCCCTGGGCGGCGATCCCACCGAGGTGGCCTACCTGCAGGCGTTCGAGCAGCAGATCATCAACTTCTGCCTCTCGTCGGTGGCCGACACGGCGCTGTTTGTCGAGTGGTGGCAGGAGAACGGCGCCTCGGAATCGATCAATCTGCCCTCGGAGAGCCCCGCCATAACCATCATCACCATTCACAAAGCCAAGGGATTGGAGTATCGGGCGGTGATCATCCCTTTCTGCGACTGGCCGCTCAATCCGGGCAAGGATACGGTGGTGTGGATCGATCCGGCCTCGTCGCCCTGCCCCGCTCTGGGGCCGATGCCGGTCCGCTATCGCACTGCGATGAGCGAGTCGTGGTTTGCCGGTGATTACTACCGCGAGATGGTTTACTCGCACATCGACAACATCAATATCCTCTACGTGGCCCTGACGCGCGCCCGTGAGGAGCTGCACATCATGATGAAACGGCGCGAGCGGGCAACCTCGGGCCAGACGCTCATCAGCGCGCTGGTGCGTGCCGCGATGCCCGCGGAAGCCACGCAGGTCGAGGTGGGCGAGCTCGAGGGGGTGGTCGCCGAGGCGGACGATGATGTGGTGGCGAGTTTCGGCACCCCTTGCACGCCACAACGCACACAGCAGAGCGAGGGCGAGGTCGGTTCGTTGTCGCCGGGCTTTGCCGCCGCCTCGCCACGCGCAGCTCTGCGCCTGAGGCTGCAGTCGCAACGCTATTTCGAGCAGGATGCCGAAGGCGAATTCTCGCCGCGCAAGATGGGGGTGCTGTTGCACCGCGTGTTTCAGCAGGCCGACAATGCCCGGCAGATTCGCGAGGGAGTGCGCAGCCTCGCCCTCGACGGGACGATCTCCCGCTCCGAAATGGAGAGTCTCGACGACGCCATCGGGCAGGCGCTGGCCGATCCGCTGGTCGACGGCTGGTTCTCGGGTCGCTGGAAGGTGGTGCGCAACGAGAGCGACATCATAATCCCAGGGGAGGGTTCGCTGCGAAGGCCCGACAGGGTGATGATCGCCGACCATGAGTGCGTGGTGGTGGACTACAAATTCGGCTCGCAGAAACTGCCTGCCCACCACGCCCAGATCAGGCAATACGCCGAACTGCTGCGCCGGATGGGCTATCCGAACGTGAAGGGGTACATATGGTACATATCGGACGGCGATGTGGCCCGGGCCGTCTGAGGGGTGCAACAAAAGAGTGACACTGTAAAAAATATGCCGGTGTAAATCACTTATGGCGATGTTTATCGCAACCGGACAGGGATGTGAACCGTAGCCAGCTAAGGGACGCCGTGAGCCACAGGCAAGGAACCGATGCCAAGGCGAGGGCCATTTGGGCTTGCCCGTAAATGGCCGAGGCGCGAATCGACGAACGAAGCGAGAGCAGAGACCGCTCGCGGGCTATGCCCTGCAATCGACGACAAACCGAGCGCAGAGTCGAGCTCGCTCGAAAACTCTGCCGAGGTGCGCAGGAGAAAGGCGAAGCCAACGAGGAGAACCGAGCA
>BNXD01000067.1 GCA_025999315.1 Bacteroidia bacterium | reverse complement strand
TGTTACGGCCTCCGGTGCGGCCTCTGCGGCAACGGTTTCGGTGGTTTCGATGTTCTGGGCAGGGATTGTGGCCTCTGTGGCCTGGAGCTCCTCTGCGATGGCGGGTTTGGTCGTTGACATTGTTTTGGTTGGTGTTCTTTAAGCTAAATGGTTGGACTTTATCTATAAATACCCGTGCGGGTAATGGAGTGCAAAGGTATGAATAAATTTTAAAAACAAAGAGCCATACATAATTTTTCTACCGCCGCCGGCGAAATTCGGAGCATACCACAGCGGTGGCGATGGCCACGTTGAGCGATTCGCTGCCCCGGCGCGAGGCGGGGAACGGCGGTATGGCCAACCGGCGGGTGAGCAGCGTCTCGACCCCGGCGCTTATGCCCCGTCCCTCGTTGCCCATCACGACGATGCCGCCGGGGGGCAGTTGCGCCTGATAGATGTTCTCGCCCCTGGCAAATGTGCCGAAGATCGGAACCTTGCAGCCTTGCAGAAACCCCGCCAGCGGAGTGTAGTGCACCCTGACACGAAATATCGCCCCCATCGTAGCCTGCACGACCTTCGGTGCGTAACAGTCGGCCGTGGCTGGCGAGCACACCACATCCCCGATGCCGAACCAGTCGGCCAGACGTACGATCGTCCCCACATTGCCCGGATCCTGCACATCGTCCAGAACGAGGATCAGGTTCCCATCCTCCGTCCGGGGCAGGGCAGGCCTTGCGAGCGGCGTCAGAGCAAGCATGCCGGAGGGGCTCTTCAGCAGGCTTATGCGCTCCATCTCCTTGTCGTTCACCACAGTGATCTGCCCGTCGGACAGCCCTGCCGCCCTGCATGACTCCTCGACATCTCCCTGCGCCCGGGCCGCCACAAAAAGCCTCTCCACCCCCGAAGGCGACTCGAGGGCCTCCAAAACCATCTTGCGTCCCTCGACGACAAACAAACCCCGCTCGTCCCGGACACGCTTGTCGCCCAGCGAACGGATCAACGATATGTCCGATTTTGCAAGCATGGCTCTTTATCTTCCCCGCACCGTCGCCCTTGTTTCGGAGTCAGGGTTCAGGGGCGAGTGTTTCTCTACGTATTCGACCAGCAGCGAGGTGAGCGGACGGCCGGTGTCGACGCCGTGGCTGCGGTGGGTGAAGCGATAGCTGCCGTAGACATAGTCCGACATGGCGACCCGGTAGCGTCCCCGGCGCGAAGGGTTGTCGATGCTCATCTCGATGCCCGCCATCTCTCCGGCATCATCGACCGTTAGGGTGTAACGCATACCCGAAGGCCAGAGGTCGATCGTGTGCGACTCCTTGCCGACGGAGTTGAACTTTTCCCGGATCAATCCGTCGATCTCGTCGCGTGTCAACTCGACCAGACAGGCGCGGTTGCGGAACGGCTCGAGCGAAAAGAGATCGCCGCGGGTTATCCGTCCGCTGTCGAGCCGCTCGAGTCGCACCCCGCCGCCGTTGACCAGCGCGATGTCGGCCCCGGCGCCCTCGCGCAGCGCATCGGCGAAGAGATTGCACAGGGCCGGCCTGTCGAAACAACTATCTGCCAGGCCGATCTGCCGACCGAACTCGCCCTCCGACTTGAAACGCTCGACCATCGCCGCGATGCGGGGCGTGGGGGGCAGCGTCGCCAGGTCGACCAGCATGTTGGTCATGTCGACCACCCTGCCCTGCTCGTCGACCGCGAGGGTCGTTACCCCGGCATACTGAAGCTTCGAGCCGGTCTGTGTGATGAAGGCGCCGCCCCCCGTCTGAAGATCGCCGCCCGTCCACCGGCCCTCGGGCAGAGTGGTGTGCGAGTGGCCGCCGATGACCAAGTCGATCCACGGCGCGGCCGAGGCAAGCAGCGAATCCTGCTCATAGCCGATATGGGTCAGCGCGATCACCAGATCGCAACTGTCGCGCAGGAAGGCGTATTTGCGGGCCGTTTCGATGGGGTCCGAGAAGGTCGTCCGGCCGAAATTGTAGACAAACCCGTCGGGATAGCCGCTGGGAGTAACCGTTATCAGCCCCAGAACGCCGATGCGCAACCCCGAGACGTCGATCAGACGGTACGAAGGCAGATCGGGCAGCGAACCGTTGCTCTGCATGTTGGCCACTACGACCTCGAACGTCGCCTCGGCCAGACGCGCGGCAAGGGTATCGGTCCCGTGGTCGAATTCGTGGTTGCCCAGCGTGGCCAGGTCATAGCCCAGCGAATCCATCAGCGCGATGTTGGGATAGTCGTTGCGCGGATAGAGATCGGCATATGGATTGCCCGTCGACCAGTCGCCGGCATGGACCAGCAGCACATCCTGTCCGCCGCGCCTGAGGCTATCGACCAGCGTGGCCAAACGCGCAAACATGTCGATCGAGGCGTGAGTATCGTTGGTCGATATGATCGTGATCCTGCGCTCTTTGCCCCCGGCGCAGCAGGCGAGCATCGCCGCGGCCGCGAGGATCGACACCCCGTAAAACAGCTTTTTCATAATCTGTAAATATTGTCGGGCCCTGAACCGGGCCTCATGATCTGCAAATGTAGAAAAATTGCACAATATTTGTACCTTTGCAGAACCTTATAATACTTTTTGGTCATGGCAGAGGTCGTCAAAATATATTGCGAGAACAACCGCAGCGAGCTGTTCGTCAACATGGGCAGCACGCTGAAGGATGTGGCGGGGATCATCTCGCTGCAGAACCCCTATCCGTTCATTGCCGCCTATGTCAACAACCGCATCCGCGAGCTGACCTATCGCATCTTCGATCCCGTGTCGGTGCGATTTATCGACGTAACCCACTTCGAGGGTATCCGCGTCTACCAGCGCACCCTTTTCTTTACGCTGGACAAGGCGGTGCACGATGTCTTTCCGGGCAAGCGTCTGACCATCAAACACTCCGTCTCCAAGGGCTTTTACTGCGAGATCGAGGGCATCGAAAAGGCGACCCAGGAGCAGGTCGAGGCGATCAAAAAAACGCATGGACGAACTGGTGGAGCAGAACATCCCCATCGTCAACCAGCGTCTGTTCACCACCGAGGTCGAGGAGCTCTACACCCGCATGGGCTACTCAGACAAGCTCGACCTGCTGCACACCCGGCCGCGTCTCTACGAGACGATCTACTCGCTGGCCGACATCTACGGCAACTTCTACGGCGCGCTGGCCCTCTCCACCGGCGTGCTCTGCCTCTATGACATCCGCAAATACTACAACGGCCTCTACCTGGCCATCCCCAAGCGCAGCAAGCCCGACGAGCTGGAGCGTATGGTGGCCCAGGACAAGATGTTCGACATATTCAAGGAGTACAAGGAGTGGGTCAGCGTGATGGGAGTGTCGAACATCGGCTCGCTCAACGCCAAGATCCTCGAAGGCGAGGCGAGCGAGCTGATCAAGGTCGCCGAGGCGTTCCACGAGAAGAAACTCGCCATCATAGGCGACACCATCTCCTCGGCCAACCGCGACCGCGACGTCAAGCTGGTCTTCATCTCGGGCCCCTCGTCGAGCGGCAAGACCACCTTCGCCAAACGCCTGTCGATCCAGCTCAAAGTGCTGGGCCTCACGCCGGTGATCGTTTCGCTAGACAACTACTTCGTCGACCGCGATCACACTCCCCGCGACGAGAGCGGCGAGTATGACTACGAACGCCTCGACGCCATCGACGTGGCCAAATTCAACGAAGACCTTCAGGCGCTGCTCGACGGCCAGACCATCAACCTGCCGCGTTATGACTTCATCACCGGCAAACGCACCTTCAGTCCGAAATCTACCCGCCTCGAGGCCCGCGGCATCGTGATCGTCGAAGGGATTCACGGCCTGAACCCCAAACTGACGGCCAGCATCGACGACAAATACAAGTTCAAGATATACGCTTCGGCCCTCACCTCCATATCGCTCGACAACCTGTCGCGCATCGCCACCACCGACAACCGCCTGCTGCGACGTCTGGTGCGCGACCACCACACTCGCGGCCAGAACGCCCAGGAGACCCTCAAACGCTGGGAGAGCGTTCGCCGCGGCGAGGACAAATATGTCTTCCCCTACCAGGAAAACGCCGATGTGATGTTCAACTCGTCGCTCTTCTACGAGATCTCGATCCTGCGCAACTTTGCCGAGCCGCTGCTGCACGACGTCCCCAACAACGTGCCCGAATACGGCGAAGCCGTGCGACTGCTCAAGTTCATCGACAACTTCACCCCCACCGCTCCCGAAGAGATACCCCCCACCTCGATCCTTCGCGAATTTATCGGCGGCAGCTCGTTCAGGTATTGACTTTTTCGAGGCTTGTCGGCACGCCCTGAGGGATCGGGAAAGCCCATAAAATCTCAACGAAAATGAAAAAGATTTCTCCTTTGCAGATCGACGGCAACATCATAGAGATGATCTCCCGTCAGTGGATGCTCATCACGGCCGGGGATGAGCATAACTTCAACACCATGACCGCCAGCTGGGGCGCGATGGGCGAACTTTGGAACCGCCATGTAGCCATCGTCTTCATCAGGCCGCAGCGTCATACGCTCGGTTTTGTCGAGCGCAACTCGCTGTTCACCCTGTCGTTTTTCGACGAGCGCTACCGTGCCGCGCTGAACATCTGCGGCTCGCGGTCGGGACGCGACGGCGACAAGGTTCGCGATGCGCACCTGACGCCCTGCGCCACCGAGGGCGGCAGCGTAACGTTCAATGAGGCCTCGATGGTGATCGAGTGTCGCAAGCTCTACGCCGATTCTCTGGCGGAGAGCAATTTCATCGACAGCAGTATCGTGGGGGCGATCTATCCCGAGCGGGACCTTCACCGGTTTTTCGTCGGCGAGATCACCGGCGTTTGGGTGCGGTAGCCGGGGCTTGTTAACAGGCCCTACTTGAGATGTGATCCTATCAGGTGGATGAACTCTTCGCGGGTTTTGCTCTGGGAGAGGAAGACCCCGGTGAAGGCCGAGGTGGTGGTTGTCGAGTTGAGGCGTTGGACCCCCCTGATCTGCATACACATATGGCTGGCCTCGATCACCACCGCAACCCCCAGCGGGTCGAGCGCCTCCTGGATACAGTCGCGTATCTGGACCGTCAGCCGCTCCTGCACCTGCAGTCGGCGCGCGAAACTGTCCACCACCCGGGCGATCTTCGACAACCCGGTGATATAGCGGTTGGGAATATAGGCCACGTGCGCCTTGCCGTAGAAAGGCAGCAGGTGATGCTCGCACAGCGAATAGAGGTCTATGTCCTTGACCAGCACCATGTGTTTGTAGTCCTCCTGAAACTTGGCCGAGAGGATGATCTCCCGCGGGTCGACGCTGTAGCCATGGGTCATAAAGGCCATCGCCTTGGCCACCCGCTCGGGGGTCTTGAGCAGCCCCTCGCGCGAAACATCCTCGCCAAGGGCCTCGATGATCTTGCGGTAGCTCTCTTTGAGGCTCTCGAGCGCCTCCGGCTCGAAATGCTCCTCCATGTGATATATCTCGTCCATGTCTTTGCAGAGTTTCTACGTTTGGCAGCAGGCGTTGTCGTCGATCTGCACCAGTTCGATGCCTACGCGGGAGAGCAGTCGCAGGCCGTCGTCGCTGTGGTACGAGTCGCAGTAGACCACCCGTTTGATCCCCGCCTGAATGATCAGTTTTGAGCACTCGATGCACGGGCTGGCAGTGATGTAGAGCGTCGCCCCGAGGCTGCTGTTGGCGCTTCGGGCAACTTTGGTGATCGCATTGGCCTCGGCGTGAAGCACGTAGGGCTTGGTCGCGCCCTGTTCGTCCTCGCAGATGTTCTCGAAACCGGCCGGTGTGCCGTTGTAGCCGTCCGAGATGATCATCTTGTCCTTGACCAGCAACGCCCCCACCTTGCGGCGCACGCAATAGGAGTTCTCGGCCCATATCCGGGCCATCTTCATGTAGCGGATGTCCAACTGCCGCTGTTTCTCTTCGTTATAACCCATGATCGGCGCGATCGGTCAACATTCCGAAGGGAAGCTCTCTTTGAGTATCTCGATGCTGCGGCCGAGGTCGCCCGTGCGGATCACCACACTGGCCTCGTCGCCGTCCGAGAAGGCGTACATGTACTCGATAAAGATATTGTGGCTCGCCAGCGCCTCGAGCACTCTGCTCAACGCACCGCTGGTGTTGGGCACATAGACATGCAGCACGTCGGAAATGTTGACCCCGAAACCGCTGGCGCGCAACAGCTCAGCCGCACGCTCCGCGTCCGAGACGATCATGCGCATGATGCCGAACTCGGGATTGTCCGATGTGCTGAAAGCGGTCATGTTGATGCCGTTCTCGCCCAATATGCGGGCCAACTCGTTGATGCGCCCCGTCTTGTTCTCCAGAAAAACGGAAAGCTGTTTTACTATGTTCATAGTCTTTACCCTTTAGTGCTGTTAATACATTCAAAAGAGTCGTTATCGATGAATAAATTTTAAACTGTTTCTTAGCTCCATCTTGCAGTTTTGCCTGTCAAAACTGCCGACTCCCTCGCCCGGCAGCGGCTTTGCCGTTAGGGGCTGGCGGGGAGTCGAAAAACAGGCAGCGTTCTTACTTTGACCTTAAGTTTGTCCGTTGTCTACGGTCTTTTGAAACCGCTGCGCGCGGGGCGGTTACTTTTTTATAAAAAGTAACCAAACGACGCCAAGCCGAGCGCCATCCGAGCTCGCTCGGTAATGGCCGAGGCGCGAAGGAGTAAGGCGAGCGTCTTTTTGCGAGCCAACAACTTCCGGCTACTCGCCTGGAGAAAATTGAGCTACGACGCCAAACCTCCTCCTTTTAGTCCCCATGCGGGGCCTAACGTCGTCAAACAAGTGGCGTCGCCGGGCGCTCAATTTTCTCCGCTCGCTTAACGCCTCGGCTCAATGCCGGGGGATGCTTCGCCGCTACGCGGCGATTGGAAAGTGTCGTCGCGCCCAACGTTCAAAAAGCGCGAAGCCAAGGCCGCCGTTGCGAGGAGGCGTAAAGCGGAGCGCGTCGAGAGCGAGGCGGTTGGAGCCGCAGGCGCCAAGCGAGCCGCTGTTCGAGGGCGTTAGGCGCGTAAGCGACTAAAAGCCCGAGTTCGGCGCA
>BNXD01000066.1 GCA_025999315.1 Bacteroidia bacterium | reverse complement strand
GCTGGAACCGGAGTACGACAAAACCGCCGATGGGGATTATGTGCTGAGCGGAGTAACCGCTCTCTATGCAGAGATCCCGTTCGGGGAGATGATCGACAGGGCCTATCCTGCGTATGACTCTCTCGCCTTTCTGGCGATGAGCACGGCTTCATTGGACAACTATCGCAAATTCATCGGCCATGCCGTGGAGCACAATGGACTGAAAGCCGGGATGCTGCGCCTGGGAGACAGTGGACAATTTCCGCTGAAGCACAAGCCGGAGCGCTATCCCGATTTCAGCATCACGGGCATCTGCTCCAACGGTTGCGTGTGGGACGGGGAGAAGGTTGTGGACCACTACGGCGACGGCACTCTGAGGGAGAACGGGGCATCATGCGGCATTTTGCTGCGCTACGGGGAGTTCGACTATTTCACCGCCGGTGATGCCGGTGGAAATACCCGGGTGGAATATCCGTGCGCTCTGGCCATCGGGCGCCCCGTCGAAGCGATGAAGGCGCACCACCATCTTTCGCCCCAGACCATGCAGGATAATATGCTGGAGTTGCTACGGCCAGATGTCATCGTAACACAGAGTTTCTACATTCGCGATATTCAACCGGACAAGGAGATCATACGCAGGATTTCGGAAAGCGGAATGTGGGGAGCGGGAAGAATGTATTTCACCAACATAGACCGATCGCTGACAGATGCCGACCCTCAACTCTACTCCCGTTGCGCCGGCATCGGGGGACACATTGTCATAAGAGTGTCCCCGGGCGGACAGGAGTACTTTGTCTATATGCTCGACGACGGAGATACGGAGTACAGAGTGAAGCAGATCGACGGTCCGTTCAGATGCAAACCAACAAAGTAAGAAACTGTTTAAATTTTATTCGCGAAAAAGATTATGTTCTCGTTGGCTTCGCCTTTCTCCTGCTGTTGGCGGGCAAAGGGACGCCCGCCCTTCTCCTCGTCGCTCGGCAGAGTTGCGAGTAAACTCGCCTCTGCGCTCGGTTTGTCGTCGATTTTCGACGATTTTTGCGCCTCCGACAAGGCGCATAGCGGTGTTCTATGTAACGCGGAGAAGGTGTAAAAAGCGCGAAACAAGAGCCATAAGATTTTCGATGAATAAAGTTTAAACAGTTTCTCAATGTCAAACAAGCATAAATTTATGGTAAAAAGTTTCCTGTTTTCGGCCTCGTAGAGGCCGGCAGCCCGCAGCCGCCCCACGCGGAGGGCTGCCAATTTACCTCGCCTTCGGCTCGGGGCATCCCCCCCCGCCGGCTACGGGCCGCAACCAACTAAGCGAGGGTCGCAGACCGCTTGCGGGCTACGGTCAAGGTAGCGCGAGGAAGGCGAGAGTCTCTTTACTCGCTTGCCTTCGCGAGCCAAAACGAGGCCAAATGAGCCATTAATGTTCGAGATGGCTGTTTTCAACCAATTTAAAACACAACTCGTTATTTGCGCTCAACCTGCGGGCGACTCAGGGCGATGACCACCACCGAAACGGCCACCAGGGCGGCGCTTATGGCGTAGAGTATCCAGTACCACCGGGCGTCGCCCACCAACTCGCGCATGGTGGCGGCCGGGTCGGCCGAGAGACTCATCTGGATGTAGGCCAGCATGTTGTTGAAGGCGTGTATGACCATCACCGCCACCAGCGACCGGGTGCGCATATAGACATAACCGATGGCCAGCGAGACAAAGAATGCGGCGATCACCTGCTGGGGTATGCCGTGCACCACCGCGAAGATGGCCGATCCTGTGAATATGCCCGCAAAACCGCCCCACCGCCTCATGACGGCCTCCTGCACCATGCCGCGGAAGAGTACCTCCTCGAGGATGGGCGCCACGAGGATCGTGGTAACGATGGCCCAGCCGTCGGCGCCGATAGCCTGGGTCAGGAGGTCATAGTAATGCTGTGGCATCATGTCGATCAGAGGTTCGACCACCATCGACATGGCCAGGCACATCACTATGCCCCACAGAATGATCGCCGAGTGGGGCATCACCCCGCCGACGTAGGAACGTTTGGGCAGTCTTATCCCTCCGCCGCTGAGCCTGACCGTCGCCACACCGGCTATGGTCAGTATCATTCCGACGGAGTAACCGATCAGCGTGCCCGCCCCGACGCTCGCCCCCCACAATGTCTCGGCCCTGCCTTTGACAAGGCCGCCGATCAACTGCGACACGACGAAGATGGCCAGCACGGCCACCAGGTCCAGCGCCATGGGATAGGGCTTGCGAGCCCCGTTGTGACCGGCGGAGCGCTCACTCCTCTGCTCGGGGAGGCGCTCGGGCGGATTTGCCGTCGATCGTCCGGACGGTTGTCTGCCCTCGGTCATAATCCCCTTATGGTGGCCACCATAACGGCCTTGATGGTGTGCATGCGGTTCTCGGCCTGGTCAAAAACTATCGAAGCAGGGCTCTCGAAGACCTCGTCGGTCACCTCCATCTCGGCGAGACCATACTGCGCCTCGATCTTGCGGCCCACCTCGGTCTTCAGATCATGGAATGCGGGCAGACAGTGCAGAAACTTGACCCGGGGGTTGCCCGTGGCCTCCAGCATGGCGCGGTTGACCTGATAGGGACCCAGCAGACGGATGCGCTCCTGCCACACCCCGGTCGCCTCGCCCATCGAGACCCACACGTCGGTGTAGATAAAGTCGCACCCCCGCACCCCCTCCTCGACGCTCTCGGTGAGGGTGATCATAGCCCCGCTCTGCGAGGCGATGTCGCGGCACTTTTCGACCAGCGACCCCTCGGGCCAGCAACTCTTGGGGGCCACGGCGCGAAAATCCATCCCCAGTTTGGCCGAGGCCACCATCAGCGAGTTGGCCACGTTGTTGTGAGCGTCGCCCACGTAACAGAGCCTCGTTTTGAGAAACGGTTTGTCGCCATGTTCGCGCATGGTCAGAAGGTCGGCCAGCATCTGCGTGGGGTGAGCTTCGGTGGTCAGCCCGTTCCACACCGGCACCCCGGCGTGGCGGGCAATGGTCTCGACCACCTGCTGTCCGAATCCGCGATACTCTATGCCGTCGTACATGCGCCCCAGCACGCGCGCGGTGTCTTCGATGCTCTCCTTTTTGCCTATTTGCGAGCCGGAGGGGCCCAGGTAGGTCGTGTGGGCGCCCTGATCGAAAGCCGCCACCTCGAACGCGCAACGGGTGCGGGTGGAGTCCTTCTCGAATATGAGGGCAAAATTTTTGCCGCGAAGCCTCTGTCTCTCACGCCCGCGCTGCTTGGCTCTTTTGAGCCGTGAGGCCAGGGCGAGCAACGCCTCGATCTCCTGGGGAGAGAAGTCGAGCATCTTCAGAAAGCTTTTTCCTTTCAGATCTGCCATTTTTCTTTGTATATTTATCACAACAGACCTCAAAGGTAGCTATTTTGTCGCAAGATTGGAAACGGTTTGGATTTTTAACAAATAATTATGGTCGTCCGCTTATGTTATAACAAAACATTTTGATTACATTTGTAAGCTAATTGAAGTACGAAGATGGGTAAAATTGTAGCTTTGGCCAATCAAAAGGGTGGGGTAGGCAAGACCACCACGGCCATCAACCTCGCCGCAAGTCTGGCCATTCTCGGCAAGAAAATCCTGCTTGTCGACGCCGATCCCCAGGCCAACGCCACCTCGGGTCTGGGGCTTAACATCCATTCCAACGGCATCTACGACTGCATCATGGGCGACAAGCGCGCTGTCGATGTGATCGTCCACCAGCCCGAGGTCAAGAAACTCGACGTGCTGCCCTCGAGCATCGAGCTGGTGGGGGCCGACGCCGAGTTGCCCACCCTGGAGCGGGGCCATTTTCGCATCAAGGAGGTGCTCGATCCCATCAGGGAGAGCTACGACTATGTGATCGTCGACTGCTCGCCCTCGCTGGGCTACACCACCGTCAACGTGCTGGTGGCCGCAGACACGGTGCTCATTCCGGTGCAGTGCGAATATTTTGCGCTCGAGGGGCTGGGCAAGTTGCTCAACACCATCAAAATGGTCAAAAGCAAGCTAAACCCCGAGCTGGACATCGAGGGGTTCCTGCTGACCATGTACGCCCGCACGCGCCACGCCAACCAGGTGGCCGACGAGGTGAAGGAGCACTTCGGGCCGCTGGTCTTCGACACGGTGATACTGCGCAACATACGTCTGACCGAGGCCCCCAGCTACGGCAAACCGGTGATACTGCACGATGCCCAGTCGTTGGGCAGTCTCAACTATCTGAATCTGGCTAAAGAGTTTATCAAACGCAATAAATCAGCATCGCAGGACAATGGCGACAACAAATAAAGGACTTGGGCGCGGATTGAGCGCCATTCTCGACACCGAAGCGGTGACCACGCTCCACGAGAAACCCCGTCAGACGGTGAGCCTGATGGAGGAGATCGATCTGAGCCTGATCACGCCCAATCCCAAACAGCCGCGCAGCACTTTCGACCAGGAGACCCTCAAGGAGCTGGCCGATTCGATCCGCGTGCTGGGGGTCATACAGCCCATCACCGTCAATCGCACTCAGGACGGCAAGTTTGGGATCATCAGCGGCGAACGTCGCTTTCGCGCATCACGCATGGCGGGCAAGGAGAGCATCCCGGCCTATGTGCGCGAGGTGGACGACCAGGCCGTTCACGAGATGTCTCTGGTGGAGAACATCCAACGCCAGGACCTGAACGCCATCGACGTGGCCCTGAGCCTGCAACGGCTCGTCGACGAGTGCAACATGACCCAGGACATGCTCTCCTCGCGCGTGGGCAAGAAACGCTCGACCATCGCCAACTACATGCGCCTGCTGAACCTTCCGCTGGAGATTCAGTATGCCGTACGCGACGAGCTGATCACCATGGGGCACGCCAAGGCGATCGCCTCGGCCCCCGAGCAGGAGCAGGTGCCGCTGCTGGGCAGGATCATCAAAAAGGGTCTCTCGGTGCGCCAGGCCGAGCAGGTGGCCAAACAGCTGGCCGATGCCGCCGATAAACCGGCCAAAGAGGCGGTCGGCGACGAGGAGTACCCCGAAACCTACACCCGCCTTGTGGAGCACCTTGAGAAATTCTTCTCGCAGGACATAGGCATCAAGAAAAACTCGAAGGGCGGCGGTCGCATCATGATCGACTTTGGCAGCGACGCCGACATCGAGCATTTCCTGCGCAAATTCGAGCAAATAGGCCAGGGCGCCTGATCAACTTACCCCGGGATGGCGTATAGAAGAGCTTTAGCTACTCTGTGTCTTGCCTTTGTGGTCGTCTCGGGCGATCTTTGCGGCGCTGTCCGTCTCGACGATCCGACCAAAAACTACAAGGTTTCGGGCGGGACGTTGCACGAGGTCGACGCCTCGGCCAAAGCGGCGAGCGCGGCACAGGCTGCCGCAGATACGACGGTTGTCGTTGCCGGGGCCGACAGCGTCGCCCGCGCCGACACTACGGCTGTGGGGAGAGTGGCCACGGGTGCGGCGGGGGATGTTGCAGGTGTCGGCGGCGCGGAGAGTCCGGGAGTTGCGGCAGGTGCAGAGAATTCGGGGGGCACTGCAGGTGTGGCAGGCGCAGAAAGTCCGAAGGGGGGCGGTGGCGCGGAGAATACGGATGTAACCGCTGGCGCGGACGAAACGAAAAACCTTCCGGTCGACTCGGTGCACGTGCGCCACAACAGGATGTTTCGCGACTCGATTCCCATATCGCGCATGACGGCCATCTCGCTGGTGGCTCCGGGATTTTCGCAACTCTACAACAATCAGGCTTGGAAACTGCCCATTCTCTACGCCTCGCTGGGGACGATGATCTACTACGGGGTGATGGAGAACAAGCGTTACAACTACTATAAAAGCAATTTCGACCGGCTGAAGTTCGACAACGCTCCCCAGAGCGAGCTCGACCCGTGGCAGGTCAATGTGATCAAATACAACACCTTTCGCCAGATATTCTTTGCCGGGGCCATCGCTTCGTACATCTATTTCGTGGGCGACGGGGTGGTCAACTATACGGGCGCGATGACCTCGGTCAAGAAGGCCACCACGCTGTCGACCATCTGTCCCGGCGCCGGACAGGTCTACAACGGCAAGTTCTGGAAGTTGCCCATCGTGATAGGAGGCCTTGCCACCTGTGCCTTCACGATCGACTGGAACAGCCGTGGTTACGAGCGTTTCCGTCTGGCCTACAAACAGCGCACCAGCGGCAAGGACGACGAGTTCGGCGGGCGCTATCCCGACGATTTTCTGCGCAACCTGCGCAATCAATACCGTCGCAACCGCGACATGTGCATCATACTGACCGGGGTGTTCTATATGCTGAACATCATCGACGCCCATGTCGACGCCCACCTGAAGGATTACGACATAAGCGACAACCTTATGGCCGTGCGTGTTGTGCCCTACCTCGAGCCGATGTTCGCCTCGGGCCGCACGCGCGTATCGATGGGTATGAGCATGAATGTTACGTTTTGAGAGAGATTATTGAAAGAGAGCGAGAGATTATGAAAAGAAACAGAGCGTTTATATATAATATGGTATCGGTGGCGGCGCTGTGCGCTGCGACAGTGGCCGTGGCGGCGTCGCCCTCCGAGCCCAATGTGGTCAAACACACCAACGAGAAGTACGACTCGCTGCTCACCTCGTGGTACGGTCGCAACATCTCCCTCTCGCCCGAACAGATATTCGACTACTTTGTCGACATCGACTCGACGGCCACCACCGTGAGCGACATCCCCGACTCGGTCTACCGGGCGCGTCTGAAGGCCATCTTCTCACCCATCCAGATGCCCTACAACGATGTGATCAAACGCTATCTGATCGCCTACACCCAGACCCGCAAGACCACCATGGGCAAGATATTGGGCTTGTCGCAATACTACTTCCCGATGATCGAGCAGGAGCTCAGCAACGCCAATGTGCCGTTGGAGCTGAGGATGTTGCCGGTGATCGAGTCGGCGCTCAACCCCTCGGCCGTCTCGCGCATGGGGGCCACCGGGCTGTGGCAGTTCATGTATTTCACCGGCAAGACCTACGGTCTGGAGGTTACCTCGTTTGTCGACCAGCGCCGCGACCCTCTCGCCTCGACGCGCGCCGCGGCCCGCCATCTGAAGGACCTCTATCGCA
>BNXD01000065.1 GCA_025999315.1 Bacteroidia bacterium | reverse complement strand
TCCTCCGAAATAGCGTATCTCGGCACCGAGGTCTATCTCGGGATGGGCGGCGGCCAGGTCGAGGCAACGCGCAAGCATCCCCTGACGGAATATGTTGTGAGCAGGGGCGTCGGGGTTCAGAGGGCGGTGGGCGGCGGCGGCGACGAGGCTCTCGACCTGCCGGGCCACCTCGAGGGTTGCCGGCGACATGATCGCGGCAGAGAACTTCTCCCAGATGTAGTCGATGGCCTGCTGCGAGGGGTGCACCATGTCGGGGGCGTAGAAACGATAGTCGCGCAGATCGTCCATCACGATCTCCCAGGCGGGGAAGTAATGGATCCGCCCGTCGGCCGCGGCCAGACGATGCGCCGCCACCAGCAGGGTTGCCTTGCTGAGCGAGTTTTCTGCCAGACCATCCTTGAGATGACGCACCGGGCTGACCGTCAGGATGATCTGCTTGCCCGACAGTCGGTCGAAAACCTCTGTGAGCCTCACCACGATCTGGTCGACATCCATTCGGCGGCGGACGAACTCCGCTGCCGGACGTTTGTGGCAGTTGGCCACCACGCGCCCCTGCCGCAGGTAGAGCCACGCCGTGCCGAGGGTAACGATCACAACATCGGCCCCGGCCAGAGCCTGCGAGCCTTCGGCGAGGGCGTTGTTGATCTGCGCGAGCGCTTCTGAGGGCGAGTGGGCGGCCAGGCTGCCGTGATGGTCGTGGCTGAACCACAATCCTCCGTCGGTGGAGAGCTCCTGCTCGAGGTATGGCGTGCCGTCCAGCAACCGGTCGAGACACAGGGCCACCGACGCGGGGTTGAACATCGTCCCGAACGGGTTGCCACTTACGCGGAACCGGGCGCGGTCCAGATGCCGCGAGATATTGTCGGCAAAACACGACCCCACGGCAAAAAAGCGCGTACGGTGGTCGACCGTCAGCCCCAAAGGGGTGATCTGTACCTCGGTTCGGAAAATCATAAGAGTTTTGATGACTAAACTTCGAGGCAAAGGTACGAATTTTTCGAGCTCCCATGTTTTTGAGAGCTCGAAAAATGCAGACCTGACCGGTGGCGGGATGCCGCAACATTTTAGACACCAAACAGACAGCCAAAATCGGCGGGAAAAAAGACGCCCGCCTTACTTGCGCTGCCTCGTTCGTAGCCCGCAGGGGTCTGCGATCCTCGCGATGCTTCCCGTCCCCTCTATCGTCCTGTCTGACGCGCCGTCGTCGCTACTCCTTCAGGGCGAGGCTGTCGCCGGGGAACCTCACCGACAGCACGAGGGCCTCCAGCTCACGCAGGTAGTTGCGTTTGTGCTCCTTGGGCGAGAAGACGTAACAGTCGACGCTCACCACGCTGCGCGTCGAAGAGTCGACGCTCGAGCAGCCGACAAAGGGGCCGCCCATGAAGTCGCCCGCCACATCCCAGAAGCCCCGTATGCAAGTCCACTGGCGCAGGCCTATGCACACGCGCTCCACCGAAGGCGGAAATTCGGCGGCGGTGGTCATGTACGATCCTTCGGAAGGGCCCGGTATGCGGGCGAGATGCTCGTTGCGCCGCGCTACGAGCGTCTCAGGTTCGAGATCGCCCTTGCCCGAGCAGGGATAGCGGTAGATGACGATGCCCTGGCTGGCCTGGGGGTGTTCCGACGACAGCCACAGAAAATCCTTCGACTTGTTGCGCAGAGCGTATCCCCGGGGGATCGTCATTTTGAAGCCGAACTTGCCCTCGATCAGCTCTTCGAGGTTGCGGGCGCTGTTTTTTCGGGCCGTGGCCGCGTAACGCTCATGTTCGCTCTGCCCAATCATCTCGACCAGAGCGGCGCGGCAGCAGGAGAGATGTTCGGCAACGCTGCTCTGATCGGGGCCCGTAACCGAGACGACCATCTGCGGCATTGAAAAGAGATCCCGACGGACGCCGATCCCGGGCCGGGAGTATTCGGGGCCGATACCGACGACGAGTGTGTTGCGGTGCCGTTTGGCGAAGTTGCCCATGCCGGCCGGGAGCATGTGGCACACATCGAAGAGGGGTTCGCGCTGGTTGATCATCTCGACGGGCGCGAGCAGTATCGCCCGCAGCGTATCGCCCGCCACGCCCTCCCACACGCCTCGGGGGCAGACTACGACCACTTCGTAGGGCCGGCCGGTGGAGGGCGCCTTTTTCTGCCCGGCGCTCGAGCAGCCCCCAAACAGGACGAGCAACAGTGGCATAAGGCAGTGCGAGGCTTTCATGATCAATATTTTTGCGTAAAGTTAGTAGAGTTTTGACTACTAATGCCAATCAAGGATTGAAATCGATTTGTGCATTCAGCGGAATATTGATTATTAACATGTTATGTGGCGTGATGATGCAAATATCATTTTGTGGCCCTCCGCCCAGCAAGCGCAGAGTGTGGCTGCGGCTGTGCCGGCCTCGTAGAGGCCGAAAAAAAGGCAATGTTTAAATGCACAACGGGTATATGTCAATAATAATTTCGGATTACTTGTCTGCCGTTACCTGTTTTGAACCAAAAAACCGATATATTTGCACCAGTTATCCCTCACCAGAATGCGTTTTGTCCCCTTTGGTTTTATTCGCCGGCTGATACCCTCGGTCATCTGGAGTTTCGACACTCCCGACAGGGTGTTCCTCACCTTCGACGACGGCCCTACGCCCGAGGTTACCGAGTGGGTGCTCGGGCAGTTGGCCGCCTACGACGCCAAGGCCACTTTTTTCTGTCTGGGCAAGAACGCCGAGCTGCATCCCCACCTGCACCGCATGATCGTCGAGGCGGGCCACAAGGTCGGCAACCACACCTACAGCCACCAGAAGGGGTGGGAGCAGGGGCTGGAGCGCTACGTCGAGGATGTCGATTTTGCCAACCAGATACTACGCTCCGACCTGTTGCGTCCCCCTTACGGTCGCATCACCCCCGCGCAGGTGAAGGCGCTCGGCGAGCGTTACAACATCATCATGTGGGATGTGCTGAGCCGCGACTACAGCCGCTACGTCTCGCCGCAGTCGTGTGTGCGCAACACCACCCGTTACATTCGTCCGGGGTCGATCATCGTCTTTCACGACTCGAACAAGGCGTTTCGCAATCTGCGTTACGCCCTGCCCCGAGTGCTCGACTACATCTCCCGGGCGGGGCTCAAATGCTCCGCCATAGACCTGTGACGGGGCCTGTGCACAATATCGTCGTGGCCGTAACCGGAGCCAGCGGCTCGATCTACGCCCTTCAGGTGGTCCGGCGGCTGCTCGCCTCCGAACAGACAGAACGCATAGCGTTGATATTCACCTCTACGGCCATCGAAGTGGCGCGTGAGGAGGGGGTTGAGATACCTCTGTCTGACCCTCGCATCGAGTCTCTGGACAACAATGACATGTTCGCCTCGCCCGCCTCGGGTTCGGCGTCGTGGGACGCCATGATCGTCATCCCGTGCAGCATGGGGACGCTGGGGCGTATCGCTTCGGGCATCTCGGGCGATCTGGTTGGCCGGGCCGCCGATGTCATGCTCAAGGAGCGTCGACCGCTGGTGATAGTACCCCGCGAGACCCCGCTAAATACGATACACCTGCGCAACATGGCGACCCTGTCGGAGTGCGGCGCAGTGATAGCCCCCGCCTGCCCGTCGTTCTACAGCCATCCGGCCACCGTCGAAGAGCTCTGCGCCACTGTCGCCGACCGAGTCGTAACCCTGCTCGGCATTGGCGAACCCGAATATCGCTGGGGCGGGAAATGATTTTTTTCTTTGCACTTTTTGAGATATATTTGTACTTTATTTAATTGAAGATTACTTATTATGGCAACAACAGCGGACCTGAAAAACGGAATGTGCATCGAGTACAACGGTAAGACCTATACGGTCGTCGAGTTTCAGCATGTCAAACCGGGCAAGGGCCCTGCGTTCGTGCGCACCAAGCTCAAGAATCTCGAGAACGGGCGTGTGGTGGAGAACACATTCTCTGCGGGCGAGAAGATCGAGCCGGTGAGGGTGGAGCGTCGCCCCTACCAGTATCTTTATGACGACGATATGGGCAGCCACTTTATGCACACCGAGACTTTCGAGCAGATCAGCATCGACAAGGATCTGATCGACAATGCCGATCTGATGCGCGAAGGGCAGGTGGTGGAGGTGATGTTCCACACCGACAAGGAGCAGGTGCTGTCGGCCGAGTTGCCGCCCATTGTCGACATGGAGGTTACCTACACCGAGCCGGGCGTCAAGGGCGACACAGCCTCGTCCAACTCGCTCAAAGCCGCGACGGTCGACACCGGCGCGACGGTCAAGGTGCCTCTGTTCATCAACACCGGCGACAAGATCCGCGTGGACACCCGCACCAGGGAGTATTACGAACGCATCAAGTAACACCCATAAACTCAGCCACATATCACAAGCCTTGAAAGGGTGCCGCAATTGTGGCACCCTTTTTGCTATGTTATTTCTCACAGGTCGGTAGCCGACTTGCCAAAAACCATACGGTCAAGGAAAACAGCGCATCGAAATCGACATATTTCTCTTCCGGCATGGAGGTCATAGAGGTACGCATCGAGCGGAGGTATGCGGTAGCGCCGCCTTCCGATTTTGTGGTTCAACCGTGGTAGGGTTTTTTAACGAACAACAGATACAGGCCATGAAAAGTTCGACGTTTTTTGCGGCGCTGGCGTCGGTGTTGCTGACCTCGTGCGTCAAGATCCAGGTTGCCTGGACGGGTGATCTCTCGGGTGAAGGTTCCATACGCACCATAACCGTCAACTGCGCATCGACCAGGGTGTCGATCGGCGGCAGTGGAAACAATGCGCTGACCTGGTCGCCGAAAGATTTTATCTACGTGCTGGAGTTCGACCAGAACGGCAGTATGCTTAACGACGAGGGCGACTGGCACAAGTTTGTCCTCTCGTCGGTGGATGCGACGGGCAAATCGGGCACCTTCACCCTCTCGGGAAGCAACCCCCTGACGCCCGGGCACACCTATATCGCCGTTTTTGCCGCCAATGCGGGCAACAACCTCGACTGCATGGCCGACCAGAGCGGCAACAACTTTCTGTTTTACGACGTGGTCTCGTTTGCCAGTGGGGCCGGGCAGGTCGGTTCGGGCGTCAACTCGGACATCGAGGGCAACATCCTTTTCGTGGCTCCGCCGGTGACCGCCACCTCCGACGCCGCGCCCAGTTTCTCGCTGGCCCACTGCATGTCGGTGCTCGAGTTCGAGGTTACGAACACCCTGTCGCAGACGCTCTACATGACGTCGATGGAGATAGCCGCCAGCCAGCCCTACTTCATCAAGACATTTGCCGTGCGTGGCGACGGCGTTCCGTTCAACGGGGCTCAACTGATGGGCGACGACGGGCTTCAGGCGTTGAGTTGCTGGTTTTTCGATTGGCCCGAACTCTCGACCAAGCCCTATGCTGCCCGTCTGATGGCCACATGGGACCCATCGATGGTCATCCCGCAGGGCGACAGTTTCACCATAACGGTCAACCTGGCCGACGACATGGGAGGCAGCTACAAAACCACATTCCAGAAAGATGTGCAGGCTTTCGCCCCCGGAGTGATCTATACCACTCCGCTCGCCATCGCCTCGATAGAATAATCAGTGATATGGAGACGGAGCCCCGTTGAGCATTTAAACGTTGGTTTAAATGCGTCATTCCGTGCGAAAGGTGGCGAAAGCAAAGGCGGCCCGCAGACGGCGGTGGACTGGACTGTCCGAGCCGAAGGTGAATCGACGAACGAAGCAGGAGCTTAAGGCCGCTTGCGGACTATGCCCTGCAATCGACGACAAACCGAGCGCAGAGTCGAGCTTGCTCGAAAACTCTGCCGAGGTGCGAAGGAGAAAGGCGAAGCCAACGAGGAGAAAGGCGAGCGTTTTTTTGCGAGCCAGCGTTTTGCAGCCCGCCGCGGGGGGCGGCTGCGGGCTGCCGACTTTGCTCCGCAAAGCCGAACGACATGCAACGCCTCACCATTGTCCTTGAAGTTTGTTCATGTTTCAACGTCTACCAAAGGGCAACAGAAAGGCGAAGTCGCCCGATTCAGAACACCTTTCGAGCGATGCGGCACATGTTGTCGCTACGTCCCATGGTATAGAAGTGCAACACCGGCACCCCCGCCTTTTTCAGCTCCAGGGCCTGGGCGACAGCCCACTCGATGCCCAGCTCTTTCACATGGTCGTTATCCTTGCACCTGCGCGCCTCAGTAGCCAGCTCGGCGGGAATGTCGACATGAAACAGCGACGGCAGCACGTCTATCTGCGTTTTGGTCGACAGGGGTTTCAGGCCGGGGATGATGGGCACGTCGATCCCCGCCGCACGGCAATGTTCGATGAACGACAATATCCGGCCGTTGTCGAAGCTCAGTTGCGTTACCACGTAGCTCGCTCCGGCATCCACCTTGCGTTTGAGGTTGGCGATGTCCTCCTCCATCGAGGCGGCCTCGGCATGTTTCTCGGGGTAACCCGCCACCCCGATGCAGAACTCGCTGTTGTGGCACGGGCTCACCTGTCCGTCGATGAAGATGCCGCGATTCATGTCGGCGATCTGACCGACGAGCCCTTCGGCGTGCGCATGGCCGTCGGGATGGGGCACAAAACGCTCCTGGCCGCGCAGGTTGTCGCCACGCAACGCCAGCACATTGTTGATGCCCAGAAAGTCGAGGTCTATCAGCGCATCCTCGATGTCGTAACGCGACAACCCGCCGCAGATCAGATGCGGCACCACCTCGACCCCATACCGTTGACGTATGGCCGCCGACACCCCCACCGTCCCCGGACGCCGCCGCACCATGTGCCGGTCCTCGCCGCTGCCCGCAAAATCTTCGCGGTGAAACGTTACGTTGATATACGACGGGCTGAACTCCACCAGCGGATCGATCGCACGGAATATCCCTGCGAGCCCATCCCCCTTCAACGGCGGCAACAGCTCGAAAGTGAACAGCGTGCGCCCCTTCCCGGTCGCTTCGTTTATAATATCCGTTACTTGCATGACTCTCTATCTTTTCGCTCAAGGCGAACGTCCCATCATTTGCGTTCTGTCAATGGAGGTTATTATGCTGTGGCAGAGATCACATTGTGCTGTGGCGGACAAAGATACGCCATATTTTTCTGCTTTTGCGCACCAGAAACCATTTTCTTGCCACAAAGCCCCAAAATATCCACCCCGGCACAACAAGCGGCGCAACGATCAGCGTCGACCACGAACCCAGCAGCCAGATCGCCAGATCGGCCAGCGCAACCGATACGGTCAGGGCCAGCGCCATCAACACCGCCCCCATCTTGTAGCCCGTCTTGAACCGACGTCGACAACCACGACATCGCACGACCATCTCGATGCCCAGCACCCACCCCCACGGCAGGGTTACGCTCTGCCCGCACTCGGGGCATGTTATTTTTCGGGTTATCATCTTTAGGGCGTGTTCACATAAATTGGGATATTCGGATTTAATGCTGTTGTGGATTGCGGTCAAGGCGTTTTTCCGAAGTAATACCGGGAAAGTATTTTGATGGGAAGCAACGAAG
>BNXD01000064.1 GCA_025999315.1 Bacteroidia bacterium | reverse complement strand
CCCCCCCGCCCCCCCAGCGGCTAAGGCCGCTGCCGGGCGAGGGAGTCGGCAGTTTTGACAGGCAAAACTGCAAGATGAATATAATCTGAGAAGCCCGTTGTGCATTTAAACATCGCCTGTTTTTCGGCCTCGAAGAGGTCGGCACAGCCGCAGCCACACTCTGCGCTTCTTGGGCGCTTCCTGGGCGCTTCCCGGGCGCTTCTTGGGCTACGGGCTGCAATCTATCGTCGCCCGCGCGGAGCCTGCGGCCCCGACACCTGTCGGTTTGCGGGGCAGCCCCCCGCCGCCTGCTGGCCGCGCAACAGACGGCAAACCGAACCTGCCTTCATCCCTCCTCCGTCCCGGGATGGGTGGCTCCGTAGCTCTCCCAGCGTTCGAGCAGCGCGCGGAAATCGTCGGGCAGTTCCGATTCAAAACTGACCTCCTCTCTGGTGGTGGGGTGGACAAAGCCGAGGCTGCGGGCGTGGAGGGCGTGGCGCGGCATCAGCGCGAAGCAATTCTCCACAAACTGCCGGTATTTGGAGAAGGTCGTCCCCTTGAGGATGCGGTCGCCGCCATAACGTTCGTCGTTGAACAGCGGATGGCCGATATGCTCCATGTGCACCCTGATCTGGTGGGTGCGCCCCGTCTCGAGACGACACTCTATCAGTGTAACATAACCATAACGCCGCAGCACGCGGTAGTGTGTTACGGCCGCCTTGCCCTCCCGGCCGTCGGCGTAGACCGCCATGCGCAGGCGGTCGCGCACGCTGCGGCCTATGTTGCCCTCGATGCGCCCCTGGTCGTGGTCGAAGCTGCCCCACACCAGCGCCACGTAGCGCCGCGATATGGTGTGATCGAAAAACTGTTTGGCCAGGAAGTTATGGGCGCGTGCGTTTTTGGCCACCACCAGCAGCCCCGAGGTGTTCTTGTCGATGCGGTGGACCAGCCCGGCGCGCATGTCGCTCCCCTCGAAGGGGGGATGTTCGCGAAGGTGCCAGGCCAGGGCGTTGACCAGCGTGCCCGAGTAGTTGCCGTGGCCGGGGTGCACCACCATACCGGCAGCCTTGTCGACCAGCAGCAGGTCGTCATCCTCATGAACTATCTCGAGCGGTATCTGTTCGGGGATGATCTCCACCTCCCGCCGGGGGTAGGGCATCACAATGGAGATGCGGTCCAGCGGTTTGACCTTGTAGCTCGACTTGACGGCCACCCCGTTGACCAGCACGCTGCCATTGTCGGCGGCCTGCTGGATGCGGACCCGCGAAGCGTTCTCGATGCGGCAGGTGAGGAACTTGTCGATGCGGATCATCGACTGGCCCCTGTCGGCCGTTACGGCAAAGTGCTCGAACATCTCCCCCGCCTGCCCGAGCTGTCCCGACTCGCCGTCCGCGACAAAGTCGTCGTCCAGCGCGTCATCGTCGAGCTCGTCGGGCAAACGCCCGTCCGCTCCGGCGGCCGACAATCGCTCGCCGTCCCGCTCCGCACCCAACTTCCCGTCCCGCTCTCCACCCAACTCCACGCCCCGCGCCACACTCTGCTCGCCGTCCCGCTCCGCGCTCATCTGCTCGCCGACGGCGATGATCTCCAGCGGCGGAGCGGTCTGCCCCTCATCTTCCTGCCGGGCCTGTTGCTGCGCCATCTGCGCCGGGTCAGGGCTTGCCGGGCGGTGTGTCATCCTTGCTGTCGGTTTCATCCTGTTGCTCCTCGTCCTGCACCACCTTGCGCGCCACGGCGTCCGAGCGGTCGATCCCCCGGTCGATCCTGGTCTGGTCGAGGGTCAGGCGGATATTGACCTGCGCGCCGTAGCCCGCCCGCTGGGGATAGTCGGGGGTTTGCCGGTAGACCTTGGCCTGGGACTGGTTCAGAAGGGTTATGCCCTCGTCCATCTCCACCGCACCCACGTTGAACCCCACCTCCCAGATGCGGCTTTTGGCCTCCTTGAGCGAGAAGCCCACCACGCGCGGCACCGCCTGCGCCGTCGCCCCCGGACCGAGCCCTACCACCAGCGTAACACCCTGGCCGACCTCGACCTCCATGTCGGTCTTCGGAGTGATGACAGTCTTGCCATAGCGCTCCTCGAGGACGTTGTTGGTGGCTATGTCGCCACGGTAGACAAGTTTTTCGATCTCCAGTCCGGCCACTTCGAGGTTGTTCTTGGCCTGCCGCAGCGAAAACCCCGCGACGTAAGGTATCCTGACCTTTTGGCGGTGAGTCGAGTTGACGGTCAAAAATATCCTGCGTCCCGCCTTGACCTTTGCGCCGGGGGCTGGCACCTGCTCCAGCACAACTCCGGGCTCGTAGGCGGGCAAAAAGAGCGAATCGGCCACACAGGTGCGCATCGAGGCCCGTCGCGCCGCTTTGGTCGCCTTGTCGATCTGCATCCCCCGAAAATCGGGAACGGTGCGGTGGGTGTTGTGTCGCGTGAAGACGCCCAGCAACACACTCAGCACAAACGCGAACGCAATGAGGGCGCAGAGGGCCATCACAAGGTTGCGCACAAAGGGGTATCGATTGATTTTTTTTATTGTCTTATTCATTATGCGAATTAAGAATTGAATATTAGTTCCACAAAAAGGGGCTTTGGAAAGAATATAACTATAAAGCATTTATTTCCCAGTTGTTTGGTTCGGCCTCGAAGAGGTCGGCGGCCCGCAGCCACACTCTTGTGCTTCTTGGGCGCTTTTGGGGCGCTTTTGGGGCGGAGGGCTGCAATCGACAATCTGTTTTTCGACTCCCCGCCCTCGCCCGACAGCGGCTAAAAGCCGCTGTCGGGCGAGGGAGTCGGCAGTTTTGACAAGCAAAACTGCAAGATGAAGCTAATATGAGAAGTATTGTCATCGTTGCTCGCACAAATCTGCACAGCCGCAGCCACAATCTGCGCTTCTGGGGCGCTTCTTGGCGCTTTTGGGGCGGAGGGCCGCATCCATCGCCGTTTCAGCTCCCGCGTCGCGTTACTTGCGGGCGGTGTCCTGCGTGGTAACGATCTTGCGATACTCGTCGCGATCGCCCAGCAGACGGATGGCGGCCGCCACATCGGGATCGCTCTTGAGCTTGTGGCGCGTAACTCCCTGCGAGTAGCTGCTGCGCAGGATGATGTCGTCCTCGATCATCTCGGTTATCTCCTTGCGGTAGATATTCAGGTTGTTGTCCCTGTCGTCGCGGATGTGTTGCTCCATCCGGTCCAGATCGTCGCGCACGCGGTCGATGTAACGCTCGGCCTCGGCCTTTTTGCGCAGTTCGTCTATCAGGCGTCCCGTCTCGGAACGATACTCGACATCCTTGTCCTTCATGAAGTCGACGAACTCCCGGTAGGCCTTCTCCGACAGATGAAAATCGTCGGCGTCGACCGTCCGGGGATCGGTCTTGACATATATGTCCACAAAATCCTCGATGTAGCCCTTGCCGTATATCACCATGGCGAAACGGCTCACATATTCGGAGGGCAGCGTTACGTCGGGCATGATGCCCCCTCCGTCGTAAACCTTGCGACCGGCGCGGGTGTGGAACTCGCCGATCAGCGAGTCGGGCACGGCCGCCACACTGCCGTTCCCGTTGCGGTGGGCGTAGTCGATGGCCTGGATGCAACGACCGCTGGGAATGTAATATTTGGCGGTGGTCACCTTCAGCAGCGAGCCATAACCGATGGGGCGCGTGGTCTGCACCAGTCCCTTGCCGAAGGTGCGGCGGCCCATGACCACGGCGCGGTCCAGGTCCTGCAACGCCCCCGAGACGATCTCGGCCGCCGAAGCCGACGAGTTGTTGACCAGCACGGCGATGGGCAGCGACAGATCGAGCGGCTCGCTGGCGGTGGCGTATCGCTCGTTGGAGTGCACCTGCCGCCCCCGCGTACTGACCACCTCGGTGCCTTTGGCCGTGAAGAGCGAGACGATCTTGACAGCCTCCTGCAGGATGCCCCCGCCATTGTCGCGAAGGTCGATGACCAGGCCTTTCAGCTCGCCCGACTTTTTCATCTGCATCAGGGCGTTGCGCATCTCGTCGCTGCACCCCTCCGAGAAGTCGGTGTGCTGGATGTAGCCTATCCCCGGAGCCACAAAGCCAAAATAGGGCACGCCCGGGATCGAGATTCTCTGGCGTTTGATGGTCACCGTCTCCTCCTTGTCGGTGTAAAACCTGTGCACCTTGACCTTCAGCGTGGTGCCGGGGTCGCCCTTGAGCATCGAGCTCACCTTGCCGACATCCATGCCCTTGACATTCGCTCCGTTGATCTCCATGATGCGATCGCCGATCTTCAGCCCCGCCTTGTCGGCCGGGAAACCTTTGTATGGTTGGGCAATGACCACATAGTCGCCTTTCTTGCGGACTATGGCGCCGATGCCGCCATATTTGCCCGTGGTCATGATCTCGAAATTCTTGACCTCCTCGGCGGACATGAAATCGGTATAGGGATCGAGGTTTTTGGTCATGCCGTCGGCGGCGTCGTGCAACATTTTGTCGACATCCACCGTGTCGACATAGAATATGCTCACGTCGCGGTACATGTTCAGCAGTATCTCCATGTTCTTGCTCAGCTGAAAATCGGAGTTGCGCGCGCCGGTGAGCATCGCCACCGCACCGACCGCCACAACTGCCGCCAGGACGATCCTCGAAATGTGTTTTTTCATATGCCGGATTTTATTTTTCTTTTTTGCCCTCTCCCCGCCCCTATCTTGCCAGGGTCTCCATGCGGAATACCGCCCGGGCCACTTCGCGCCTCACGCCGCTGACAGAGATGCTGTTGCCCTCGGCCTTGACGGTGATCGCCTCGTCCCACAGGTTGACCGCCCGCTTGAGGGGGCTTTCGGCGCGGAAGGTAAGTGTCGCACCCTCCTCGCTTGCAAGACTGTAGCCGCAGGTGGCCAGGGCGTTGATCATCGCCTCTCGCTGGGAGGGCAGAGAGAGTGCGACATGGCGCGTGGTGAACCCGAGCCGCGGATTGGCCAGCGCCAGCGCCAGAAGCAACGCCATGAGGATCATCCCCCTGGTCGAACAGAAGAGCGCGGCAAAGATGCTGCCGCCGTTGACGGCTGTGGTGTGGGTCAATGTCATCGCCAGGTAGATCAGCCCTATCAAGACGCCTATCTTGACGATGTATGCAAAAACTCTTCTCAGATATGTAGCCATACTGCAAATCAATTAAAATATTTTCCGATCCTGGGGATGGCTTCGGGCTGGGCGAAGACCACCACGCGGTCGTAGGAGTTGATCTGGGTGTTGCCCACGGCGATGAAGACCTTGTCGCCGCGCACGATGCCGCCGATGATGGCGTTGTGGGGAAAACCCAGATGGCGGATGGGCTGGCGCGTGGCCGGCGAGTTGGGTTTGACGATGAACTCGAGCACCTCGGCGTCGCAACCAGTCAGGCACTTGATGGCCTGCACGTCGGTGCTCATCGTGAAACGGAAGATGTTGCTGGCCGTGATGAGTTTGCGGTTGATGATCGTGTCGACCCCCATGCTCTCGGCCAGGTTGATATAGTTGAGGTTCTCCACCTCGGCGATCACCTTCTTGACGCCCACCCGTTTGGCCAGCATGGCGGCCAGGATGTTGGTCTCCGAACGCCCCGTAACGGCCACAAAGGCATCCATGCCCGGCAGCCCTTCCTCCATCATCACGTCGATGTTGCGCCCGTCCTCGTGGATGATGAGCGTCTTCTCGAGCATCTCGGCCAGTTTGTAGGCCTTATCCTGGTTGTAGTCAACAAGTTTGATGTTGACCTGGTCCTGCAGCGCCGAGGCTATCGCCGCGCCGATGCGTCCGCCGCCGAGGATCATCATGTGGTTGACCTCCACGTTGCTCTTGCCCGAGAATTCGATCACCTCGTGCGTGGAGTCCTGAGTGGAGATCACATAGAGCATGTCGCCCACCATGAACTCGTCGTTGCCGCGCGGAATGATGGTGTCGCCCTCGCGCGAGATGGCCACCGTGCGGTAGGGAAGGCTCTCGCGGTCGTCGGTCACCTCGAGCAGCGTGCGACCCACCAGCGGCGAGCCGGGCTCGAGCCTGAAGACCACCAGCGTCAGCTTGCCCCCCGAGAAGTCGACATATTCGGTGGTGGAGGTGTGGCCCAGCAGCCCGATCACCTCCATGGCGGCGACCTGCTCGGGGTAGAACATATAGTCGATGCCCATGTTGATGAACATCTCCTTGTTGTTGGGTTCGAGGTACTCGCTGTTGTCGATGCGTGCGATGGCCTTCTTGGCCCCCAGCTGTTTGGCGAGGATGGCCGAGATGATGTTGGAGCTCTCCAGCGGGTTGACGGCGATGAACAGGTCGGCCTTGCGCACGGCCGCCTTTTTCAGGACGGCAAAGTTGGTCGGATCGCCTTCGATGGTCACCACGTCGGCCACGTCGGTAACATCCTCCAGCCGCCGGGGCTCGTCGTCGATCACCATGATGTCGTGCCTCACCCCGCTGAGCATCTTGGCCAGGTGGATGCCAACCTCGCCGGCGCCCGAAATAACTATTTTCATGGCAACTTTGTATATAGATGGCAAAGTTATAACTTTGTGGCGAAATAACTACAAGAGTTCGTTCTAAATTTCCCTGCCGCCAAATTCGCCCCGCCATGTCGCTCACGGCCATTGTCATTCTCATATCTGTCGCCGCCGTGGGGCTGTTCGTGGTGGCCATATCGCTTACGCTCATCATCAAGGGGCGCAACATCGACTCGGAGATCGCCACCAACCGCCACATGCGACAGCGCGGCATAACCTGCGCCCTGCACGACGCCTCCGCCCCCTCACCCATCGGCGAGCTCTGCCCCCCGGAGGGCTGCTTGGACTGCACGCAAAAAGAAAACATATCGAATGATGCCCTCCGACAACCATTTGAATAACGACGAGCGGGCGGCGATGCTGCAAGCTTTGGGCCTGTCGTCCCTCGAGGAGCTGCTCGAGCAGACACTGCCACCCTCTATCCGACTGAAAAAGCCGCTGCAGCTGCCGCCGGCCATGAGCGAGTGGGAGTATGAGCGGCATATCGGAGAGCTGGCCGGACGCAACAGCCCCTGCCGCACCTTTATCGGCATGGGCTATTATCCGACGGCGACCCCGGCGGTCATCCGGCGCAACATCTTCGAGAATCCGTCGTGGTATACCCCCTACACTCCCTATCAGGCCGAGGTGTCGCAGGGACGGCTCGAGGCGCTGCTCAACTTCCAGAGCATGATCGTCTCGCTGACCGGGATGGAGATCGCGGGCTGCGGATTGCTCGACGAGGCGACGGCGGCGGGCGAAGCGATGACCATGGCGTGGAACCTTCGCCCGGCGCAGGCCGTGGCGCGAGGGTGCAACCAGTTTTTTGTCGACGAGAACATCTTTCCCCAGACGCTCGACGTGCTGCTGACGCGCAGCGAGGGTTGCGGCATCGAGATCGTGCGCGACGACTATCGCAGTTACGAATTCAGCGGCAGGGAGTTCGGCGTTCTGGTGCAGTATCCGGCCGCTTCGGGCGAGCTGCGCGACTATGACGAGCTGGCGGCGATGGCCCACGCTCAGGGAGCGACGGTGGTGTGCGCGGCCGACCTGCTCTCGCTGGCGCTGCTGCGCGAGCCGGGGGCGTGGGGGGCCGACATCGTGGTGGGCTCGGCCCAGAGG
>BNXD01000063.1 GCA_025999315.1 Bacteroidia bacterium | reverse complement strand
GTAGCCCGGGGTGGCTCCGGGCCGCCGGCCTCGAAGAGGCCGAGGTTTATTTATTATAGGCCTTAAGTTATCTCTATCGATAGCCTGCCGAGACTGCTACGCGCGGGGCGGGAAGTTGGCGGGCAAAAAGACGCCCGCCTTACTCTTGTTGTTGACTGTCAAACCTGTAAACGCAATGGGCTGACCCGCCATGGCGCGCTTATAAATCAACACTCCCAACGCCTTTTCGCTTTAAATTCCGATCCGGCAGCCCCCTTGCCGCGTGTTTTTTAATAGTCGCCTCACCCGGCTGTTAAAAAAATCACAATCCCCTTTGCGGTGCGGGAAATTAAACATATCTTTGCGGCGTTAAATTTTTCACAGCAAATTTACAGCGATGAATATCCCCTCCGAATTAGGCTATTCCAACGATCACGAATGGGTCAGGGTCGAGGGCGACACGGCCATTGTGGGCATCACCGATTTTGCCCAGAGCCAGTTGGGCGACATTGTCTACCTTGACGTGCCCACCGTGGGGCAGACGCTGGGCCAGGGCGATGTTTTCGGCTCGATCGAGGCGGTCAAAACCGTCTCCGACGCCATGTTGCCCGTCGCAGGTGTGATCGTCGAGCTCAACGCCGACCTCGATGCCCATCCCGAGCTGGTCAACAGCGATCCCTACGGCAAGGGGTGGATCGTCCGGGTGCAGATGAGCGACCCTTCGCAGGCGGGCACGCTGCTTTCGGCCGCCGACTACCAAAACCTCATCGGGTAACGCACCACGTCCGAAACTTAAAAATCAAAATACACTATGGCAAAAGTAACTGTTGTGGGTGCGGGCAACGTGGGTGCGACCTGCGCCAATGTCCTCGCTCAGAAAGAGGTGGCAAGCGAGCTGGTGCTCATCGACATCAAGGAGGGCCTCTCCGAGGGCAAGATTCTCGACATGTTCCAGACGGCGAGCCTGCTCGATTTCGACACGGCGATCAGGGGCGTAACGAACGATTATGCGGCGACGGCCGGTTCGGATGTCGTGGTCATCACCTCCGGCCTTCCCCGCAAACCGGGCATGACGCGCGAAGAGCTCATCGGCGTCAATGCCGGCATAGTCAAGGAGGTGGTTGCCAACGTAGTTAAATACTCGCCCGAGGCCATCCTGCTCATCGTGGCCAACCCGATGGATACGATGACCTATCTGGCAGCCAAAACCAGCGGACTGAAGAAGAATCGTGTGATCGGCATGGGCGGCGCACTGGACAGCGCACGTTTCAGGTGTTATCTGAGCAAGGCGCTGAACGTCAACACCAACGAGATCGAAGGCATGGTCATCGGCGGCCACAGCGACACCACCATGGTGCCCGTGGTCAGCAAAGCCACCTACAAGGGCGTCCCGGTAACGAACTTTGTAGGCGAAGATGCCATCAAACAGGTCGTTGCCGATACCATGGTCGGTGGGGCGACCCTCACCAAACTGCTCGGCACCTCGGCGTGGTACGCCCCGGGGGCGGCGGCAGCCTACGTCGTCGAGTCGATCCTGCGCAACCAGATGAAGGTTGTCCCCTCGTGTGTCATGCTCGAGGGCGAGTATGGTCAGCGCGACATCTGCATCGGCGTGCCCGCCGTCATAGGCCGGGGTGGCGTCGAAAAGGTGCTCGAGATACCCCTCACCGCCGAAGAGAAAGCCCTCTTCGACAAAAGCGCCGACGCCGTCCGCGCCACCAACGCCGTCCTCAAGGAGATCAACGTGCTGTAAATCCCATTCTTAAATAAAGCATCGGGCGGCGGCGGAAACAATTTCCGCCGCCGCCTTTTCTTCTATGGAGTGTTAACACACCCTATAGGCAGCTACCTTGTCGGTAAGGTGCATCTTGCTATCCGAGGCTTGCATTTTCAACTGTCGGATTTTTCGTACAGTTCACTTCCCTGTGGCCTTATCTACCAACTTGTCGAAGTCGGAAATATAGTTGGCATCCTGTATCGGTCGGAATTTGTTAAACTCTTTACTTGCATGAGTTTCGCCTTGCTCTTTTGATCGAGTGCCTTTGCCGGCCAACAGGTCATAACCATTCATTTGGAGGATCGCATTTATTTGTCCGATCCATTCAGTCATTCGGATAGGCTGGCCTCGCTTTATACGTAATTCGGCTGAATCCAGACACACACTGACCAATTGATTGAGTTCGCTCAATTCTCCATGGGTCATGTAGTTCTTGGCTATCTTAGTGTCGCTTAGCTGAATTTTACCTCCTTTCTTTGAATCTTTCCACGTCATCAGCCCCATATTGGACAACTTGTGATCTGCACGGGAAATGATGATTTCCGCCGCTGTATGGCCGGTAACGGCATATTCCAACTTATTCTGAATGCTGGAGTAAAATTCAATGGTTATAGGAGCCTTGCTGTCATAGTCGATACTTTGGGCATAAATGTCCGTTAGTTTCTGATAGAACATCCGCTCCGAAGCTCTTATCTCCCGGACACGCTCTAACAGTTGGTTAAAGTAGTCTGTCCCGAACATTTGGCCGCCCTGTTTTAATCTCTCATCGTCGAGGGCAAAGCCTTTTATCATGTACTCCTTGAGTATTTGAGTAGCCCAGATTCGGAACCGTGTAGCTTGAGCGGAATTAACCCTGTATCCGACCGAAATAATAGCATCGAGGTGGTAAAACCTTGTTTTGTAATTTTTGCCGTCGGAGGCAGTATGTAAAATTTCTTTACATACTAAAATCTCATCTAATTCGCCGCTTTCAAATATGTTTTTTAAATGAATGGTGATATTTTGAGGAGTTGTTCCAAATATTTCACTCATTCCCTTTTGGGTCGTCCAAATGGTTTCGGCTTCCCTGTCCGCGATCACCTGTACTTTGGTAGTACCGTCCTCGGAGTTATAAAACAGAAAGTCGGTATATTTCTCAATATCTGCCATGGCTCTACTCCTTTCCCACTTTTCTTTTATGGAGCGTTAACGCTCTATAAAGACAGTTACCTGATCAACTCTTCCTCGGCAGCGACTGCGCGCTCGAAGTGGAACTCGGCCATGGCCGCCTCCATGAGTTGGGCGATGCGGTCGTTGCAGAGGTTGCCGATGCTGCCCATATGGGTGTGATTGACGGTTTTGGAGGGGGTGAAAGTGCCGTTTTCGATGTCGAGACCCACTTTGCGGTAGGCTTCGCGGAACGGAACGCCGCTGAGCGCCAGATTGTTGACTACCTCTACGCTGAACATGTAGTCGTACTTCGGATCGTCGAGTATGTTCTCCCTGACGCTGATGTGTTCGAGCATGAAATCGGCCATCTGAAGCGCCTCGCGCACCTGTTCCAACGCCGGGAACAGCGCCTCCTTGAGCAGCTGCAGGTCGCGGTTGTAGCCCAGCGGAAGATTGACCGTCAGCATGGCGATCTGTCCCGGCAGCCCCTGCAACAGGTTGCATCGCCCGCGGATGATCTCCCACACGTCGGGATTTTTCTTGTGGGGCATGATGCTCGACCCGGTGGTCAGGTTGGCTGGGTAGCTGATAAAGTCGAAGTTCTGGTTGAGGAACATAGTGTTGTCCATCGCCAGACGCGCGAGGGTGTGGGCGATCGACGCGATGGCTTGAGAGACAACCCGTTCGGTCTTGCCGCGCCCCATCTGGGCATAGACGACGTTGTAGTCGGGCGAGTCGAAACCCAACAGCTCGGTAGTCATCTGACGATCGAGCGGAAACGACGACCCGTAGCCTGCCGCCGACCCCAGGGGGTTGCGGTTGGTGATGCGGTAGGCCGCCAGCAGCATCTGCAGATCGTCGACAAGCGACTCGGCGTAAGCCCCGAACCACAGCCCGAACGACGAGGGCATCGCCACCTGCAGGTGGGTATATCCGGGCATCAGCACATCCCGGTGTCGCTCCGAGAGAGCCTGCAGCGTGGTGAAGAGCGTGCGCACGTCGCCGGCGATCTCCATGATCGCCCGCCGCAGCATCAGCCTCAGGTCGACCAGCACCTGGTCGTTGCGACTGCGGCCGCTGTGTATCTTCTTGCCCACATCGCCCAGATGCTCGGTGAGCATAAACTCCACCTGCGAATGGACATCCTCCACCCCCTGCTCGATCGCGAATCCCCCCTGCTCGATCTGCCGGTAGATCGCCTTAAGCTCACGCTGCACCCCCTCGAGCTCATCTTTCGCCATCAGCCCGATCTTGTGCAACATGCGGGTATGGGCCAGCGAACCCAGCACATCGGCCCGCGCCAGCAAAAGATCCATCTCCCTGTCGGCCCCTACCGTAAACCGCTCGACAGCAGCATCGGAGTCGGTGTTTTTCTGCCAAAGTTTCATATATTTATTTGCTTTTCCCGCTACGCGCGGGGCGCCCGCTTTGTTGTCGTTTGATTTGTGTATGCTTTCCCGCGCTTTCTTGGACCGACGCCAAGCCGAGAACAGAGTCGAGCTTGCTCGAACTCTCTGCCCGCCAACAAAGCTGGGCAAAGAACTTTTAACTGTTCAGGTGCGCCGACTTATGTAAAGATTAACAAGTGGGCGGCGGGCGAAGCCCGGCAGCCTTTACACTTGAGGGATTTGGTTTGAAAGCTTGCTTTCAGAAGCCCAAATCCCTCAAGCGTAAAGCGCCGCATGAAATGCGGCCCACCACTTGTTAATCCCTGCACCGACCAAAATCCGGAGATGCGAAGCATCTTAGAAAAGTTTTCTGGTTCTCTTTTTCAAAAGAGAACAAAAAAATCACAACACCGTCTCCAGCATCTTGACATACAGTTCTATCCCTTCGCGGATCTCGGACAGGAGCACGAACTCGTCGGCCGAGTGGGAGCGGGCGCTGTCGCCGGGGCCCATCTTGAGCGAGGGTATGTCGAGCAGCGCCTGATCGGAGGTTGTGGGCGAGCCGTAGGTGGTGCGTCCCAGCGCGATACCGGCGCGGACGATGGGGTGTGCGGGGTCGATGCTCGAGGGTTTGAGGCGTGTCGAGCGCGGGACGACCTCGCTTGTGATGTTACGGCGAATCTCTTCGACGACCTCCTCGTTGGTGTAGCGGTCTGTGACCCGTATGTCGACCGTGAAACGGCACTCGGCCGGCACGACGTTGTGCTGTGTACCGGCGCCGATCATGGTTACGCTCATCTTGACCGCCCCGAACATCTCGCTCTTGCGCGGGAACTGGTACGTGCGCAGCCACTCTATATCTTTGATAGCCTTGTAGATCGCATTTTCGCCCTCGTCGCGTGCGGCATGACCGGCTTTGCCGTGAGCTATGCAGTCGACAACCGTCAGGCCACGCTCGGCTATGGCCAGCTGCATCTGCGTCGGCTCGCCCACGATGGCAAAACTCAGCGGGCCCAGCTGTGGGAGAACGCTCTCCAGGCCGTTTGCGCCGCTGTTCTCCTCCTCGCCCGTCGTGGCCACTATCAGGTTGTATTTCATCCCCTTACGGTGGTAGAAGTGCACAAAGGCGGCCAACAGCGACACCACGCTCGCCCCGGCATCGTTGCTTCCCAAGCCATAGAGCCGCTCGCCCTCGATGGTGGGCAGATAGGGGTCGCGGGTGTAGCCCGTGTTGGGCGCCACCGTGTCGTGGTGCGAGTTGAGCAGAATGGTGGGCCGCGCCGGGTCAAAATCCTCGCTGGTCGCCCAGATGTTGTTGTGCAGACGGTGAATATGCTCCACCCCGTGCCCGGCCAGGTAACGCTCTATAAGCTGCGCCGTCCCCTCTTCGTGCTTGCTCGGCGAAGGGGTGGCTATCAACGCCTTAAGCAGCTCCACCGAATCGTTATACAGTTGATCCATAATCTTTCTTTCACTTTGCGACATCGACCCTTGTGCCGTACTGGTATACGGGCAGGCGGCATGAAGCCAGTTCGCGCGAGCCGTCCGAGAGGCGACCCACGGCTATGGCGGGAAACAGCAGCGTGGTGAGCGAGGCGTACTTTTTGGGCAGCGGCGGGGCGGGGATCTCAGTCTGTTCGACATTCAGGGCGAGCGTTATGGGGCGTCCGCCCATCTGCGAGGCGTCCATCAGCCCACCCGTCTCCGACAGCCGGCATACCGTATAGCTGTAGACACCCGCCTGGGGGACCACCTCGAAAGTGCGCGCCACCTGCTGGATGAACTGCTTGCCCAGAAACAGCTCGAGATACTCCTGCTCCTGCCGCCCGAGCTCCTCGAGGGCTGTGGCGAGCCCCGCGCCGAAGACATGCTCGCCGGCATCGCCCGAGATCAGCTCGGCGCGGTGCTTGCGTATGGCAAATATGGCTGCAGCCGCGTCGGAGGCCATCTCCTCGGGGCTTTTGGCGACCGACGAGGCGATGTTAAGAGGCAGCCGCACGAAACTCGTGTCGCTGACCAGCGGCGAGACGGGTTGTGGAGGCGAAACCGCCTCGGCCACGGCGGGCAGATCGCCGCTGGGAGAGGCGTCGCTCCGCGGGTCGACCCAGCCGATCGTGGCGCTGCGCACCGAGTAGCCGTCGCGGTCGTTCAGTGGGGCGATGACCCCCAGGTATTTTTGCGAAAACCTTGCGTAAGGCCCCTTGCGCACCGCCTCGCGCTGCACGACGACGGTCGCCCGCACCACAGTCCGGGGGTTGACCACAGTGTATAGGCCCTCCTTCTCGACAACGCCCACAGGCAGCCCCTCGAGGCTTTGTCCGGCCACAGGGCCCACCGCCAGAAACGATGCCGCAACCCATGCCGCTCGCAACGCTGTTTTCATAATCATCGATTTATTTGACAAAGCTAATAAAATTCCCTCAAACTACCCTAATCTTTCGTCCGGTCCGGGGTGTTGTCGGCTGCCTTCAGGTCGGCGATCATGGCGTCGGGGTCGTCGCACGAGACGATGTATCGCTGCTCGTAGATGTCCTCCAGTTCGACGAAGTTGTTCCAACAGCCTGCATAGACCTTGACCACGTCCCAATAGAGCAGGTTGTAATAGTAGCCGTAATAGCCGAAAAAGCCATAACTGCCCAGCAACGGGAAGCAGTAACGCATGTCGGAGGGTTGCAGCTTGCGTATCGACACCAGATCCTCGTAACGGATGGTTGTCAGCTCCAGCACGCAATGTATCTCGATGGCCTCCTGCCCGATCTCGATGTAGCGCGGTATGGAGAGCGCGTAGAGCCCCGCAACACCGGCCACGAGCGAGAGGACCCACGCCATGAAGTAACCCCCGTGGCTGTAGTATCCCGCCAGCAGGCTCAGCAGCGCCGTTACGGTCACCACGATCGAGGTGATCAGGCGACTGCGGCGATCGGAGGTATAGTAGTAACGGTTATTCATCGGATGGTTTGCTGTAAAATGTTATGCCCTGCCGGGGGGGCGGGTGGTTGTCGGCTCGCAAAAGGACGCTCGCCGTTCGGATATTGTTATTGCGGCTCGCAGAGCCGCGTCACACTCTGCGCTTCTCTGCGCCTTTCCGCGCTTTTTGGGCGCTTCTTGGGTGCTTCTTGGGCGGAGGACTGCAGTCTATCGTCGTCCGCGTCGGAGCCTGCGGCCCCGGAAGTTGCTGTTTCGTTTGCGGCCCGCAGACGGCGGTGGGCTGCCTGCGGACATTGATCCCGATGCCGTAAGGCGAGGGCGTGCTGGCAATATTCCGCAGCCCTCTGCCCAAAAAGCGCCCAAAAAGCGCAGAGTGTGGCTGCGGCTGTGCGCGACTCTCCGAGCCGCAATGCAACGTTTTGCCACAGACCATAAGGCTGGCCATTGTCAAAAGTCTACTGAGTTCCGCTACGCGCGGGGCGGTTACTTTTTTATAAAAAGTAACCAAACGACG
>BNXD01000062.1 GCA_025999315.1 Bacteroidia bacterium | reverse complement strand
TCATCTCGGAGAAGACGGCGGTGCTGCGTTGCGAGCCGGCCAAACTCGACGAGTTGCTGCACCCGGTCTTTGACAAGAACGCTCTGAAGAGCGCCAAGGTGCTCACCAAGGGCCTTCCCGCTTCGCCGGGCGCCGCTACGGGTCAGGTGGTCTTCTTTGCCGAGGATGCCGAGAAGTGGGCTGCCGACGGCAAGAAGGTGCTCCTGGTCAGAGTCGAGACTTCGCCCGAAGACCTGAAGGGCATGTTCGTCGCGGAGGGTATCCTCACCGCGCGCGGAGGTATGACCTCCCATGCGGCGGTCGTCGCCCGCGGCATGGGCAAATGCTGCGTCTCGGGCGCCGGCGAGATCGTGGTCGACTATAAGAACCGCACCATGACCATCGGCAAGGAGGCGCTCAAGGAGGGCGACTGGATCTCGCTCAACGGCTCGACCGGCGAGGTTTATCCCGGCAAGGTGGGCACCATCGAGGCCGAGCTGAGCGGCGACTTTGCCCGCGTGATGAAGCTGGCCGACAAGTTCGCCCACCTGAAGGTACGCGCCAACGCCGACACTCCCAACGACGCCAGGGTGGCGCTGAGTTTCGGTGCCCAGGGCATCGGCCTGTGCCGCACCGAGCACATGTTCTTTGAAAGCGACCGCATCAAGGCGGTGCGCGAGATGATCCTCGCCGACGACGAACAGGGCCGCCGCGTGGCGCTGGCCAAACTGCTGCCCATCCAGAGGAGCGACTTCGAGGGTCTGTTCGAGGTTATGAGCGGCTATCCTGTGACCGTCCGCCTGCTCGATCCCCCCTTGCATGAGTTCCTGCCCCAGTTCGAGAAGGAGCAGCGCGAGATGGCCGCCGACATGAAGGTCCCCTACGAGAAGATCAAGGCCAAGGTCGAGGCTCTGCACGAGTTCAACCCCATGCTGGGGCACCGCGGCTGCCGTCTGGGCAACACCTACCCCGAGATCACCGAGATGCAGGCCCGCGCCATCATCGAGGCTGCGATGAACGTCAAAAAGAACGGCACCCCCGTAACGGTCGAGATCATGGTGCCGCTGGTGGGCAACCACAAGGAGCTGCGCTACCAGAAAACCATCATCGACAGCGTGGCCAGCGAGGTCTTTCTGGAGCGCAACGACAGGATCAAATACACGATCGGTACGATGATCGAGGTGCCGCGCGCCGCGGTAACCGCCGATCAGATCGCCGAGGTGGCCGAGTTCTTCAGCTTCGGCACCAACGACCTGACGCAGATGACCCTCGGTTTCTCGCGCGACGATGTGGGACGCTTTTTGCCCATCTATCTCGAGAAGGGTATCCTCAAGGCCGATCCGTTCCAGATACTGGACCAGAAGGGCGTCGGTCAGCTGATGCGCGAGGCGGTCTTCAAGGGTCGCGGCGTACGTCAGGAGCTCAAGTGCGGCATCTGCGGCGAACACGGCGGCGAGCCCAGCTCGGTAGAGTTCTGCCACTATGCCGGCCTGAACTACGTCTCCTGCTCGCCCTTCCGCGTGCCCATCGCACGTCTGGCGGCAGCGCACGCAGCCCTGAACCAGCAGTAGTCACCCGCTCCGGCGCGCTTTAAGGCGCGCGATGGGGCGTGAACGAGAGGTAGGCCGACATCACAAAAGTGGTGTCGGCCTCCTTGTTTTTGTCTGCAGCGGGCCGCACAAATCTGCCCTCACGCCCGCGACGAAACATCACTAAACTGTCCCTATAATTGCTTATCTTTGCCGAAAGTATGGGACAGCGCGTTGTTATAGGACTTTCGGGAGGGGTCGACTCGTCGGTGGCGGCATGGTTGCTCAAGGAGCAGGGCTACGATGTGGTCGCACTGTTCATGATCAACTGGCACGACACCGAGGGGACGCTCTCGGGCGACTGTCCGTGGTACGACGACCGCATGTTCGCCGAACTGGTGGCCAAACGCCTCGACATACCGTTTCATGTGGTCGACCTGAGCGAAGAGTACCGCCGCCGGGTGGTGGACTATATGTTCGGGGAGTATGCTCGCGGCCGCACGCCCAACCCCGACGTGCTGTGCAACCGCGAGATCAAGTTCGACCTGTTCATGGACGAAGCGTTCCGTCTGGGGGCCGATCTGGTCGCTACGGGACACTACTGCCGCAAGGAGAGCGCGGCGGTCGAAGGGCGGACGGTCTGCCGACTGCTCGCAGGCAGCGATCCGGGCAAGGACCAGAGTTATTTTCTCTGCCAACTCTCACAGAAACAACTTAGCAGAGCGATATTTCCCATCGGCGACATGCTCAAAAGCCAGGTGCGCCTGATCGCCGCCGAGCAGCAACTGGCCACCGCCAAACGCAAGGATTCGCAGGGGATATGTTTTGTGGGCAAGGTCGATCTGCCCCTGTTCCTGCAACAAAAACTCGAGGTCATTCCGGGGGAGATCATAGAGATAGCCGCCCGGTGGCCCGGATACGCCCGGCGTGAGGGGCTGCCCCCCGACGAAGAACTCCGCTCGTGGGTCGAGCCCTGCCGCTACACCCCCGCCGACGGAGAGGTGGTCGGGCATCACAACGGAGCCCACTTTCGCACCATCGGCCAGCGCAAAGGGCTCGGCGTAGGGGGGCGCAGGGAGCCCCTGTTTGTGATCGCCACCGACACCGAAACCAACACAGTCTATGTCGGTCAGGGCGACAACCATCCCGGACTGATGCGCAAGGGGCTGATGATCAAGCGTGAGGAGATACACTGGGTGCGTCCCGACAAGGCCATGACCCCGGACGAGGAGCGTCGCTACCTGGTGCGCATACGCTATCGGCAGCCGCTGCAACAGGCGCGCCTGACGATGAGGGAGGAGGGATTGTATGTGATCTTCGATCGTGAGCAGCGCGGCATCACGGCCGGCCAGTTCGCCGCCTGGTACGACGGCGAGGAACTGCTCGGCTCGGGGGTGATCGACAGATAGACGTTAAGCGGTGGGCGATAGTGCGTTATGCAGCCCGAAGATGGAGGCGAGCCCCATCGACACCGCCATCGCGCGCAGAGAGCGTCCCGCAGACGGCGGGAGAGGGAGATACAAACTCTGCTGCGCCCGTTAATCAGACAAACGGAGGCCTGACCACGCGGGCGGGGATCGGGCGGTCGCGGATCACGATGGCTATCTCGCTCTCCGGTTGGGCATACTCGGGCCGAACATAGCCCATGCCGATGCCCTCCCTCAACATCGGGGAGAGGGTCCCCGAGGTAACGCACCCGATGATCTGCCCCGAGGGGGCGGCGATCGGGTAGCCGTGGCGCGGAACGCCGCGTTCGGTGAGGCAGAAACCAACCAATCGGCGCGAGATACCCTCCACAGCTTGACGTTCAATGATCGCGCGGCCCGGAAAATCCTTGCCCGCAGCAAGCTTGGTGATCCACCACAACCCCGCCTCGATGGGCGAGGTAGTGTCGTCTATATCGTTGCCGTAGAGGCAATAGCCTTTCTCGAGCCGCAACGTGTCGCGCGCTCCGAGGCCGATGTTTTTCATTCCCATCGGCCCCCCGACCTCCCATAGCGCCTCCCACAAGCGAGGCGCATCTGCCGCCGGGACGAAGATCTCACATCCGCCGCTGCCCGTATAGCCCGTCGTGGCGAGCATCGCCTCCGGGATGTTCGCCACAGCGCCCTGTGCAACCCTGAAAGGCCTCATGTTCAGCACGTCAAAGTCGCACACCGACTGCGCTATCTTCATCGCCCAGGGTCCCTGCAACGCCACCTGGGCCAGGCGGTCGGAGTCGTTGACCAGCTCCACCCCCTCTCGCAGGCCGAACCGCGGAGCATAGCGCAGCAGGTGCCGCCAGTCCTTCTCGACGCCGGAGGCATTGACCACCAGCAGGTACTCCACCGGAGAGAAACGGTAGACCATCACATCGTCCACGATCCCGCCCTGCTCGTTGGGCAGGCAGGTATACTGCACCCCCCCGTCGACAAGCGTCGAGAGGTCGTTGGAGAGCATGTTCTGCAGAAACGCCTCAGCCCGCTCTCCCCTGACCCATATCTCGCCCATGTGGCTCACGTCGAACAGACCGGCGGCGCTGCGGACAGTGAGGTGTTCGTCGGTGATGCCAGTGAACTCCACGGGCATGTTGTAACCGGCAAAAGGGACCATTCGCGCTCCGGCTGCAACGTGAAACGGTGTGAAAGGGGTGGTTTTCATCTCCCGACTTTTGTTTTTCCCCGACAAAGGTAGCAGCATAAGAGAGAACCGCCCCCGGCAACGCTCTGTTTTTTCCAACACAGTATTGACAAATCGAGATAAAAAATCTTAACTTTGTTGTCTGAAAACAGATAGCAAAAAATTAGCCGACCTCTATGGGCATTCGCAAAAAAATAGCGTTGGGCTTTGTCTGCATCGGGATGCTGATGTTGCTGTCGGTGCTCATCTCGCTGTTTCAGTTCAGCAGCCTGAGCCGCCAGACGCGGACGATCCTTTCGGCGGGCACGCTCAACGTCGATCTGTCGAGGGCGATGTCCGATGCTTTGCAGGAGCAGAACGCGGCGATACTCCAGCGGGTCGTATCGGGCAAACCATACTACTCGGAGCACTATGAACAGGCCCGCGCGCGTTTTGACGCCGCCATGAACGAGGCTACGGCCACGGTGCGCGATCTGACGCAGGTCGAGGCTCTGCTTGCGGCCCGCGACCGGTTTGTCTACGCGGTGGACGGACGCCTGTTCTCGCCGCATGTCGAGGAGAACAGCCGGTGGTACGGAGGACCGTACAATGCCGTCTATGGCGACCTGCTCAAGGCAATAGGCCAATACGCCTCCTCCAACGAGACGCTCTTTCGCCAGCGGGCGGCGGCGCTCGAACGCCGGGCCCACAACTCCGCCACACCGGCCCTGCTGATGATGGCTGTCATGGTAACGATCATCGGCATGTTCTTCTTTCTGCTGGACCTTTACTATATCAAACCTGTGGTGGCGATGCGGCGGGCCCTGGAGGGTTACCTGCGCTACAAAATAGCGTTCGACGTGAAGATGGACGGGCGGGACGAAGTGTACCAGCTCAAGGAGAGCATCGGCGATCTGATCGCCACCGGCAAGAGCAAAAAAGAGACGTAACGTGAGATTCAATCTCATACTCAAGTACATAGGCATAGTATTGCTGCTCGACGCCATATTCATGCTCCTTTCGGCGTGCGTGTCGATGATGTATTATGGCGATTCGGCCCTCTATCCGCTGCTTTTTTCGGCCGGGCTGACCGCCGTGATGGGGGCTTTCCCGATGATCTTCGTCAGGGAGCGGTCGGAGATCAACACCCGCGAGAGTTATGTCATCGTGGTGGGGGCGTGGCTGTTGTCGTGCGTGGTGGGGATGTTCCCCTTCCTGCTTTGGGGCGGGGAGTTCTCGCCGGTCAATTCGTGGTTCGAGTCGGTGTCGGGCTTCACCACCACCGGGGCCACGACCATCGTCGATGTGGAGGCGTTGCCGGCCGGATTGCTCTTCTGGCGTTCGTCGACCCATTGGCTTGGCGGTGTGGGGGTTGTGATGTTCACCCTGCTGATCATGCCCTCGCTGGGGCGCTACAAAAGCTCGCTCTCGAAAACCGAGCTCTCGCCCATGGCGCGCGACAACTTTCGCTACAAGGCGCAGACCATTGCCACCATCCTGATCGTGGTCTATGTCGGTATGACGCTGACCGAGACGCTGCTGTTGCGCGTGGCGGGCATGTCGTGGTTCGACAGCGTCAATACGGCGATGTCGACCGTGGCCACCGGCGGCTTCTCGACCAAAAACAACAGCATCGCCTTCTGGAACAACGCCTGGATCGAGAGCGTCGTGATGATGTTCATGGTGTTGTCGGGCATCCATTTCGGACTGATATTCGGCACGATAAGCGGCAAATCCAAAAACATTTTCACCTCCGAGGTGAGCCGATACTACCTGTTGTGCATCGCGGTCGTCGCGGTGGTCATAGCCCTCAGCCTGTGGGGCAACCACACCTACGACTCGCTGTGGAGCGCCCTGCGCTATTCGTCCTTCCAGGTGGCGGCCTATGCGTCGACCAGCGGCTTCGCCACCGCCGATGTCAATCTGTGGACGCCGCTGGCCATGGTTATGATCGTCTTTGTGTCGATACAGTGCGCATGCGCCGGCTCGACCAGCGGCGGACTGAAGGCCGACAGGGTGTGGCTCGCCATGAAGACCGTGCGCGCCGGGCTGTTGCGCCAGCGTCATCCCAATGCCGTGATACGCATAAAGATAGACAATGTCGTCCAGGAAGAGCCGCTCGTCGGGGCCGGCATGACGTTCATATTTGTCTACATGCTGTTGCTGCTGCTGGGGACGATCGTGCTGACCACCGCAGGCGAAGACCTCACCACTGCCTTCACCGCCACCGTGGCCAGTGTGGGCAATGTCGGCCCCGGTCTGGGCAAGGTCGGCTCGATGAACAACTACGCCACCCTCTCCCCCTTCGTGAAGACCTTCCTCCCCATGCTGATGCTCCTGGGACGTCTCGAAATATTCGGCCTGATACAGTTCTTTATGCTCCGCTGGTGGAGATAAAAGTTGCGAAAAATCGACACCGTCATGAAAAGCTCGCTTCCGATCGCTGTTTTGCTGCTCGCTTTTGCGCTGAATGCCGGTGCGAAGGGGGCCGATCTGGTGCGCAGCGATACGGTCAGGGGGTTGCTCGCGCGTGAAGATCACGCCGAGCTGCTGGCGGCGCAGCAGAAGGAGGCGGCAGTGGCTGCCATGGCCGGAACGTTTGCCGACAACTACCGCACGATGACCCTGCTGGCCGGGGAGTACAACAACGCGACCTCCGCTGCGCGGGCCGACACTCTTCTGGCGCGCTACAAGACTCTGGAACAGGCCAATAACACACTGGCCGACACGACGCTCGGTGTGTGGAGCACGATTTTCGACAACAAAAGCTACTGCTACAACTATATCCTCGACAAGCTGGGCCACCGCGAGTTGCTGATGCGCTTCGAGCGTCAGGCGCGCGAGTGTCAGGTCGAGACCCAGACCCGCCACGACGAGACAGTATCTCCGGCGATGATACGCTACCGCAGCGAGAAGGGGTTGTTGCTCGATTATGAAATGCGGATCGCCGCGACGCTCGGGCTCGGCGCCGCGGGCGACTCGTTGACTCGCGCCGAAAAGCAACTGACCGGTGCGGATTTCGATTTCCGCCCCATCGAGCTGCGACGGATGAATTTCATCGATTACAGCCCGGTGAAACTCGGGGCAACGCCTGTATATGGCCTCAAGAACCCGATCCCGGCGTGCACGATCTACGACAAGGGGATCGTCTACCGCATCCTGACCGGCAGCTACCCGACAGCGCAGCCGACAACGATCTTCAAAGGACTCAGCCCGGTGGCCGCGGTGGGACAAAAGGGACAATATAACTACTATGCAGGGGGTTACGCCACTTTGCGCGAGGCTCTGGCGGGGCTGGCGATCGTCCGCAAGGCCGCCATCCGGGGGACCAAACCCGAGGTGGTGGTGTGGGAGGAGGGACGCCTGCGCAATATCTCTCAAGAGAGCGCCGCGGCCGAGGCGGCAGGCACACGCTTTCGGGTGGAGGTCGCCGTGGCCGAGAACCAGACCCGCGAGGCCCTCGAGGCGATCCGAAGCCAGGGCGACAGGGAGGTTACACGCAGCAAGGCCGGCGGGACGGGCGGCTCGACCGGCAGCGGCGCTTCAGGCGCAGTGGGTGCGGCTGGTGCGGCTGGTGCGGCTGGCAATCCCGGGGTCAAGGAGGTCCTGTTCATCGTCGGCTCGTTCGATACGCTGATCGACGCCCGCATCTACACCGAGGAGCTCCTCTCCCGTATGCCTCTGCTCAGGGTGGAGATCAAGTAAAGAGCCGGTGGGGGGGCCGATGAAAGGGCGATGGGGCCGACAAGGGG
>BNXD01000061.1 GCA_025999315.1 Bacteroidia bacterium | reverse complement strand
TTTGTGCCGTCGGCGAGATAAATGTAGCAAATATCTTCGGTTCCTGCAAATATTCTTTCGGGCAGACCCAAAACATTGTACTCGACACCCACGCCGGTCGATCCGTCGAAGGTCATGTTGCCCGCGGCATCGTACTCATACTGCGCGCTTTGGGTGCCGTTGACGGTGATGTGGTCGAGCTGGTTGCCGTTGTAGCTGTAGGCGATCTGCTGGGAGAGGGCGGCGTTGTCGTCGAAGCGACTGATGGATAGGATGTTGCCGTTCAGGTCGTAGGTTATGCCCTGTTCGTTGCGCGTGGAGTCGACACCGGTCCATATCTGGTTGGGAGCGACCTGCCGCGACCGGGCTGCGGTGAGCTGGCCCAGCGGGTCATAATCAAGTATGTACATCTTTTTGTTCTCGCCCAGTTCTTTGGGTCCGCCGCCTCGGGCCCAGTCATACATCGACAGTTTGCCGTCGTAGCGGGGGGTTGCGCCGCTGATGTTGTGTGTCTTGTCGTAGTTGAGATAGTAGGCGAACGCGCGCGAGTAGCTGTCGGCCAGCTGGCCGCGGATGTTGTAGGCCAGAGTGGTGGTGTCCAGGTTGTTGTGGAGCCATTTGTGGCACACGCGGCCCAGGTCGTCATACTCGTGCCGGGCCACGGTGACCTCGCCGCCGACCGTGTCGCCGTCGACGGCCATTTTGACGTCCAGCAGGCGGCCCCACGGGTCGTAGTCAAAGCGTTTGGTGTAACCCTGTTGCACGTAGTAACTGTCGTTATTGCGTCCCATCTGTTGCACCACGCGCGCGGTGGCGACGCGGCCCGAGAAGTCGTGCCGGTTGCTGACCACCTCGCGCCCAACGGGATAGAGGTCGCTGACGGTCTGGATCACGCGGTAGTCCCGGTCGTAGTAGGTCGCACTGGTGATCCACTGGTCGTTGAGGGGCAGCTGGTAGCTGTTTTCGCCCACGATGATCGGATTGTTAAGCCAGTTGTTGTTGCCCAGGATGCGTTTTTTTGTGCCCGTAACCAGCCCCTCGGTGTCGGTCGACTGGGCCGCGCCGCCCTCGATCTGGCCCGGCACGAAGGCGTGGTTGCCGTCGACCCAGTTGTAGTCGTCGTAGTAGGTTACGGTCAGGACTTTATTGGGATCGGTGATGATCGGGTAGACGCTGTTGGTGTAGCCGTGCATTGCGGAGCCTCGCGACTCGTAACCGCTCAGGTTGGCACACGCCGCCCGGTGCAGCTCCCAGGTGCCGCCGGAGCGCTCGCCGGTGATCACCGGGCGGTCGTACTTGTCGTACTTGGTGAAAAACCACTTGTTATTGGCTATATCGCTCTCGTCGCGCATGTCGGCCCGTTGGGTCATCACCACGCGGTCCTTGGCGTCGTAGACGGTCAGCGTGTAGCCCGCTCCGGGGGCGTACTGCCTGACCACACGGCCGCGCTGGTCATACTCGGTGTAGTAGCAGTAGTCGCTGATGGCATTGTTGGTCAGGGTGTAAGAGCTGCCAGCCGTGGAGAGCATCATCTCGGCGACGGGCGGAATGACGTACCGCTGCCGCCCCAGATCGTCGTAGACATAGTAGCTGATCCGGCGGTCGGTGGCCGACACGCGCACCTCCCGGGCCACCACCTGACCGAACGAGTCGGTGTACTCGAACGAAGGCAGCTCGTCCGCGTCGCTTTCGTAGGTGCTGGCGGTGGTGGTATACTGGTTCTCGCCGTTGGTTACCGTGATCTGGGTCTGATGTTTGCTTGCTTGCTGTTTTTGGGTGATCGTCAGTGTATTGGCGGCGTAGTTGCCTGCATATCTGAGCGAGCTCCCGTCGTTGTCGATGATGAACTTCTTGATCGGGAAAGAGGTCCCGTTGAGCGCCGCCGAGTATTGGGTTACGTGCCCCGTGTTCATATTGCCGCCGAGGCCGGGCGTACTCTCTCTTTTGAGCACCCCCGTCGGCAGGTTGTCGTACTGAGCCTCGGCATAGGGATAACCGGCATCGCCATCGCCCGAAAGCTGGGCAGAGTAGAAACTCTGCAGCTTGGTGACGGGACTGGTGGTTTTCTGTCCCAACATGGAGGTGGTCGCGAACGGCAGATAAGACTTCGCGTCGGCCCGCCCCATGTTGTCATACTCGGTGAAGTTCACAATATCCTTGCCTGAAGGCGCCCCGCCTATGGCTATCGACTGCTCCGCGCGCCCGAAGTCGTCGTAATAGGTAATGTTTTCCACATATTCGTTCGGTGCGTGATACGTGCGCGAATATGAGATATTGTCGTTGGTCAGATAGGGACATGGCGAAATGCTGTTCATCCATATCATATGACTGCTAAACCCATACATGGCAAGCACTCTGTATAAACCCGGTTCGGCGGCGATATTGGTAAACGTCAGGGGCTGTCCCGTTCCTGTTAATGATTGGAGATATGCGTTGTCTCTATAAAGGTAGTATGTAACCTGGGATTGAGAGCCACTTAGGAGTATGTCGATCGGCGAAGAGTTGGCGTTGCCCGTATGTCGATATGAAACGGTATACGGAACCAATTCTCCGCCTCCGGGCTGGGAAAATGTGATAAAGGTTCCATCGGGGCCGCTGCCCTTTATGCCGAGGCGATATGACTGGCTGATCGAGGGGTCCTGATTGATAGCCGGAGCGAAAGTAACCTTAATGCGATGATCCGAACAGTTTGTGTTATCTAACTTCGTCAACTCTATGTGAGGGCGTCCTTCACCCTTAAATCCGCCAACGACGCCTGCGTTGTATTCGCTGAAGGCCTGATTCAGGACATCGGCCGAAAGTGCGCCCTGGGAGCCGAATGACACCTCGTATGTCCCGCCGTTTTTGTCGACGACTATCGGATATCCTTCATATGTGAACTCATAACTGTTGAATGGCTCTTTGGGAGTTAATCCTGCAATGAGTGCCGTAGGCATGTCCTGCGGCGTTTCGCTGATAAATATCATGTATGATCCATACTCGAAAGGCCCCGAAAATGTGATTGATCCATTGGGGTTGTATGTCGGTGTAGAGCTGACCAGGATCGATGACGACAAGTTGTTCGTATCTATGATTTTCTTCAGGAGATAGCTTTTACCATCATCATGACCGGTCATGCCTATATCGGCCGTCTCTCCCGGAAAGATGTTCGATCTTGGGCAGATAAGATTGTAACCAAACGCCAGATGTGCATTGAGCGCCAGCAGGGCTAATAATAATATCTTTTTCATGTCCGTATGGCTTTACTGTTGTTTGATGTTGTATCGATACTCCTTGACCACCTGCCTGTCGTTGTTCAGGATGCGGAACAGGCGTCCCAGACCGTCGTACTCCCAGTATTGCGTGTGGCCGTTGTTGTCCATCTCGGAGGTCTTGCCGTAGGGACAGTAAGTGAAGGTGGCCATCTGCGCCCCGGCAGGCATGATGCGGACCTCGTCGATCCAGTAACTTCCGCCGACGGACAGGGTTTGAGCGGTAGCGGCGATAGAAACGGTCTGGCTCATTTTTACCCACGAATTGCCGCTGTCGGTGCTTTTCCAGTAGGTGAGGCGGTATGTTCCCGGCTGCAGATCGGCAACATTGGCCGCATACTGTCCCGAGTATACGTATCTGCCCGTTTTGGCCTTCGGGGTCTGTATGGCCCCCGTTTCGTTCTCAAAGCTGGTGTGGAACACCTGGTTGAATTTTTCGACCGAAATGATAGATCGATAGCATATGCTCCATTCGATCTGTATAGCCATATCGTCAGGTCCCGAGGTGACGGATATTTTATATTGGCCTGTTGGCATGTTTGCAGTAAAATTGCGACTGTTCTGGGTCAACTCCTCGGATATAGAACTGAAGCCGGAATCTCCGGACAATTGAGTGATCGCGCAATGAACTCCAGAGAATGTATGCACATTGGGGAAATTTGGTAAATAGATAGATATGCATATGGGCACCTGTTGGCCGAACGGAATGTCGAATATGGCTTGCGCATGGCCTTCGTCATACGAATCAGAATAATCTTCAATTGTGTCGGCATACGTGAGTATCGCCTTTCGTATGACGGCATTGGATACCTGCGCTGTTACGTTGCCGTTGGCATCGTACAAAAAGGATTGAGGCAGACCGTATTCACCGGCGTGAACGGTCGAGACTCTGTTATTGTCGACATCGTAATGGTCGCATGTCTCGGTAACCTTGTAGCGGGAGTCGAAGACAAGCTGCCCCGAACCGTTCAGATAGGAGGGCGTAAAGTTGCCGACCGGAACGGGATCGTTTATCGCCAGCTTGCAGGTGCTGTGCGGCAAGGCGATGTTGACGCCGGCGGGATAGAACGCAGGCCTGAAGTGCAGATCGAACCGGTTGAGCGTTCCCGAGACGACTTTTTTGGCCGATTCTCCGGCCCTGACGCGGCAAACGACCGTCTCTATCGGTGTTATGATGTTGTCGTCCACCATCTTCCTGTATGGATTCGACGTGTTGGCCGAAGTGTAGCTGAAGGGATATTTGATGGTCGTCTCCGTCAGGTTGTCCTCCTGGTCGAATTGTCTGATTTGCGTGGGGACCATATAAGTCTGGTCGTAGGTATATTCCGTTTTGGAGTATTGCTGGTAATTGGTCTTTTCGTTGACGACCTCCTGCAGGACCACCGGCTTGGACGACCAGCTGTATTGGCCCAGGTAACAATTCAGTTGGCTGGCCGGTCTTTCCGGGGCGGTGCGCAATACGGCGCCATATATCGTTGCTTTGTCGGGCAGGTTGAAATTGTAGTTGTATGTTGTCGCGCTGACCAGCTCCCCATTTTGTCGGTATTTGTAGAGACGTTTGAGCATCCCGCGACCCCACGCCCTGGATGTCGTAACATACTCCACGTATGGCACAGACATGGCCCTTCCCTGGACAACCAACTGGCATTGGGTGTCGATGTCGGGGCAGTTGCTGTAGGGATAAAACTCATAAATGTTGCTCGATCCGTCGGGCAGCGTCTCCCTGACCCGGGAGTAGGACATAAACAGCCCGTTAATGTCAGTCAACTGAGAGGCGTATGGATATCTTTCATTGATACCGTATATGCCTCCATCTCCACATGGCACTGCCCGCGCAACGGGATTTGTTCTGAAAACCTCACCGCTGGACTGTCCGTTAGCCAATACGTATGAATATGTCTTTTCATATTTTCGGGAGGTAGAAGATGCGTTTTCGCTCTCTATTATTTTCTGTATCCTGATCCCGCCGGGATAGACGTATAAAAACGAACTCCCCCAAGGCATTTTTCCGTAGTTCTGTTCATAAACAAACTCCGTGTATGATCCCGAAGGGTAGTGGATGCGGGTCAGGATATTGGCTTTGGCTCCCGCAAAATTGGACGTCTTGGTGGCCCCCCCGAGGGAGGTTGCGGCGGTTCCATTGACATAAATTGGCGGATAACGGAGGACGTTGCCTGCGCAATTGTAGTATCCCCATGTGTCAACGTCAAACGTGTTGCGATCCGCAGGTATCTGGGTGGCGGTGTTGTATTCGAAATGACAAATCTCTTCCTGTCTGCCATTGGGATAATCACTGCTCGCAGGATAGTTGTTGTATATGCGATACAGATATGGCGCGTTACGGGGAGGGAATGTCCCATATTGAAATGATACTTTCTTTACCAACTGGTTATGAGCATCTTTTACTGTGAAAAAATCCAGAAGCGGCAACTCCGGCTTGTCGTTTCTGCCGCCTTTCTTCTGAAAGTCCACGACCCCTCCGGCCCATTTGATCCTGGACAGATATTTGGGACTGTTGACTCCATATCGGTGATCCAGAGAATAATGACTGCCCCAGGTAAACGGTGATGATGACCAGAGAAGTTTGGAGAAATATTTGAAATGATTATAGGATTCATACCAATAATTGCTTCCTGCCGTATATGAGTATTCGACGATGGTCCGGTTGCCTTTTTCTATCTTTCTGATATACAGGCATGATGTATGCGAATGATTGTTATTGCTGCTGCTGCCGGTTTCCGACCATGAAGTCTCTTGAAATGATGACAGATCTCCGAAAATATATCGTATCCCATTCTGGTCGGTGATGGTAAACCCCGTATTGTATGTATCATGCGGCTCTATCTTAATATTTTGGTACGGTATGGTATGAGGGATCCCGTTGTAATCGCATACGAACATTCCGGATGCTCCTCCCGGAAGCTGAAAATAGTACAGGTCCGGCTCGAAATCGGAAGCGAAACCATATAATCTTTCTCCAAACCTGTTTCTGACGGTCCATTCCGAAGCAGGATCGTCCGGCGACCACCCGGCATAGTACCCGTTCTTGTATGAGTATCCGGGTGAGTATTTTGTGTAGCCTTTACCGCCAAGACTATTATCGCTTCCTCCCCCTCTGATCACTTTGCTGATCTTTCCGTCCCCGGTCAGGTTCCAACCGAGGCCCACCCACGAGGCCATGTCTTCGACCTTAATGCCGGAGGTAATGTAGGTCAATGCGATGGGAATGTTCAGTCCGTCCGTGCTGATGGTGGCCAGCGGGATCTGCACGTTTACCCGCCCCGAGTAGAGGTCGGGAGTCATGTTGACGGGATTTTGCGGCGTCTGATTTGAGTACGGCATCAGGTCGGGCGTGGGGTCTTCCGCCATTGCGACAACGGGCAACAGAGCCATGAGGGCCAGCAGTTTGAGAAAAATCTTTTTCATAACTGTGATATTTTTATTCGTTATTTTCCAGAAACTCTTTCATTTGCATTTTGGCGGTGCGGGTGAAGTCGTTTTCGACCTTGAGCGGTTGGTGCAGGGCGGTGCGGGCGGTGGCGGCGGCGCGGAGAGTGTCGCCGCAGTCCGCATAAAGTTGCCACAGCAGGTAGTTGGGCATCAGGCGAGTGGGGATCATTGTCCCGGCCCGCAGGTAGCAGCGTTCGGCCTCGGCGCACATGCCGCGGCGGGAGTAGTAATTGCCTGCAGTACAGTAGTTTTCGCATGAGGGGTCCATCCCGTCGATATGTTTGGGCGGCATGCGGTCGGCAGCTTCGGGACGGCTCCCCAGCCAGACGGCGTAGATGTTGTTAAAGACGGGATTGTAGCGCAGCCGGTCGTAATAGGCTGTTACATAGTTTATTGCTTTCGGATCGCCCGAGAAGAGCCGTCCCACCTGCCGCTCGCCCTCCTTGAAGTGGCCGATTTGTCGCGCGCCATAGATAACTCCTGCCGCCAGAGCCGCTTTCAGTGTCGTCGAGAGCCATCCCGGCAGCGCGAACCGGCCGACAGGCTTGCTGTCGAGCGAGCCGAGCAGCACGGGAAAGAGGAAAAACAGTGCGAAGACGTAACTCGGATATGAAAAGCACGAGAAGAGGATCGACGCCGTCAGGGCAGCCTTGCCGGCTCTTTGGTCGTTGTCGTCGGGACGGCCGGCAGCAGGGGCCGCCGCCGTGCGGTTGTGTTCGTTTGCGATTGATGATCTGTCTGTTGTATCGACAGTTGAGGCTCGACCTTTCGTGTTGCCGCTGTCGACCGCGCTGCACCTCCCCTCTTTCGGCGGGCGATAGAGAAGCGTGGACGCGAAGATGGCCGCCACAAGGATCAGTCCGACAAGACCTTGGTCCATAAGCACATGCAGCGGTTCATTGTAGGGGTAGACGGCATTGTCGGCCACCATTCGCCACGGCGAGTCGGGATGCGCCTCGAAATAGTCTCCCTGGCGGGGCATATAAACGCGGTGGAACGACGCCACGCCATAGCCGGTCGCCGGTCGCCGGGCGACCATCTCGATACCCACGCGCCACACCAGCAGGCGGGCGTTGGCCGAGCCCGGTTTGTAGCCGAACAGCGCCACGCCGGCGATCACGGCTATTGTCAACGCACTCACCGACACGACGATCAGATGGCGACGTACAAATCCTCCGAGCGCAGGGGCAAACCATAGCATCAACCCTGCCGCCACCCCCACCAGCGCCGCCCGCGAATCGGCCAGCCAACTGAATTGTTACCTGGGCCAATACAGCTGGTCGTCCAAGCCGGTGGTCCTGCAGGAGGTCGTCAACGAAAAGACCAATTACCAGCAATACTCCAAAACGGAATATAC
>BNXD01000060.1 GCA_025999315.1 Bacteroidia bacterium | reverse complement strand
AGATTGTCGATTGCGGGGCCGTACTCTGCAAGCAGCCTCTGCTCCCGCTTCGAGCGATTGCAGCCCTCCGCTGGGGGCGGCTGCGGGCTGCGCGGCTCACAGAGCCGCAATGACAACACTCCAATATATCGGTCTAAGGCAACCGGCTTCGGCCCCGGTCGGGACGATCGCATTCGTGATGACGGCATCCTGCGTTTCTTCCCGGCTTTGCGAGAGCAAAGTCGGCGGGGGGGAGCCACACCGGGCGAAGGGACGCCATATTTTGCCGGTGCGCCCTCGCCTGACGGCGTCGGAGTCAGCCATCTCATGGCATCCATTCTCTGGCTCCGGCCCGATTTAGGTGCGGTGCATGAAGGCTATGTTCGTCAACCTACCCCTTTTTGATGTTGGGTTGTTGCAGGCCGAAGCCTTTGCGGGCATCCTCGCGGCGCAGCATCAGGGCCACGATCACGGCAGCTACACCGAACAGCGCGAAGATCAGCATCGGCAGCGTGTAGTCATACAGAGTGCGTCCGGCCGGCTCCAGCACCTGGCCCGTATCGGAGATGATCTCTTTTGTGCCCGCCTGCACCACGCAGTAACGGTCCAGCACTTTGCCCACCAGGAACGGCACGCCCATCAATCCCCAGTTCTGTATCCAGAAAATCAGCGAGTAGGCGGTGCCCAGCTTGTTCTCGGGGATGATCTTGGGCACCGAGGGCCACATGGCCGAGGGCACCAGCGAGAACGACACCCCCAGCAGCGCCATCAGGACCAGAGCCACCGGCCACCACGACAGCGACGGGATGGCAAAGGCGGCGTGGATGGCCACGATCATAGCCGCTCCCACGATCATGATGTCGGCTCCGCGTCCACGGCGGTCGTAAAGATTGCCGAAGAAGGGCGTCATGAGCATCGTACCCACCGGCAGGATGGCAGGGATCAGCCCCATCCATTTGTCCGGGACGTTGAACTTATTGACCATCAGGTCGGCGGCGTATTTCATGAACGGAAAGACCGCCGAGTAAAACAGCACGCACAGCAGCGCCACAAGCCAAAATCCCCGCACCCGCATGATCGAAAGAATGTCGCGGAAGCGGAACGGCTCCTCCGCCTCGGGCTCCGTCTCGTGCAACTGTTTTTCGAGCCGGGTATCCATCACGCAGAATACCAGGTAGGTCAACAGGCCGATGCACATCAGTATGAGCCCCAGCAGCACGGGCCGGCTGATGGTGAAGGGTTGAATGAATGCTATCATCGGAGCGAAAGCGATGGCTATGCCCATGCCCACGCGCGCCACGGCCACCTGCAGCCCCATGGCCAGGGCGATCTCCTTGCCTTTGAACCAGTGTACCACCACTTTCGACACGGTGATCCCCGCCACCTCGACCCCGAAGCCGAAGATCGCGTAGCCCACCGACGCCCACACCAGCTGCGCCCCTGCGGGGGTGCCGAAAAAGCTGTAAACAACTCCGCCAAAGTCGTGAGTAATGGCCCAATACTTGACCCCCGCCCCGATGATCATCACCGTCGCCGCCATCGTGCCCGTGAAACGCATGCCCATCCTGTCGAGGATCATGCCCCCCACGATGAGCATCAGCAGGAAGACATTGATCCATCCGTAGGCGCTGGTGAAGAAGCCGTAAGCGCTGCTGTCCCATCCCAGACCGCCCTGGCTGGGCGGCAACTCGAGCAGCGTCTTAAGCGGCGACATCACATCGGCCAGATAATAGCCGCACAGCATCGTGAACGACACCAGAGCCAGCGCCGTCCAGCGTGCCGTCTTGGATTCGCGCAGGGATCGTCGTAATTTTTGATTTATATCGACCATCGGTTTAAATAGTAAGTTATTTGCTATAAGTTCGTTGCTTTATGATTGGCATACGTTGCCATGATTCATGCGAATTAATGGTTGAAAATTAGTTCGGCAAAAAGGCGCTTTGAAAAGTATGTCATTATATGGCATTTATTTTCAGCTGTTTTTTCGGCCTTGAAGAGGCCGGCAGCCCGCAGCCACACTCTGCGCTTGCCGGGCGGAGGACTGCCACTCTTTCGCCTTTGGCTCAGAAAGACATCCCACCGCCGTCTGCGGGCCACCTTGACTTTGACCCGACGCTTTTTAACCAACCTTGCAAATACACAATGGGTTAAACAGACTCTTAATTTGAATATTGTTTGAGTATCGTGTAGGCCTCCTTGATGCCCAGTTCGCCGGCCTTGCTCAGATCGAGGCAACCTTTGTGGATGTCCTTGAGGAAGATCTGCACCAGGCCGCGGTTGTAGTAGCTCTCGGCGAAACCGGGGTTCAGGCGGATGGCCTCGGTGTAGTCGTCGTAGGCTTCGGGCAGTTTGCCCGAGAGGACCAGCAGGTTGGCGCGGTTGTAGTATATGTGGGCCATCTCGGGGAAGAGCTTGGCCGCCTTGTTCAGATCGGCGATGGCCTCGTCGTAGCTGTAGGTGCGCGACGAGGAACCCTTGAGGCTCACAGGGTCGGAGTCGACGGTGATGCGCTGGTAGCTGTTGTCGATCGAGGAGATGAAGTCGATCATCTCGCTGCGCACCGTGCTGCGGTTGAGGTAGAGGAACGGATTGGCGGGGTTCTGCTCGATGGCCGCCGTGAGGGCTGCTATCGAGGAGGTGTATTGGCGGATGAGGGCCAGCACGATGCCCCGCTCGAACAGGCGGTGCCAGCTGTTCTCGTCGCCTCCACGGTAGGTGGAGAGCCGTTTGTCGAAGGCCACCAGCGAGTCGGGCGGCAGGTCGCTCATGCGGTTGCTCAGGCGAAGGCCCGAAACCCGCGTCTGGGCAATGAACTCCTCGACGCGAGGCAGATAATAGCGATGAGGGTCGATCTCACGGATGGTGTCGGGCAGCAGCAGGGTGAATTTGAACAGCGGCTGGAGCGTGGCGTTGCGCGTGCTGGCCAGGATGCGGTCGACATCGCCCTTGCGATAGTCGTCGCCGAAGGAGAGCAGCTGGTTGAAACGGCGCGACGTGTCGGCATAGCTCGAAAAAGTGCTGTCCGACAGGCGACTGCGATACTCGGCGATCTTCCTTTCGGCGATCCGCTGGTCGTCCCGCGAGCCCTTGAGGTCCTTCATGTAGTAGCGCAGCTGCGAGCGGTTGAGGTAGGCGGTGGCAAAGTCGGGGTAGAGCGAAATGGCTTTGTCATAGTCCTTTATGGCCATCGGCAGATCGCCCAGACGCGCATAGAGCATCGCGCGGTTGAAGTAGACCAGCACATTGCCCGGCGAGTAGCGCGCCACGGCGTCGTAGTCGTCCAGAGCGCGGTTGTAGTCGCCTATCTGCGTGCGCATTATGGCGCGGTTGAAGTAGGCCAGCGAGCTGGTCGAGTCGAGGCGTATCACCCGGTCGAAATCGGAGAGCGACAGCATCGGTTTGTTGGTGTTGGAGTAGACGATGGCGCGGTTGAAGTAGGCCTGCAGGTAGGTCGTGTCGCGGACGATGGCCATGTTGAAGTCGGTCAGCGCCTCGGGATAGCGTCTCTGCTCCATGTAGAGCGCTCCGCGGCGCGTATAGCCCGACGGACTGTCGCGGTTGGTGCGGATGGCCGTATCGAAGTTGTCGTAGGCGCGCGTGGTGTCCTTGAGCATCAGGTAGGCCGTGCCGCGGTTGAGGTAGGCGTCGGCCACTTTGTTCTCGTGGCGGATAAACTGGTCGAAATCGGCGATCGCCTTGTCGTACTGTTTGCTCAGCAGGTAGGTTACCCCGCGACTGTAGTAGGGACCCGGCAGGTCGGGGCGCAACTCGAGCGCTTCGCGGAAATCGCTCAGCGCATCCTCGTAATTGCCCAGCTGGGCGCGTGTTATGGCGCGAAAATGGTAGGAGGTGGTGTGTACCGGGTTGAGAAAAATGGTGTGTGAGAAGTCGTCCTCGGCGCCCAGCAGGTCGTCGAGGTTGTATTTGGCCACCCCGCGCAGGAAGTAACCCTCGTAGGCCTTCGGGTCGACCTTGAGCAGTATGTTGAGCGTTCGGATGGCGTTCTCATATTGGTTGTCGATGAGGAAGTTGCGCCCTACGTTGAAAAAGTAGAACTTGTTGTACTGCGCCTTGAGCCCGACCACGGGCGCGACGGCGACCAGAAACAGAACCAACAGCAGTTTCTTTTTTTTCATTCCGCGTTTGTTGAAATTATCGCGCTAAGATAGCAAAAAATGGCTGTCGGATAATATAACATCGCCCCGAAAATTTAAACAACCTCTAAATTTTTTCATTTTTTGCGAAAAATAGTATCTTTGCAAGTCCGTTAATCGACATGGGTGATGACAAAAAAAAGAGTTGATGTGGTTTTGGGTCTGCAGTGGGGCGACGAAGGCAAAGGCAAGATCGTCGATGTGCTCACGCCAGGCTATGATATTATCGCGCGTTTTCAGGGAGGGCCCAACGCCGGCCACTCGTTGCATATGGGCAAAGAGAGCTATGTGCTGCACACCATACCTTCGGGTATCTTCCGTCCCGAGGCGGTCAACGTCATAGGCAACGGGGTGGTGATCGATCCGGCAACATTCGCCCGCGAGGTGGAGGAGCTCGAGAAGGTCGTGCCGCAGATCGCCTCGAAGATACTCATCTCCAAGAAGGCTCACCTGATCCTGCCCACCCATCGTATCCTCGATGCGGCGCAGGAGGCCTCCAAAGGTGCGGACAAGATCGGCTCGACCCTCAAGGGCATCGGTCCGACCTATACCGACAAGACCTCGCGCGGGGGCATGAGAGTGGGCGATCTGCTCTCCGATGACTTTGCCGGGCGCTACAACACGATCAAAACCAGGCATCTGGCCCAGGCGGGCCAATATGCGGGCGATTTCGATCTGGCGCAGCTGGAGCTGGAATTCTTCGACGGAGTGCAGGTCATGAGGCGTTTTACGCTGATAGACAGCGAGCAGTATCTCAACGACGCACTGGTCGAGGGCCGTTCGGCGCTGGCCGAGGGGGCGCAGGGGACGATGCTCGACATCGATTTCGGCACCTATCCCTTTGTTACTTCGTCCAATACGGTGTGCGCCGGGGCGTGCACGGGGTTGGGTGTGGCGCCTGCGGCCATCGGCGCGGTCAAGGGCATCTTCAAGGCCTACTGCACCCGCGTGGGCAACGGTCCGTTCCCTACCGAGCTCGAGGATGGCGACGGGGAGGCGATGCGCAAGGTGGGCCGCGAGTTCGGCGCAACCACGGGTCGTGCGCGGCGATGCGGCTGGCTCGACATGGTGGCGTTGCGCTATGCGGTGATGGTCAACGGTGTAACCGAGCTGATCATGATGAAGGCCGATGTGCTGTCGGGGTTCGACACCATCCGCGTCTGCACGGGCTACTCGGTGGGCGGGCAGACGGTCACCTCGTTCCCCTACGAATTTACCGCCGACATGAAGCCCGTTTACAGGGATTTCCGTGGATGGCGGCGCGAGATAGGCGATGTGCGCAGCTATGACGAACTGCCCGCCGAGCTGAAGGAATACATAGAGTATATAGAAAAGGAGTGCGGCGCGCCGGTGGGGATCGTTTCGGTGGGCCCCGACCGCGACCAGACCATTGTGCGGCGATGAGGTCGGCCGCTGCAGAGCAAAAATTAATTAAATAACATACGAAATCATATCTACAACATGGGAAAAGCGCTGAAAATAGTCGTGTTGGCCAAACAGGTGCCCGACACCCGCAACGTGGGCAAGGACGCCATGAAGGCCGACGGCACAGTGAACCGTGCGGCATTGCCCGCCATCTTCAACCCCGAGGACCTCAACGCATTGGAGCAGGCCCTGGTGATCAAGGACACGCTGCCGGGCAGCACGGTGCACATTCTTACCATGGGGCCCCCGAGGGCTGCCGACATCATCCGCGACGCCATGTTCCGCGGCGCCGACGGCGGCATTCTGCTCACCGATCGCAAGTTTGCCGGCGCCGACACGCTGGCCACCAGCTATGCCCTCTCGCGTGCGCTGCTGAAGATCAAGCCCGACATCATCGTGGCGGGCCGTCAGGCCATCGACGGCGACACGGCGCAGGTCGGTCCTCAGGTGGCCGAGAAACTGGGTTGGCCCCAGGTAACATATGCCGAGTGCATCGAGACGATCGACGAAAAACAGATCGTCATCAAACGCCGTTTGGAGCATGGCATCGAGAGCGTGTCGTGCCCGCTGCCGATGCTTTTCACGGTGAACAGTTCGGCTCCCGAGTGCCGCATGGCCAACGCCAAGAGGGTGATGAAATACAAATATGCCAAGACACCGGGCGAGTTGCAGGAGTTGCAGAGCGACTACATCTCGGACCTGTGCGCCGGACGCAGCTACCTGTGCATCGAGGAGTGGGGCGTCTCGGACATCGAGTGCCGCGAGGAGGAGCTGGGGCTGCAGGGCTCGCCCACCAAGGTCAAAAAGATCGAGAACGTCGTGCTGCAGGCCAAAGAGTCCAAACGCCTGACCGGGGCCGACGCCGACATCGATTCGCTGATGGCCGAGCTTATCGCAAGCCATACACTGGGTTAGAGAAGACGATCGGGGCCCAAACCCCTCGCAAGATTTGCCCTCTGAATAATGAAAATAAAATCTATCCATGAATAATATTTTTGTATATATCGAGACCGAAAACGGCAAGGTTGCCGATGTCTCGCTGGAACTTCTGACCAAGGGCCGCGAGTTGGCGAACACACTGGGCTGCAAACTCGAAGCAATCGTTATCGGCCACAACCTCAAGGGGCTGGAGAAGGAGCTGGCCCTCTATGGCGCCGACACAGTCTGGGTGGCCGACGACAAGGAGCTGGCTCCCTATCGCACTATGCCTCACTGCGCCATCGTGTGCGGAGTGTTCGAGCAGGAGAAGCCGCAGATCGCCCTGTTCGGTGCGTCGTCGCTGGGGCGCGACCTCGGTCCGCGAGTGTCGTCGGCATTGCACAGCGGTCTGACGGCCGACTGCACCAGTCTGGTTGTCGGCGATCACGAGGACACCAAAGGTAACAAGTACAAAAACCTTCTCTATCAGATACGTCCGGCCTTCGGTGGCAACATCATCGCCACCATCATCAACCCCGACTGCCGTCCCCAGATGGCCACCGTTCGCGAGGGGGTGATGAAAAAGGAGCACGCCTCAAAGCCCGGAACAGGCGAGGTGAAGGTGATCGACCACAAGAAATATCTGAAGGACACCGATTTGGCGGTGAAGATCGTCAGCCGTCAGATCGAAGAGCGCAAACTCAACATCAAGGGCGCTCAGGTGATCGTCTCGGGCGGCTATGGCGTAGGGTCGAAAGATAACTTCAAGCTGCTCTACGAGTTGGCAGAGGTGCTGGGGGGCGAGGTGGGCGCTTCGCGCGCTGCCGTCGATGCCGGGTTTGCCGAACATGCGCGTCAGGTGGGGCAGACGGGCGTTACGGTGCGTCCCAAGCTCTACATCGCCTGCGGCATATCGGGCCAGATTCAGCACACGGCGGGTATGGATCAGTCGGCGATGATCATATCGATCAACACCGACCCTGAAGCGCCGGTCAGCAAGTTGGCCGACTATGTCATCACGGGCGATCTGAATGAGGTGATACCCAAGATGATAAAGTATTACAGGCAGAACAGCAAGTAGCCTGCCGGGGCCGATGCCACGGGGGAGGGCGAACGAGAGGAGAGGTATATATTTGGTTTCGATATGGCTGACGACAAGACGGCTGGGGCAATTGGCGGGACGGAGGTCCCTACAGGTGCGTCGGGTGAAGCGGGTGCGAGTGTTGCATCCGGGGCGGTGGAAGATCGAAAGATGAATGGCATGGCGGAGGCGACAGCGGCCGAAGTCGGCGAGGGTGTTGCATCCGGGGCGGTGGATGGTAAGGCGGGTGTTGCCTTCGGGGCAGTGGAGGCGGACGGGTTGAAGGTCTCTTTCACTCTGACACCGAACGATCTGATGGTGTTTTACGGCCATTATTATCGCACCGACCGTCGGGCAATTCGCGCACGCAGGGTCGTCCGGTTCGGCGTCGCGGCGTTTTTTGCCTGCCTGGCGTTGGCGATCGACATCCTGACGATACGTATCTACTTAGGCATCTTCGCGTTGCTGTGGTTGGCAGCCTCCGGCTGGTGGATCAGGCGCGCGGTGGCACGAAAGACCAGGAAGATGCTGTTTCGCCCTGACAGCCAGTGCCTTCTCGGTCATCGCACATTGACCTTCGGCGCGGAAGGTATCAGAGTGGAAGCCGGTTATGCCGACCAGACGCTGCGCTGGGAGGCGTTCATGCGGTGGGTCGAGTTGCCCGGGTATATCCTGCTCTATGTCAGCGAGACCAGCGCCTATGTTGTTCCCTGCA
>BNXD01000059.1 GCA_025999315.1 Bacteroidia bacterium | reverse complement strand
GGCGGAGCTGCGCATAGATGTCGTGCCGGTTGCGCCCCCGTCGATCGTGATGGCCATCCCCGAAGAGGGCTTCACGGTGGTTGTCGGGGGCGAGCTGCGCCTCTCCCCACAGGTCTCCGATGGGGGAGAGTTCGTCTGGACGGTCGACGGGCTCGATGTCGGACAGAGCCGGGAGCATCTCTTCTCCCGCTCCGAAACGGGGCAGTTCCACGTCGTGTTCCGCGCCGCGAATGAGGACGGCCAGACGACGGTCGAGTTCGACATTCGGGTCTGCACCCCCGAACAGATGCCCTTCGAGTGGATGTTCGAGCAGGATGTCTACAACATCTCGACCGGTCGCACGGCCTTTATCCGCGCCTGCTGGATACGCAACGCTTTCGACGCCACCTATTCGTGGCAGATCGACGGCGGCTCCGTGGTGCATCAGGGGACCGATTGCAGCTATGCCTGCGCTCCATTCATACAGGGCCAGTATACGGTCACCGTTACGATGCAAAACAGCTATGGCCAACTCTCCAGAAGCTTCACCGTCAACGCCTGCCCTCCCGAAGGGAGCTACCGCCGCCCGGTCACCGGCTCGAGCCGCATCGACGCCGACCACGGCTATGTCTTCCTTCCCGCGCCCTCCCAGCACATCAATCGAGGCGCGTCCGTTACTCCTTTCGCCGACCAGGCCGCCGTCAATAGCTGGATCTACACCCATCCGGGATCGACCGAGTACGGCGGATCGCTCGGAGCATGGGGCGGCTATCTGGTGGCAGGTTTCGACCACAGCGTGGCCAACAGCGGCGGCTATGATCTGGTGATAGAAGGCAACGCTTTGCCCGGGTCGTCAGAGCCGGGCATCGTGTGGGTGATGCAGGACGAGAACGGCAACGGCCTGCCCGACGACACATGGTACGAACTCAGGGGGAGCGCCTATGGCGAGCCGGGCTACCTGCGCGACTATGCCGTAACATATTTCCGCGGAGCCGACAACAGCCCCGTCGCATGGATAGACAACCATGGCAACACGGGCGCGATCGACTATGTACACGACCACACTCCACCCTCGATCTACCCGCGCTGGCTCTCCACGCCGAGCTACACACTGGTGGGCAGTCGGCTGCCCTCGCAAACGCGGGAAGTCGCTCCCGGCTACTGGGCGAACGACGACTTCGAGTGGGGCTATGTCGACAATTACAGCCCGGTAGACATGCTCGGAGGCGAGGGCAATCCCGGCGCCGACTGGGCGGGCAACCATCTTCGTATCAGCGACGCCGTCGCCCACGACGGCAGTCCGGCCAACCTGCAGTACATCGACTTTGTAAAGATCCAGACCGGCGTCAACGCCAAATCGGGATGGCTGGGCGAGCTCTCGACCGAGGTGGGCGCAATCCGCGACTACAACATGCTGAAGTGATCGCGTCCGCGTCCCGACAAAACAAGCGGTCCGGTTGTTGAATATCAACAACCGGACCGCTTGTTTTTGTGCCCAGGACAGGAGTCGAACCTGCACATCGTTACCAATACTCGCCCCTGAAACGAGCGCGTCTACCAATTCCGCCACCTGGGCCTTAGAGGAATTCCCCTCTTTGGGGAGACAAATGTAATACAAAATCTCGATTCCGCCAACATCAGGCAAAAAAAATTGCGCCATTTTTCGGCAACATCGATCCGAACCGCGTAACGACAGCGGCCAAAAGCCCCGCCACAAGGGTGTGTTGACACGCTCTTAATTTAAGCCCGCTCTAAGTTGTCGCTGTGCCCGAGCCGTCATTTGCACCGGTCGCATCGTCGGGGTCATCGCGGTTTTCGGCCGCACCGCGGTTGCCGGAGCGTCCGCCATGGCCACACTCGACCGATTCGGTATTCCGGTTGCCGTATGTATTCTTCAACTTGCTCATGATCCGGTGCTTTTTGACGTAGATCGAGTGGGGGTTGGACATGTCGTAGACGACGCTCAACTCGCGCTGGGTGAAACCTTCCTGCAGGAGACAGAAAAATTCGAGGTCCTTCCCTCTGAGCGGCAAATCGCACGAAGAGGTTTTGGCTGCATCAAAATCGATGATATTGCGGCGTTTGAGCTCCGATATGTGAACCATCTCGCACACCTTGTCGTAGAAAAGATTCTTGCGGGGCTTGTGCACATAACTCAACTCGATGATATGACGCAACAGCTCCAGGCGGTTGTCGGCCAGCTGACGATGTATGGTCTGTCGCGAACAGTAACGACACTTGCGACGCGACTGCCTCATTCTCAACAGATAGCCATAGCAGAAAAAACACAGCAAAACCGGAAGGAGTATCCACCTTACGCTGTTGGGCATAAGGACAGCTCCCGCTATCGCATTTATCGCCAGCTCGTTGAGTTTGCAATACAAATTACTGTCTGTTATGCGCATTTTCATCTGTCAGTTTATGGCTCCGCCCAGTTTGAACATGGGCAAATACATCGAAATGAGCACTATGGCCACAAGCAGGCCCACAAAAAGGATCAGCAGCGGTTCGAGCATCGAGCCCAGTTGCCGCAGGCGGTACTCGAGTTCGCGCGTCAACTCGTCGCTCTGTTTGCGGAGCATCTGTGGCAGGCGGTTGGTCTCCTCGCCCACACGCAATAGTATCACCAGCTTGCGGTCGTAGAGCATGGGGTACTCTTCGAGCGATGCGCTGAGCAGTCGCCCGCGACGAAGCCCGTCGGCGATCTGTCCGAACGACTGCCGGTAGGGATAAAACGTGATGATCTCGCGCAGCATCTCGATGCCGGTGAGCAGCGGCACGCCCGAGGCGGTGAGCAGGTAGAGCAGTTTGCAGAAGTGGGCCTGGTTGTTCTTGCGTATTATGTTGCCAACCAACGGAGTGTACATCAGCAGCGCGGCCTGCGCCCGCCGGAAGCTCTCCTGCTCGCGCAGCAGCAGGTAGCCTGCCGCGCCGCCGAGCAGAACCGCCGCCGCCACGCCGAAGAAGAGAGGCATCTGTTTGGACGCCCCTATGATCCAGCGCGTGAGGGTCGGCAGCTCGCCGCCCATACGGGCGTAGACCTGCTCGAACATCGGCACGACGACCACCAGCATAAATATCACGACCACAACGGCCACGCCGAGCACGATGAGCGGATAGCTCACCGCCGAGCGCACCATGCGATGCTGTTCGGTACGTTTGGCGTAGTAATCGGTCAGAAACTCCAGCGATTCGGTCAGGCGGCCCGTCTCCTCGCCGATGCGCACCACGCCGCGATCGAGGGGCGAGAACCTGCCGCACATCTCCATCGCCCGCCACAGCGAGCTGCCGGCAACCACATCGGCATAGAGCCTTTGCAGCAGCGCCTTATGTCGCCGATCCTTCTCGCCCTCGATCAGCAAACGGAACGAGGCCGAGAAGTCGAGCCCCGCCCCCAGCAGCGACAGCAGCTCCGAGAAGAGCATCTCCTTCTTCGGATCGGGGATTTGCAGGCGTGAGAGCGACGGGAGTATCCGGCGGAAGTTGCGCTTTTCGGCTGGTCCTGATTGTGTAGAATCATTCATAAATATACCGATTTTCAATCTCTTTTATCTCTATCGCTGCCTTTTCGAGCGGATGTTGGGCCGCGGGAAAGGTTGCCGTCACCGTCGCTCCGTCGCGGGCGGTCAGCAGCAGTTTCAGGGTGTCGATGCGCATCGGGTTGCGCCGGTTGGGCGCCATCGCCATGGCCGCCACGTTGGTCAGCAGCGTGTCGGGCGCGGGATCGAAATCCCAACCCGGCATCGCGCTATCTGTCAGCAAGATCGCCACAACAAGGCACGAGTCGCGCCCGGCGACAGTCGCCCGCAGCGCGCCGCCGCGGTAAATATCCACCCCGTCTTCGCCGGCAGTCGCTATCAGACTGTCGGCCTGGGCGACAAGCTCTTCGAGGCGACAGAAGTTGCCGTAAAAACGGCTGTTCTCCTCGATGCGCTGCCAAGTGCGGGCGGCATGACGGCCAAAAAGCCCCACCCCCTCCATCATGCTCAGAAACACCACTCCGGCAAGGATCATCACAACGAGCAACTCGACCATGGTCGAAGCCTTCATTTTTTTTTAGTTATGAGTTATGAGTTAAAATCATATATATTATATTGATTTGTTTTACAACAATTTGCAGCCAGCCAACTCATAATTCATAACTCATAATTAATTTCAACCACCTGCCGCCTGGAGATGACCTTTCGTTCGGAGCGCAGCGTTGCGCTAACGTCCACCACCTGCAGTCGCGGGTAGTCGCGACAGGGGCCGATGGCGATCGTTATCGTGCCCCAGTCGTATTCCTTGACGGTCGTGCCGGGCAAACGCTCGCCGGCAGAGGCGTATTCGCGGAACAGGCGAGCCGTCTCGCCCTCCGCCACCACATAAACCGTGTCGTCGTCGCGGCGCACCGCCAACCGCACGATGGTCTCGAGCGAGATGGCGAACATCACAAGGAAGATCACCGAGGCCACCAGCGTCTCTACCAGCGTCGAAGCCTTCATTTTTTTTAGTTATGAGTTAGATCACATATATATCATATTAGCCTATTATACAATTATTTACAGATAGCAAATTCATAACTCATAATTCATAACTCATCACCGCTGCTTCCTTTCTCTCGCTCCGCTCGTCGAGCCAAAGGGGGTAGACGACCTGCTCGCTGCCGACGATCGAGGCGTCGTAGAGCATATCCTCGTAATAGCCGTGCGACGAGTAGTAGGTGGCCTTTTCGACGTATGCCGAACCGACCGTAATGCCCTGTAACTGCGTTATTCCGCGCGCGTAAAGCAGTCCGCGAAGGCGCGAGGTGCGCGCTTTGCGACAGTTGGGTTTGCGCCGGTCGACCTTGCCGTCAAAATCGACGATCATATAGCCCTCCAGCAGGCTCCCCTCGCCCAGCTCGACGTAACTGCGGGCATAGACGCCCGAGGGAGCCTTCAGATGCACCCCCTCGCCCACCAGCGCCGTATCGCGGGCAAAAATCTGCACAGAGCCCTTGAAGCCGTCGCCGATGCTCACCCGGCGGGCGGCGATGACGACACCGGTCAGGTGTGTCGAACGGTCGACATGCACCCGGTCGCCCGTGAGGATAACGTTGCCCGCGAAAGCGCACCCGGCGAGGTTGCCATCGACCCACATCACCGCGGCCTGTCGGCGGTAAAAAGACCGCGTGAGGCTCTCGGTGAAGGGAGTGTCGGGCTGCGCGCGGAGCAGGCGGTCGATCGCCGCGCAACTCTGCAACGTTGGTTTGGGCAGCACGGCCTCGCTCTGATGTATCTGAGCTGGCATCAACTTGTTGCCTGTGAAAAACACCGACTGCATCTGTCCGTATATCACCCCGCCTCGCGGCAGCCACGCCTCGTTCTCGATGTTGGAGTTGCCGGTCAGCGTCAGGGCGTTGTTGTTGTCGTTGTACCAAAGAGCCTTGGCTCCTCCCGAGCCTCCTTTTCCGGGCGCTGCGCACGCCAGCCCCATAATGCAGCTCCGGTGTAGGTCGCCGCGCTCGGAAGCCACCGTAACCACCTCGTACAGACCCCACTCGCGCCGCAGGATACTCATTCGCGAGGAAGGAAGAGTATCGTAAAGTTGATATGTAGTGTCTTTTGCGATCGCGGGATCGAGACGATAGAGAACGAACATCGAAGCGATGTTATCGCGCTGATCACGAATATAATTGGCGCGCGCGAAGAATAGCAGGTCGGTCTGGTAGAGCGACAGCAGCCCCATGACCGCCACGGCCATCAGCAACGCCACAACCAGCGTCGTGGGCAACACGCTCGCCCGTATCTTCTTTGCCATCACCGCGCTATGAGTTATGAGTTAAATCATACATATGTATGTACTTTACAATTATTTACAGTCGTATTTACAGTCAGCCAACTCATAACTCATAACTCATAACTAGTCGCTTATCTTCACCGTAAACTCTTCGCCCTGAAACGCTATGCGCAGCGAGTCGTCGTAGATGCGCACGATGGCGTACTGTCCCTCGCTTTCGCCCTGTCGCAGCATAAACTGCTGACGACCGATCTCCACCAGACAACTCTGAACCCCGCCGCGGCGTATCCGGCCGCAGTAGCGCAGGTCGGGTTTGGGCTTGGGGGCGGCGGGTTTTTCGGGCGGCGGCGGCTTCGCAACGCCCCCTGACGAAGCGGGCGGCGGTCTGAGCCCCTGCATCGGTGTGGACATCGCCGTGCGGAACGGGTCGGGGTAGTCGAGCAACAACGCCTCCTGCTCGCCGGGGAGCGTAGCAGCAGGCCGGGCGCGTGGAGCGGCGACGGGCGGCGGCGCGGGCCCCGCAAAAAAGAGACGCCAGACAATCAGTCCCCACACCGCCGCCGCCACCACAAGCAGCGCGTATATCGTAAATTTCGACTTCACGTCATTAATAGTTATGAGTTAGATCACATATATTAATCTGTTATATAATTCTTTATGGCCAGACAACTCATAACTCATAATTAATAACTCATAGCTCCTCCTTGATCACGTGCAGAGTGCGGACGCTCTCCGTCGTGCCGTAGACCGAGTTGAAGGCGCGGATGCTCCACTGGTAGTCGCCCTGCCCGAGCGTGCAAGCGAACGAGCGATGCACCCTCACACTGTCGTCGATCAGCAGCGTATCTGCCACTACTACAACAGCTTCGGCGAATGTCGGACTGACCACGATCAGGTGATAGCCCTGCGCCCGTTCGACCGTCTCCCAGCGGAACATAACCTTACCCTCAGGCAGTTGAGCCTCGTTGGCCGGAGCCGTCACCGTAACCTCCGCCCGAGAGATGTCCTTCTCGAATATATCGTCGCATGCGGCCAGCAGGAGCGCGGCGGCGAGGGTCAAAAACAGCTTTCTCATTTGTCGCTTTTTATGATTATCTGTCCCAAAATGAGTTGCGCGATCAGCTGCGGCGGCTTTCCGTTGCGCCTCACCGACCGGAAACCAACCGAGGCCAGGTGGCATGTCGCAACTTCGCGCTCGAGATGATCGATCACCCTCACCATGCCGTGAAACCCGCCCGAGAGGGTCAGCAAGGCGTTGCGATGGACGATGCCCCCTTCCTGCGCCATCATAAACGGCGTGTAGCTCACCACCGACACGCCATAGCGCGATGCCTCGGGCAGCAGCCGCTCGATCACCAGCCCGCTCTGGATATATTCGGTCGTGTCGAGAGCCATGCCGTCATTACTGCCTCGGTCATCAGCGCGTTCCGAGTCCGTCGCCACGCTGCCGAGCCGCTCCAGTTGTCTTGCCTCGCGCTGCGCTTGCCGCCACGTATGCCACGTGGAGCCCAGCGCCAGCCGCCACGCCAGCAGCGGGGTAACAACCAGAAGCAGGATCAGGTATAAGAGGCCTTTGAAGCGCATCTTTTTTAGTTATGAGTTATAAGTTATAACTCTATCGTTATCAAAAAGTTCACCGTTCCGGCGTCGCGGTTCTGCTCGATGGAGGCCAGGCGGATGCTGCGCACGAAATCGAGGTGTTGCAGGGCCGCAACGTAGTCGGCCACGGCGCGGGAGTCGGGGGCTGAGCCGCCGACAGCCATCTCGCGCTCGCGCAGTTGCAGCGGACGGCCCTCCTCGGGCGTTTTAAGCAGCGGCTGCACCGCCAGCGTGGCGAGGGTGATCTCGCGCGGCGCGGCCGCGGCCGTCCGGTCGCACAGAATGGCGTAACGCCGCCCCAATCCCCGGCCGAACTCGCTCATGGCCTGCTGCTTCTGCCGCGACAGGTCGCCCGCCTGCTCGGTCTGCCGCTGTCGCGCCGTCAGTTCGGCGTGGGTACGGCGGTAGCTCTCCCATACCCGTGGCGCGACCAACACATTGACTGCCAGCGCAAAGAACACTACTCCCAGCATGGGCAGTTTGAGCCGGTGGAAGAGCAGCTGTCCCAGAATAGAGCCCGTTTCCGTGGGGCGCAGCAGCGTGCGAAGAGTAACGTTGGTCTTGATGAACGCCGCGATCTGTTCGTTATCAGCGGCAAGCAGCGTACCGAGCGGGTGCAGTCCGTGTTCGCCCAGCGAGGCAAGCAACCCCAGAAGTTGCGAGATGCGGACGAAGGTTATCCGGCCGCCCTCGAGGCTCCAAAGGTACTCTCCCGCCGCAGAGGTTACGCGAGATTCGATCTCCGGCGTCGCCTCCTTCGCTATCACTCCGAACCCACTCACAACAAGCAGCAAAGGGGCGCGCTTGGGGATCGCGGCGGGCTCGGCGGGCTCGGCGGGCTCGGCGGGCTCCGCCTCCGCCCCAAAATGCCCGCCTCGCAACGAGAAGTCGCTCCCGTCGCGAAACGTCGCCTCCACGACGAAGATCTTTCCCGGTATGCCCGACAACCTCCAACTCATAACTAATAACCCGTGCAAATCTTAAAAATATAAAATGTCATGCTGAGCGAAGCGCAGTCGAAGCATCTCATACATAGTTTTGTCCGAGACCCTTCGACTTCACTTCGTTCCGCTCAGGGTGAGATAACATAAAAATTGATGATTCGGTAAAGCATTGAATGTCAAATATTATTTTCAACTACTGATCCCCATAACTTATAATTCATAACTCCCTACAGCAGCGTTGGTTTGATAAATACGTTAAGCCGGTGGTCTTCTTTCTGTTTGCGGGTTGTGCCGAAAATCCATCGCAGCACGGGCACGCGCGAGATCAGCGGCAGGCCTCTGCTGGTGCGATCGCTCACGTTGCGGTCGATGCCGCCCAGCAGCACCATGTCGCCGTCTTCGACACGGATGAGCGACTTGA
>BNXD01000058.1 GCA_025999315.1 Bacteroidia bacterium | reverse complement strand
CTCGTAGAGCCGCGCACAGCCGCAGCCACAATCTGCGCTTTTTTGACGCTTCTTGGGCGGCGGGCTGGCAAAACGCTCGCCTTTTTCCTACTTGCAGGGCATAGTCCGCAAGCGGCCTTAAGCTCCTGCTTCGTTCGTCGATTCACCTTCGGCTCGGGCATACCACCGCCGTCTGCGGGCCACTTTGTTGCACCACCATTGAATGGAATGACTATTTTAACCAACCGTTAAAAAGCGCAACGGATTTGTCGTATATATTGCCTACCAGTGGCTTTGCATGGCGTTGGGGATATAGCGCACCGTCCACCGGCGACCGAGGTGTTCGACGGCCACAAGGTCGAACTGCACCTCGCCATCGACATGATGCTCCTCCATGTAGGCCTCGGCGGCACGGGTCAGCGCAGCGAATTTGGCCGGGGTGATCGCCTCTTCGGGGGTGGTCAGCCCGTGGTCCTTGCGGCACTTCACCTCAACGAAGTGGACCACGCCATCCCGCTCGGCCACGATGTCGAGCTCGTAACGTCCTTTGCGCCAATTGGTATGCGCTATACGAAACCCTCTTCCGGCCAGATACTCCACCGCCAGTCGTTCGCCGTTCGCCCCTATCTGCGCCTTGTCGGTCAACATGGGCGCACGGACTATTTGTGGCGCGAGTAGAGCTCCTTCTCCAGATCGGCTATCGAGCATCCGGTGGCCTCGAGCAACACCAGCAGGTGGTAGACCAGATCGGAGGCTTCGTAGAGCATCGCCTCACGGTTGCCCGCAACGGCTTCGATGACCGTCTCGACCGCCTCTTCGCCGACCTTCTGGGCGATCTTGTTCACCCCCCGGTCGAACAGTTTGGTGGTGTAGGAGCCTTCGGGCATGTCGCGATGACGCTGCCCTATGACCTGCTGCAGGGTGCGGATGAACCCTTCGGTCGGCTCGTGCGAGAAACAGGTGCGCGAACCGGTGTGGCAGGTCGGGCCCACGGGGTTGACCCTTACCAGCAGCGTATCGTTGTCGCAATCCTTCTCGATGGAGACCAGATGCAGAAAGTTGCCGCTGGTCTCGCCCTTGGTCCACAGCCGTTCGCGGGTGCGCGAGTAGAACGTAACGCGCCCTTCGCGCTGAGTCTGTTCGAGGGCCTCTTCGTTCATGTAGCCGAGCATCAGCACCGCGAGGGTCGCATCGTCCTGGATGACGACCGGGACCAGACCGTCGGCATTCTTGGCGCTGTCGAGTTCTGAAAACTTTATCATAATCTTACTGGAATATTGATCTTTGCAAGCTCGGCCTTCAAGTGCGGTATCTCTATCTGGCCATAGTGGAATATCGATGCGGCGAGGGCGGCGTCGGCCCGGCCCGGGCTGAGCACCTCGGCGATGTCGGCCACGCTGCCCGCTCCGCCCGAGGCGATGACGGGGATGGTCAGCAGCCGGTTCAGGCGGGCGTAGGCGTCGCACGGATAGCCGCACTTGGTGCCGTCGTGGTCCATCGAGGTGAAGAGTATCTCGCCCGCCCCGCGTCGCTCGGCCTCCACCGCCCACGAAAAAAGCTCTTTGTCGGTCGGCCGATCGCCGCCGTGGGTGGTTACTCTCCACTCTCCGTCCACCACCCTGGCGTCTATGGCCACCACGACAAACTGACTGCCATACCTGGATGCGATCCGGTCGATCAGATCGGGGTTCATCACCGCCGCGCTGTTGATCGATATTTTATCGGCCCCGGCCAGCAGCAGCCTGCCGGCATCCTCCAGCGACGAGATACCTCCACCGACGGTGAAGGGTATGTCGATCTGCCCGGCAATGCGTTCGACCAGGTCGGCGAAGGTCCTGCGCTCCTCTTTCGAGGCGCTGATGTCGAGAAAGACCAACTCGTCGGCGCCCTGACGGGCATACTCGCGCCCCATCTCGACAGGGTCGCCTACCCGCTTGAGTTGCAGAAAGTTGATCCCCTTGACCGTGCTGCCGTCCTTGATGTCGAGGCAGGGAATGATGCGTTTGGCAAGCATTTTTTGGGTTGTAATTTAGATGTTTGTCAGCGCAAAAACCTTAAGTTTAATCATTATCAAAAGTCTATCGAGCCCGCTACGCGCGGGGCGGCTCTTTTTTAGAAAAAGAGCCAAAAATCGCCGCCTGAGCTGCGGGGCTACTCGGCGCTGTCGCTCGCTACTCCTCGGGTTCCTTAACCCTCGTCGCTTAACGCTCGCGACCCACGCGCCTCGCTTTACGCCTCCTCGCAACGGCGGCACGGCTTCGCGATTTCTGAGCAGTCAGAATCTGATATTACCTTCACCGGTTCGGTCGGCGCTTTTCGCCTCCGGCAAGGTAGTTTTTTATCTCGGCGAGGGTTATGCGTCCCTCGTAGAGCGCCTTGCCCACGATGACACTGCGAAGGTCGAGCCCCTCCAGGCGCACGATGTCGCCCATCGAGCCGATCCCGCCGCTGACCGTTATGTCGATCTGCGGATAGCGGCGTTGCAGCGTGTCGTAAAGCTCGAAGGATGGCCCCTGCAACATGCCGTCCTTCGATATGTCGGTGCAGATCACCTGCCTGAGGCCATCTCCGGCGAACATGTCGATGATCTGCTCGAGGGTCGTCTGCGAGCTGCGCAGCCAGCCGTGGGTGGCCACCAGACCATTCCTGATGTCGGCCCCGAGGATCATCCGCGACGCCCCGAACTCGCCCAGCCAGGCGCGGAACATTTCGGGGGCGGTGATCGCCACACTGCCGCAGACAGCCCGCGACGCCCCGGCATCGAAGACGCTGCGCAACGCTTCCACAGACTTGATGCCTCCGCCATACTCGATGTCGAGACCTGTGGCCGAAGCGACCCTCTCGAGGGTGGCGAGGTTCTGCGGAAAAGAGTGTTTGGCCCCGTCCAGATCGACCATGTGAAGCCTGCGCACCCCCGCCGCCAGGTAGCTGCGGGCCATCTCCACCACATCGCCCCCATATGAGGTCCGGCGATCGTAATCACCCTGCTCGAGGCGCACGCACCCCGAGTCGATGATGTCTATGGCCGGAATGATCTCTATCATAGTGTCAGAAAGTTACGCATGATCCGCTCGCCCACCCCGCCGCTCTTCTCGGGGTGGAACTGCGTGCCGTAGAAGTTCTCCCGGGCGATGGCCGCGCTGAACGGCCGTCCGTAGACGGTCGTGGCCACCGTCTGTTCGCACGGGTCCGGGGCATAGGAGTGGACAAAATAGACAAACTCGCCCTCCCGGATCCCCTTCAGCAACGGGGTCGACAGGTGTTCGATGGTGTTCCACCCCATGTGGGGTATCTTCAGGTCGGGGCCCGCCCCCTCGAAACGCCGCACCCGCGTGTCGAATATCCCCATGCACTCCGTGTCGCCCTCCTCGCTGTGGCGGCACATCAGCTGCAGCCCGATGCAGATGCCCAGCACGGGCTGGCGGAGCGAGCCGATCACCCCGGGCAGCCCCCTGGCGTGAAGGTTGCGCATAGCCGTGGCGGCCTCTCCCACCCCCGGCAGGATCACCCTCCCGGCCCCGGCAATGACCTCCGCATCGGAGCTGACAACATAATCGGCCCCCAGTCGTCGCAGACAGTTCTCCACCGAACGCAGGTTGCCCGTATCGTAATCTACTATCGCTATCATGCTTTAAGGTTGCGGGTGTGGCGTTCGCTTTTTTTAAGATATATGTCGCTGATGGTTATCAGTATGCCCGTCTCTTCGACGTTGCCGAAATCGGAGTTTCTCACCGTGCCGAATACGCGCATCGAGGGAGAGAGGTTCATGTACGAGTTGATCAGCGGAGGTATGTTTTCGTTCAGTGCGCGTATTTCGCGCGAGAGGATGCGGTAGTCGTCCCCAAACGTGCTGCCGGTGAATATGGCGTCGAAACCGGCCGGGTCTATGTCGAGCTCGATGGGGTCGATGGGGTCGACCAGATGTTCCGTGTCGGGAAAATATTTGCGCAGGAAGTATATCAGCATGTTGCGTGCCCGGCGGTTGTAGTCGCCATACATGGTCACCTTGCCGAAGAAATAGCGCATCCCGGGATTGTGGACGATCAGCGCGCCCAGACCGTCCCACAGATTGTCCAGAGCGTAGAGCCCTTTGGGATTGGCCCCCGAACCCTGATACATGGGCTGGACGAACGAACGCCCCAGCTCGATGGTGTAGGGGAGGTACTTTTGGCGAAACCGGTCGCTGAAACGGAAATAGTGCTCGGTCGAGAAGTGCTGCGGATGGCCGTCGTGCGAGAGAATGTAGCGATAGCCTCCCACGATCTGGCGAGCGGCGGGGTCCCACACTATCAACTGTCGGTAGCCCCCTTCGACCGTATCGTAATGGTCGATGTCCATCTCGGCTCCGGTGCCTCCGCCCGCGTCGCGAAAGGCCACCTCCCTCAACCGTCCGATCTCGCGCATCACCGCAGGACACTCTCCGGCCGTAACGACGTAGATGACATTGCCTCCCTTGGAGGTGTCGCGCACAAGGCGTTTGGTGTCGAGCTCCTTCTCCAGCAGCTCGCGGTCGACGGGTGGGATAACGGGTTTCATTACGCGCAGGGTTGATAGTAGGTGATCTACAATTATTATCGATACATTTAAATTTTTCGGTCTTTCTGAGTTTTCCAGATTACTTATGGCCCACAAAACTACTCTTTTTCCGCCGAATTTCTATAGCCGCAAAGATTTTTTATATTCCCCAACCGGGCTGCATACCGTAGACCGTCTGACATATCTTTGCGGCGGCCCGGGCGGGAGGCAGTCCCCATCCGTCGACCTGCTGCCACGGTATGGGCTCTCCCACGCGGATGCGGAAGGTCTTGCCCTTCTGGCGGAACATCTCGTCCACCAGATAGAGCATCTCGATGTTGGCCTTGATGCCCAGAGAGGTGCGCAGGTTGGAGAGGCGATAGAAAAAGTCGCTCAGCCTCCCCTCTACGAAGACGGGCACGATGTCGCGCCGGTAGCGCATGGCCTGTTTGACGAAATTGTCCTTCCACGGCAGATCGTGCACCACCCCACGACGACGGCGCGAGCAGAGGCCGGCGGGGAACGTAACGACGGGGGTCTCCCCTTCGAGCGTTTTCTTGAGCAACCTGGCGGTGCGGGCGTTCTGACGGCCATGCTTGTTGACGGGGATGAATATGGGCGTCAGCGGAGGCAGATTCATCAGCAGGTCGTTGACGATGATCCTCACATCGCCCATGCGGGCCTGGACGGCCTCGGCCAGGATGATGCCGTCAAGCCCCCCGAAAGGATGGTTCGACGCGAAGACATAACGCCCCGCCCGATCGAGCTCCTCGAGCCCCTCGATGCGACAGTCTACCCCCATGTAGTCGAGCGCGGCGCGGATAAACTCGGCGGGCGGCAGGTGCGAGAAGTTGGTCAGGACGAAGTTTATCTCGGTCAGGTGCAGCGTTTTGTGGAGGTAGCGCCAGACCATGCCGGGGATCAGCCTTGCCAGCAGGGGGCTTTTCGAGGCGACGACGTTTTTCAGATCGATCTCCATGGACAGGGTGTTTTTTTCAGACAAAAATAGACAAAAAACTTTGTTTTGTCCGACCTTTTGCCGCCCTTGATAATCCGGCATGAAAGAGCTATCTTTGCGAGGTTGTTAAGCAACCCGAAAATCACAGTCAATCCATGTCGGACTACCACCGGCCGGTTCTGCTCAAAGAGTCGGTCGACATGCTCGGAATCGAGCCTGCAGGCACCTACGTCGACCTCACCTTCGGGGGCGGGGGCCATTCGCGCGAGATACTCTCGCGCCTGGGGCGCAGGGGACGTCTTGTGGCTTTCGACCAGGACGCCGAGGCCGCCGCCAACCGGCCCGACGATGAGCGTCTGACGCTGGTTCACGGCAATTTCAGGTTTATGCGCGGACAGCTGCGCCTGCTGGGTATCAGAGAGGTGGACGGTGTGCTGGCCGACCTGGGAGTGTCGTCGCACCACTTCGACACCCCCGAGCGCGGTTTCTCGTTCCGCGCCGACGGGCCGCTCGACATGCGCATGAACCGGCGGGGGACCCTGACCGCCGAAAAGGTGCTGGGCAGCTATACGCGGGACGAGCTGACGCGCATACTGCGCGACTGGGGCGAGATAGAGACCCCATGGAAAGTGGCCTCCTGCATCGAACGCGCCCGCGCCGACGGGCCGCTGACCACCACGGGGCAACTCCTGGAGGCCGTCGCCCCCTGCACTCCGCGCAAAGACCCCTCGAAGTTCCTCTCCAAGCTGTTCCAGGCGGTGCGCATCGAGGTCAACGGCGAGATGCCGGCCCTCGGCATGGCCCTGCAGCAGAGCCTGCGAACGCTGCGTCCGGGCGGACGGCTGGCGGTCATATCGTACCACTCGCTCGAGGACCGCATGGTCAAAAACTTCATGCGCAGCGGCAACTTCGCCGGCACGGTGGAGAAGGATTTCTACGGTGTGCCGCAAACCCCCTTCACCGAAGTGTCGAAGGGGATCGCCCCCGGCGGCGACGAACAGCAGAGCAACCCCCGCTCGCGCAGCGCCCGCCTGCGCTCGGCCACAAAACGTTGAGAGGCGTGCGAAAATATGCGTTGCACATTGTGGCAGGCTATTTGATCGCGTTTTGTGCGGCCCGCAGACGGCGGTGGGCTGGAAGACGAAGCCGCAGGCGAGGAGTGCAGCCCACCGCCCAAAAAGCGCAAAGTGTGGCTGCGGCAGGGCCGGCCTTGATAGACAAGACCGAACGATACACAACGGGTTATCATTGCACTTGTCGAGATGTCAGTGCATAACTTTATATTTAACGATTTCAACCCAACATCAAAATTTCGCAACAAGTGTCTAAAGATACGGTCATAGATCGCAATCGGGAAGCTTTGAGGGAGGCTGCGCGGCAGCTCGAGCAGCCGGAAACGATCAGGGTGATCGATTTCGAGCCCGAGCCCGAGTCTCTGCCCGAGGTGCTTGCGCCGTGGGACGAGCCCTTGCAGCCTCCCGCGACCAAGGCTGTCGGCAAGTCCCGGCCCGGAATCTCCGAACCGGGAGCTGCCGAATCTGCAACCGCTGCAACCTCCGCCGCCGGGGAGGCGGACGAGCCCGATGAGAATGAAGAGGATGATTTTGCGCGTCGCGAGCCGCCGTCGAAATTCAAGCAATATCTCTGGGGGGTGCTCTCGGGCAGCATACTCAACCGCGAGGAGGTACGCAAGACATATAAATATCTGATCGCTATCGCATTGCTGATGATGTTCTATATCTACAACGTCTTCGACATGCAGCAGCTTTACCGTCGCCGCGAGAAGCTGACCGTCCAGGTGCGCGAGCTAAGGGCGCAGTCGATGGCCCTGAGCGCCATGCGTATGGATGCCACGCGACAGAGCGCCGTAGTGCGCGAGCTGCGGGCGCGAGGCTCCCAGGTGGGCGAGAGCCTGATACCTCCCAAAGTAGTCGAAAAGTAATCGATGGCCGACATCAAAAAAGTGATACTGACCCGCGTAAGGGTGCTCTACGGGATATTCGTTCTCATAGGGATGCTCATCGTGGGCAAGATACTGTGGCTGCAGTTCGGCCCCGAGGCGGGCAAGCTCAAACGCGAAGCGGCGCGTATCACCTTCGAGCAGATCACCATACCGGCGCAGCGAGGTGATATTCTGGCCCGCGACGGCCGTCTGCTGGCCACCTCGGTGCCTACGTACCACATACGCATGGATTTTGCCGCCGAAGGGCTCGACGACGACACCTTTCGCAAGGGTGTCGATTCGCTGGCGTTGCAGCTGAGCCGCTTTTTCGGCGACCGCAGCGCCGAGCGTTACCGCGCCATGCTCCTCGCAGCCCGGGCCGACAAGGGGCACAATCGCTATGCGCGCCTCTCGCCCCGGCGGGTCAATTTTCTCGAGCTCAAACAGATAGGCGCCTTTCCGATCCTCCGTCTGGGGCGCAACAAGGGCGGGTTCGTGCCCGAAGAGGTGCCCGAGCGGCTGCTGACCAACGGTTCGCTGGCCCAGCGCACCATCGGTTTCACCAACCAGGCCGGTACGCAGCTGGGAATAGAGGGGGCGTTCGACAGTTACCTCGCAGGCGAGGACGGCAGCGCTCTGATGCAGCGCATATCGGGCAACGTGAAGGTCCCCGTGGGGGGCGACACGGGCGTCGAGCCCGTCAACGGCATCGATGTGGTGACCACGCTCGACATCGACCTTCAGGATGTGGCCGAGACGGTCCTCAGACGTCAGCTGGCCACCGGGGGCGCCAACTGGGGCACGGCGGTGCTCATGGAGAGCTCGACGGGCGAGATAAGGGCCATGGCCAACCTCACCCGCCGCAGCGACGGGTCGATAGTCGAGGACTACAACTATGCCGTGGCGATGAACCTCGAGCCCGGCTCGACCTTCAAACTCGTGTCGCTGATCACGTTGCTCGACGAGGGCGACATGGAGCTCGACCATCGCATCGACATCGAGAACGGCCGCGCGGTGATAGGCCGGACGGTGGTGGTAGATTCGCACAGGGGGGGAGGGGCGCTCACCCTCAAACGGATATTCGAGGAGTCGTCCAACGTCGGTTTTGCCAAGGCCGTCAACGAGGTCTACGCCCACGACCCCGGTCGGTTCACTTCGCATCTGTCGAAGATGGGGTTCGACAAACCGCTGGAGCTGCAGATCCCTGGCGAGCCCGATCCGGTGATGTGGCGGCCCGGCGACCGATCGTGGAGCGGCATGACCCTCACCATGATGTCATATGGGTATGCCATTCGCATCACTCCGCTGCACACGCTGGCCTTCTACAACGCCGTGGCCAATGGGGGGCGCATGATGCGTCCGCTGCTGGTGCGCGAGCTGCGTCAGTATGGCCAGACGGTGCGCACGTTCCCCACCGAGACGCTCAACCCGTCGATCTGCTCGCGCCGCACGCTCGAGAATGTGCGCCAGTGCCTCGAAGGGGTGGTCGACGAGGGGACGGCCAGGATACTGCGCAACCCTCTTTACAGGGTCGCGGCCAAGACCGGCACGGCCCAGATCGCACAGGACAGCCATGGCTACCGCGACGCTGCCGGAGGGCGGCACTATCTGGCCACGATCGTGGGTTACTTCCCGGCCGACAACCCGCGTTACACCATGATAGTGTGCATGAAGACCTACTGGCGCCCCGGTTCGGGCGGCACCTACTACGGGGCGAGTCTCGCCGGGCCCGTCTTTCGGGCCGTAGCTGACCGGGTCTATGCCCGCGAGGTGTCGTGGCAGCCGGGGGTGGAGCAGAATCCCCGCCATGCCTCCTCGCGCCCGTCTCTCAAAGGCGGCAACGTCAGAGAGATACGCCGGGTGGCCGACAAACTCGCCGTGCCTCTCTCCTCGAGCGGCAATGTGGGGCGGTGGGCCGTTGTGCACGCCGATTCGTCGTCGGTGGGGCTGACAGGGGTCGATCTCACGCCGGGGGTAACGCCACGGGTAACGGGCATGGGGCTCAAGGAGGCCGTCTATCTGCTCGAGAAGAGCGGCCTGCGCGTCGCCTTCAGCGGCCGGGGACAGGTGCTGGCCCAATCGATCCCTCCGGGCGAACCGGCCCCACGCGGCAGCGTCATAACGATCGTGCTGGGCAATGAATAGA
>BNXD01000057.1 GCA_025999315.1 Bacteroidia bacterium | reverse complement strand
TGCTCCGCGTCGGCAAGTTGTCAGAGGCCAAAATAGCTCACAAATAACTTCGGCGGAGAAGTCTAAGCAACCTCGGCGCTGTCGCTCACTACTCCTCGGGTTCCTTAACCCTCGTCGCTTGACGCTCGCGACTGCCGCGCCTCGCTTTACGCCTCCTCGCAAGGGCGGCCGGGCTTCGCGCTTTTTGAACACTCTTTCGATCTTCATCGCCGCGTAGCGGCGAAGTAATCCCGGCATTGAGCTGAGGCGTTAAGCGAGCGGAGGAAATTGAGCGTTCGTCGACGCCACTTGTTTGACGACGTTAGGCCCCCAGTGGGGACTAAAAGGAGGAGGTTTGGCGTCGTAGCTCAATTTTCTCCAGGCGAGCAGCCGAGGCGAACAGCCGGGTGTTGTTGGCTCGCAAAAAGACGCTCGCCTTACTCCGAAGTTGGCGGGCAAAGGGACGCCCGCCCTTCTCCTCCTTGCGAGGCATAGCCCGCGAGCGGTCTCTGCTCTCGCTTCGAGCGTCGATTCGCGCCTCGGCCATTACCGAGCGAGCTCGGATGGCGCTCGGCTTGGCGTCGTTTGGTTACTTTTTATAAAAAAGTAACAAACGCCCAGCGCAGCGGCTGAACTCACACCTAAAAAACGCAAAAACAAACGGTCTATTGATGCTTTTAAACCAACACTTAAATACACAACCGTTAATTAATCTGAAACCAGCGCCAACACCCTTTGAAATGAAACCCATATTCCGAATCTCCTGGCTCGTCTGTGCAATGACCCTTGTGGCGGTCGTTGGCCGGTCGGCCACACGCAAGATCTCGCTCTCCGAGCTCGAGGACAAGATCGCCGGGGCCTGGACAGGCCAAATGGTGGGCAACATCTACGGTCTGCCTTTCGAGAACAAATTCATCGACCAGCCCGGCAATCAGGCCGACTGGCCATACGGCTACACCAAAAACCTCGACAAGCTGGCTCAATATGGCGGAGCTTTCTCCGACGACGACACCGACATCGAGTACATGTATCTGATCCTGATGGAGAAATATGGCATCGAGCCCACCTACGGACAGTTGCGCGAGGGATGGATGCACCACATCCGCGACAGGGTGTGGCTGGCCAACCGGGCGGCCCTCGGGCTTATGCACCATGGCTTTACCCCTCCGTTCACCGGTCGCAGGGAGATCAACCCCCACTGGTATCAGATCGATCCGCAGCTCATCAACGAGATTTTGGGCTACACCGCGCCCGGAATGGCGCTCTATTCGGCAGGCAAATCGGCATGGGCGGCGCGCATCACCAGCGACGACTGGGCCATCTCGCCGACCGTCCACTACGGGGCGATGTATTCGCTGGCCTTTTTCGAGCGGGATCCCCGCAAGCTCGTCGAGAGCGCGCTGGCCTATCTCCCCGCGAACGACCGCTATGCCGCCACGGTGCGCGACATGCTGGCTCTGTATGACAAATATCCCGACGACTGGACAAAAGCCCGCCAGCAGATGGCCCGCAAATATTATGTCGATGAGCCCGAGATGACCAAAACAATATGGAATGCCAACCTGAACGGCGCCTGCGGCATCCTCTCGCTGCTCTACGGCAAGGGCGATCTGCAGCTCACCATGGACCTCGGCTGCGCCATGGGTTTCGACGCCGACAACCAGACGGCCACCATCGGAGGCCTGCTGGGGGTCATCTGCGGAGCCTCGGCGCTGCCCAAAGCCCTCACGATGCCCGTCGAGGGGTGGACCAAGCCTTTCAACGACCGTTATATCAACATCACCCGGCATGACCTGCCCGACGCTTCGATCGAGGATATGATACGGCGCACCGTTGCCCAGGCCGTGGCCGTGGTCAAGGCAAAGGGAGGCAAACTGTCGGGCAATACACTGACCATAAACACAGATGCACGTTTCGATGCTCCGCTCGAATTTTGCATCGGCCCCATGCCCCGGCTGGAGAGAGGCGTGGCGACCGACTACAGCTTCAGCTGTTCGGCCAACGAGATGCACCGCTGGAGCGTCGCTTCGGGTTCGCTGCCCGAGGGCCTGACCCTGACCGGCAACGGCCGCCTCACGGGCGCTCCGGCCCGCGCCGGAAAATATGACGTTACGCTCGCCCTCTCCGACGGTCAGAGACGGATCGAACGGGATTTCCAACTGCTTGTGCGCACGCCCAACCTCGCGCCGTCGGCCGACTCCGTCCTGGCCAACGTCCGCACCGTCAACAAGGATGTGCTCTACAAACTCTGGATCACCTTCGGCCATCCGATGTACGCCGACCATGTGGAGGTCATCCGCGACGGGGCGCTCAATGGCCCGGGGTCGGTCTTCTACTCGCTCGCGGCAGCGGCTGACATCCCCAAGGTAGACTATTTCGGCTACAGCTGGAGCGAGCCCAAGCGTATCGATATGATCGCCTTTCACACCGGTTGCATGGAGGAGTTCGGAGGCTGGCTCAGCTCGCTGTGGATACAGTATCGCGACGAGCAGGGACGCTGGAAAGATGTGGGCGGGTTCACCTCGACCCCTGCCCTGCCTCAGAGCGACAATATCTTCATTCAGCCCCATTTCGTGGAGTTCGTCCTGGAGTTCGCCCCGGTAACTACCACGGCCATACGCATCGTCGGCGACACCAAAATACAGGAGCACTGGAACAAAGCCACCAAAGGCACATCGGCATTCACCTCCATAACCGAACTGAGCGTTTATGAAGCGATCAGGTAAAATATTGCCGTTGCTGCTGCTGGCAGGCTGCACCCACGGCTTGCCGCGGCAGGTGGAGTACACCCCCCGGCAACTGCAGGACAAGATCCGCGGAGGATGGGCCGGGCAGACCATCGGGGTGGTCTTCGGCGCGCCCACCGAGTTCAAGTTCACCGGCACCACCGTACAGGACTACCAGCCCATACCGTGGTCGGCGCACTGCGTCAAATACTGGTGGGACAAGAAACCCGGCCTGTTCGACGACATCTACAACGATCTGACCTTTGTGGAGAGCTTTGAGCAGGAGGGGCTCGACTGCAGCGCCGAAACCCTCGCGCGCCGCTTTGCCGGGCCCGAGTATCATCTGGCGCACGCCAACCAGGCCGCCCGCTACAACATTCGCAGCGGCATGATGCCTCCCGCTTCGGGACACTGGCTCAACAATCCGCACGCCGACGACATCGACTTTCAGATCGAAGCTGACTTCATCGGGCTCATGGCTCCGGCCATGCTGCCCGAGGCGATGGAGATAGCCTCGCGCGTGGGACACATAATGAACAGCGGCGACGGTTTCTACGGCGGGGCGTTCGTGGCGGGGCTCTACAGCGCAGCATTCTTCTGCGACACCCCGGCCCGCGTGCTCGACGTCGCCCTCGAGGCGATCCCCCCTCAGAGCGACTTCTACCGCTGCATCGACGATGTACGCAGGCTGCACAAACGTTATCCCAAAGATTGGCAGCAGTGCTGGTTCGAGTTGCACAAACGCTGGAACTGCGACGTGGGCTGCCCCAAGGGGGTGTTTCTTAGCTTCAATATCGACGCAAAAATAAATTCGGCCTATGTCGCATTGGCGTTGCTCTACGGCGAAGGCGATTTCACCCGTTCGCTCGACATTGCCGCGCGTTGCGGGCAGGATTCTGACTGCAACCCCTCGACCGTCGGGGGCGTGCTGGGGGTCATGCTCGGCTACTCGGGCATTCCCTCTTTCTGGCTCGACCCCCTGAAGGAGATCGAGGGGCTCGACTTCGAGGGCACCGACGTCTCGCTCGAAAAAGCGTACGAGCTGAGCTACGAACACGCCACGCAACTCATCGCCGGGGCCGGGGGCTCCGTTAAGGCCGAGCGGATAACCATCCCCGTGCGCCGGGCCGATGTTTTGCCTCTGGAGCGCAATTTCGAGCGCACCCACCCCGTTTGCCGCGAAAGGAAAGACTGCTGGGTCGCCGACAGCTGCACGTTCGACTTCACGGGCAACGGCTTTGTCATCTGGGGCAATCTGGTCAAGACCGTGAGCATAACGCCCGACTATGCCGCGCGGGTGTCGATGCGCCACATCGGCTCGGAGGTCTTCGGCCTGGCCGAGCCCGAAGATCCATATGTGGCCGAATTTGAGGTGTGGATCGACGGCAAACACGACCACATAGCACGCATGCCGATGAAAAACACCGAACGCCGCCTCGAACCGGCGTGGAAGTACCTCATGCCAGAGGGCCCGCACGGCGTAACGCTCAAGTGGCTCAATCCGCACAGGGACTACCTGCTGCGCGTCAACGATATAGTCTATTACTCCGAAAACCCGCCGACAGACCGGTTCTACAGCAATCTCAAATGAAAAAACTTGCGTACATCCTTGCCGCCCTGCTGCTCGGCGGCTGTGCACAGCGCGACCTCGACTATGGCTCCACGGTGGTCCTCGACCGCGCCACCCTGCTGGACAAGATCCGCGGAGGATGGGCCGGACAGACCATAGGCTGCACCTACGGCGGTCCCACCGAGTTCAAGTACAAGGGTGGAATGATCCACGACCAGTCGCCGATAGTGTGGTACGACGACTATGCACTGGAGACCTTCCGCGACGACCCTGGGCTCTACGACGACGTCTACATGGACATCATCTTTGCCGAGGTGATGGCGCGCGAGGGGATCGACGCCCCGGCCGAGGCCTACGCTCTGGCCTTCGCCAATGCCGACTGCAGGCTCTGGCATGCCAATCAGGCTGCACGCTACAACATCCTCAGCGGCATAATGCCTCCCGAGTCGGGCCACTGGCTCAACAATCCGCACGCCGACGACATCGATTTTCAGATCGAGGCCGACATCATCGGCATGATCTGCCCCGCCATGCCCGTCAGGGCGGCGCAGCTCGCCGATCGCATAGGTCACATCATGAACTGCGGCGACGGCTTCTACGGCGGGCTCTTTGTCGGGACCATGTACTCGCTGGCTTTCGCTACGGACCGCATTCCGACCATCGTCTCCGAGGCGTTGAGGGCCATCCCGCGCGGCACACGATTCCGCAACTGCATCGCCGACGTGATTCGCCTGCACGGCCGATACCCCAACGACTGGAAACGCTGCTGGCAGGAGATCGACCTGCTCTATGGCGACGAGAAGGGGTGCCCCGAGGGGGTATTCAACGGTTTCAACATCGACGCGGTGATCAACTCGGCCTACGTGGTCATCGGGCTGCTCTACGGCCAGGGCGACTTCTTCCGCACCATGGACATCGCAACGCGCTGCGGGCAGGATTCGGACTGCAACCCCGCCTCGGCTGCAGGCATCCTGGGCGTCGTCAAGGGATATGGAGGCATACCCTCCTACTGGAAACCGGGGCTGGAAAAGGTCGAGCAGATCGACTTCCCCTACACCTCCACCTCGCTCGAAACAATGTACCCGCTCAACCTGCGCCTGATCGAACAGACGCTCGCCTCGCAGGGCGGCAGGATCGAAGGCGACCGCTATTTCATCCCCCTGCAACGCCCCGCGCCCGTGGCCGTGGAGCAAGCCTTCGAGGGTATCTATCCCGTCGAGAAGCGCGTGCTGAAGAGGCGGTTCCGCGACAGTCTGGAGCTGGAGTTCAACGGCAACGGCGTTGTGGTGATGGGTCAGGTGACCCAAACGCGCGAAGGCGCCGACCCGACCTACGTGGCGCAACTCGAGGTGTGCATCGACGGGACGACGACCTGCCGGTTTGCCATGCCCTACGACTACATCAAACGAAAGTACGACATATTCCACCACTATAACCTGCCCGCGGACGGAAGCCACCGCCTCGAGATAACGGTGCTCAATCCGAGCCCCGACTACCTCATCGAAGCCAAAGAGCTGGTGGTCTACGCCTCCGCGCCGCTCGCGCCACTCTTCTCGAAATCAAACAAAGGGTCAAATAAAGCCATATTCTGACCGGTCAAAAAGCACAACAACATTATCATATTGCTTAAATGGTTAAACCTCCCCATATGACCAGCCTCATCCTGGCAGCCGCCACTGCCGTGGCCGCCCTTTGCTCGTCGTGCGACAAAAAACGCACCCTGCCCGACAACCCCGACGCGAAGTTCAACCGCTATACCACCGACCTTCAGATGTCCAGCGCCAGGCTCGGCTATCCCATAAAATTTTCGCTCTTCCTGCCCGAGGGCTACAACAAAGAGAGCGAAAGACGCTACCCGGTGGTCTATCTGCTGCACGGATTGGGCGACGATCATCATGCGTGGAACGACCAGTATCTGCGCGTGGCCTCCGTCATCGAGGCGCAGGAGGCCGCGGGGCTCGAGCCGATGATCTACGTCATGCCGCAGGCTTTCAAGAGCTACTATGTCAATCGCCACGACGGCACGCTCAACTACATGGACATGTTCGTCGAGGAGCTGGTCCCCCACATCGACCGCACCTACCGCACCATTGCCGACCGCGACCACCGCGCGGCGGTGGGTTACTCGATGGGCGGTTTCGGGGCCATGATACTGCCCTCGAAACATCCCGAGCTCTTCTCGGTGTCTGTGCCTCTGAGCATGTCGGTGCGCACCGACGCGCAGTACATGACCGAGCCCGCCTCGGGCTGGGACACTCAGTGGGGGGCGATCTTCGGCGGACGGGGGCAGAGCGGCGCGGCCCGCCTGACCGATTACTACAAGGCCAACTGCCCGTTCTACATGTTCAACAGCGGCAGCGTGCAGGATTTTGCCGGTGTAAGCTACTTTTTCGACTGTGGCGACGACGAGGAGCAACTGCTCGTGGCCAACGACGACCTGCACGTGATGATGCGCGATCTGGGCATGGCCCACGAGTATCGCGTGCGCAACGGAGCCCACACCTCTGACTACTGGCGTAGCGCGACAAGCGAGGTGCTGCCCTACATCGAGTGTCGGTTCAAGGGTCTGCCATACAAAACGGAGGAGACCGTCGCCCTGCCCGACAGCTATTCGGCCATCAGGGAGAGCCGCACCTTTGCAGGCGTCGCCGCCGATGTCTATTTGCCCTCGGGTTATGCCACCGACCCCTCGCGCAGCTACTCAGCGCTCTATTTTCTCTATGGCGGCGACCGCCTTCCGGCCGACAATGCGATGAAGATGCTCTCTTCGGTCCAGCAAGCCAAACCGTTCATAATGATCGCGGCGGACGGGACGGCGATCGCCGATTTTGCGACTTTTGCCGCCGCTGCCGAGGCGGACTACAGGCTCCTGCCGGGCAACGACCGCCGCGTGGCTCTCGGCTTTGAGGCGGGCGGCAAAACGCTCTACGAGGCTTCGCTCGCCGCCACGCCGCCTTTCGCTTCGCTCTTTTTGCTCGACGGGGCCATAGACGAGACCATCGCCCGGCCCAATGGCGCAGTATTCTACCATATCTCGCTCGCCGACATGGGTTTGAACTACAGGGGGGCCAACGCGCTCTACAAATATTGCCACGTGGACGGTGTGCGCTTCGAGTACCGGGTCTACAACGGCGTCGCCTCGGCTATATCTGCCCTGGTGGGGCTGAACGCCATGCGGCAGGCCATCTCGGACCGGATCAAGACGAACTGACAACCATCATACACTAACCAAAACTACCTGAACATTATGTTTATTGTACCCTCCTACACGCTGGCAGTTATCTTCTGCTTTATCACCATGCTCTGCTGGGGCTCATGGGGCAACACCCAGAAGCTGGCCGCAAAGAGTTGGCGGTATGAACTTTTCTATTGGGATTACGTGATCGGCATGGTGCTGCTGAGCGTCATCCTCGGTCTGACCATGGGCAGCTTCGGCAGCGAAGGGCGTCCTTTTCTCGAAGACCTCTCGCAGGCATCCGGCCGCAACATCTGGAATGCGCTTCTGGGCGGGGTGATCTTCAATGCGTCGAACATTCTGCTTGCCGCGTCGGTGTCGCTGGCGGGCCTTGCGGTGGCTTTTCCGCTGGGCGTGGGGCTGGCTCTGGTGCTCGGGGTGATCATCAACTATCTCGGCGCCCCCAAGGGCGATCCCGTGCTGCTGTTCCTGGGTGTTGCGCTCGTCGTGGTGGCCATCCTCTGCAACGGTCTGGCGGCGGGCAAGGCGAGCAAAAACGCCGAGAAAAGCGCCCAGAACCGCAAAGGGATCATTCTAGCCATCGTGGCCGGGGCGCTCATGTCGCTCTTCTATCGTTTTGTGGCGTCGGCCATGGACCTGAACAACTTCGAGGCGCCCACCGCGGGCATGCTCACCCCCTACTCGGCGCTGTTCGTCTTCTCGCTGGGCGTGCTGGCCAGCAACTTTGTCTTCAACACTTACGTCATGCGCCGACCCTTCACCGGCGAACCTGTTGGCTACAAGGCCTATTTCAAGGGCAATTTCTCAACCCATATGGTCGGTGTGCTGGGCGGCGCAGTGTGGTGTCTCGGCACGGCGTTCAGCTATATCGCCGCCGGCAAGGCGGGGGCTGCCATCTCCTACGCCCTGGGTCAGGGTGCGCCGATGATCGCCGCCATCTGGGGGGTCTTCATCTGGAAAGAGTTCAAGGGAGGCGGCAAGGCTGCCAACCGGCTGCTCGGGCTGATGTTCGCCCTGTTCATCGCCGGTCTGGGCGTTATTATCCTCTCGGGAGGCAATTAATTATCATATTATCAACACTAAAATCAAAAACTGTCATGAAAACGCATTTTTATCTTTCTGCCGCCTTGCTCCTCGCGGCAGCCACGCTCGCCTCGTGCGACTCGAAAAAGAAGAACGATCCGACCCCTCCCCCGCCTGTCTACACCTATCAGGTTGCCTCGTTTGCCGATGAGTGGGATTCATGGGCCTACACCTACAACGCCGACGGCAAGGTCGAACAGATCGACCGCAACAGCGGCGAGCGGGTGTATAACTTCGCATACAGCGGCAACAACGTCTCGGTGTCGGGCTACGCAACGTTCACCATGGTTCTCGGACAGAACGGCTACGTGGCCTCGATGGTCGACCAGTGGGACGATGCCCGCAGCTTCACCTACGACGCCAAAGGCCACATGCTGACAGCCCTCAAGGACACCGACCTGAAGAGCACCGTCACCATCGCCGACGAGTGCATCGCCTCGTGGACCCGCTATCAGTCCGACGCATGGCAGACCAAAAACCACACTTTCGACAGCGCAAAGCCCAACACCGGAGCCATCCACAACATCTACAGCGAGGCTGCAGGCGTCGATCGCTGGCTCTTCGAGAGCGGCCTGTTCGGCAAGCCCTCGGCCTTCATGTGCTCGAGCAGCCAGTGGACCCACTCCACCACTGCCGCCACCTACTCCTACGAGTATGACGACAACGGCTGCGCCACCAGGGAGATCAAGGCCTACGGCACCGACGAGCCCGAGATCTACACCTACACATTCAACAAGATCACCGTCAGCCAGTAAGCATACTCCGCACTCTACACGCCTGGAGGCTGCTCCGAAAAGTCGGAGCAGCCTCCAGGCTTTTTTATGTCGGGACACGGTCAAGTCGATCCGGTCATATTCGATTTTTGACCGGAACGTTGGCGGTAAGAGATAAAAAAACGTACTTTGCAGCGACATCAACCCCACCCCCGATGAGAAATATACACCTTCTGCCCCTTTGGGCGGTCCTTGTCCTTGCGGCGGTGTCGTGTGGCAGCGACAGCCGCCGCGACTGTCGCGCCCTGGCTCTCGAGACCATAAACGAACACGGCCGGGCCAACCCCGAGCTGAGAAAGCTCTACGACGCCTGTCCGCGCGGCGACGAGCGGATGGAGGCGGCATATTTCATACTGGCCAACCTCCC
>BNXD01000056.1 GCA_025999315.1 Bacteroidia bacterium | reverse complement strand
ACAGACTGGCGACAGAAAATCGCCATTCATATATGACTATTAACGCGAATTAGCAGTCGAAATTTATCAAAGTATTATGTTACCCTGAGCGGAGCGAGCGAAGTCGAACCGACGCAGAGGCGAGGCAGAGCCGAATTTATTCGAGCTATGCCGATCGACAAGGAGGAAGCCCGAAGGGCAACTTTGGGCCTCAGCGATACTGTCAAACCTGTCATTTTGAGATGCTTCGACTGCGCTCAGCATGACACATGGTAAATTTCGACTGCCAATTCGCATTTATAATTTCAGATTACTTAACTTTACACGACCCAACCTATCCGCACCCGCGATGTCCAGAAAACTACTCTTTAGCCTCGCTTTGTTTGCATCGCTCGCTGCCGGCAGCAGTCGCGGCCGAGGCACCGACAACATCCGTTTCGAGAACCTCGAACCCACCCGGTCGCTCTCCAACAAGGGTGTCAACCACATCATGCAGGACAGCAGGGGTTATATCTGGATTTCGACCCAGGAGGGGCTCAACTGCTACAACAGCTACACGGTCCGGCAGTTTCTGAACAATTTCGACGACAGCACCTCACTGACCCACAACTATGTACGCTCGACATTCGAGGATTCTGCCGGTCGGCTGTGGGTCTGCACCGAGATCGGCATCTGCCGCTACGACCGCGAGCGGGAATGTTTTGTCCGATACCACATCGACAGCGGCAGCCGTTCTTCGACCGGCTGCCACGCGGTGGTGGAGCTTGCCGACGGAACCATCACCATCGCCCTCGGCGGTCGGCTTCACCGCTATGACCGGCCGAGCGAGAGTTTCGTCCCGATGGAGGAGTTCTCGTGGCCATCTATGCCCCCGGGACGCATCAACGCCTTCTGCGACGACGGCCACGGAACGCTGTGGATGGCCACCGACATGGGCATACGGTGTCTCGACCTGCAGAAACGCCGGATCATCATCCCGGCCATGTCGGGGCCGGGCAGCGACCTGGTCTGTTCGACGGGCATGGTAGCTCTGGGGCTCGACAGCGCCCGACGCATATGGATGGCGGGCTGGCCGGGGCTCTTCGTCTACGATCCGGGGCGCGGCGCCATAACGACCGTGGTCGCCTCGCCCGGCTTGCGGGCCAACCTGTTCAGGACCATCGGCTTCGACAGCTTCGGCAACACCTGGGCGGGCGGCGAGAACGGCATCTATATCATCGATGGACAGCTACAGGTGCAACGTCATATCACCTGCGACATCAACGACATAACCAACATCAACGACAACGCCGTCTACAGCGTCTGCCGCGACCGTTCGGACAACATGTGGGTGGGGACCTACTTCGGCGGGGTGAACGTGATGTACCATCGCACCACCGCCTTCACCATCTATCCGCACGGCTACTCGCAGCGCCACCTGAGCGGCAACGCCGTGCGCCAGATCATCGAACAGGCGCCCCACTCGCTGTGGATCGCCACCGAAGACGGCGGGCTCGACCTGCTCGACCGACGCACGGGCCAATTCACCCGCTACACCACCCGCCCCGACAGTCGCATCCCTCTGAGTTATCACAACGTACATTCGCTGCTGATCGACCGCAAACGCCGCCTGTGGATCGGTACCTTCTCGGGCGGCATAACTCTGCACGACCTGCGCACGGGGCGCACCACCTACCCCAAATGCGTCAACGGCAACACGGAGGCCTCGGGCATCTTCTCGCTGCTGGAGGATCCCGAGGGCAACGTCTGGATCGGGACCATCCGCGGGCTGTTCGTGGCTCCTGAAGGCGATGTCGGCAGGATACAGTTTGTCAACGGCCGTTTCGCCTACTGCATGGCCTACGACACGGCCCGGCAAGCGCTCTACATCGGCACGCGCCGCAACGGCATAGTCCGTTACGACCCTCGCACCGGACATCAGAGCGAGATTGCGGGTGAGAACATCTACCAGAATTTCGTTACCTCCCTGCTCGTCGACAGCCACGGCAACCTCTGGGCCGGCACCAACGAGGGCGGCATACGCTTTCTGCCCCCGGACGGTGGCCCAGAGCGCAGCTATACCACACGCGACGGACTGCCCTCCAACTCGATCAAGGCGATGGTCGAGGATGCCGACGGAGCAATGTGGATCACCACCAGCCGCGGTCTGAGCCGCTTCGATCCTGCCTCGGGACGTTTTCAGGACCTCTCCTCGAGCGACGGGGTACCCGACTGTCAGTTCAACTACACCTCGGCCTTCCGCGCCTCGGACGGCGAGCTGTTCTTCGGCACCACGCAGGGTATGATCTCCATGCGCCCTGCCATCCACACCGCCGACGTCGAACCGCTGAGGGTCGAGCTGATCGATTTTCGCATCAACGGCCAGCAGACGCCCTCCATCGGAACCAAAGGTTCGCCCCTGCGCCGGTCGATCGCCGAGAGCAACCATATCACCCTCAGCCACAGACAGGCCCAGGTGCTCCGATTCGCCTTCACCACTCTCAACTTTGGTCAGGCGGGCGACATCCGCTACGCCATCAAGATGGAGAACGCCGACAACGACTGGCACGATGTGGGCAACCAGCACCAGGTGATCTACTCCAACCTGCCGCACGGACGCTATCGTCTGGGTATCAGGGCTTCGTACGACGGCCTGCACTGGGACCAGGCTGGAGCGCGCTATCTTACGGTCGACATACGTCCGCCGCTGTGGCTGCAGTGGTGGGCCTGGACGATCTATGTCGCACTGGCGGCGGCAATGGGCTATCTGGTCTTTCTGATAATCCGCGCGAGGATCATCCTCCAGCGACGCATCGACGTCGAGAGCGCCGCCAAGGAGAACGCCGAGCAGCTCAATCATCATAAAATGACTCTGTTCACCAACATCTCGCACGACCTGAAGACCCCGCTCACGCTGATCGTCGGGCCGTTGCAGAAGATCGTCGCCGAACGACAGAACGACGCGGGGCTGCGCAGCAAGGTCGGCGTGGTGCTGCGCAACGCCCAGCGCATGCGCAACCTTCTGGAAGAGATGGTGATGCTGGGCAAGATCGAGATGGGCTATATGAAGGTAACGGTGCAGCAGGGCGACGTACTGGCCTTCATAGACCGCATCTGCGACATTTTCCGCATCTTCGCCGCCGACAACGACATCAACCTGATAGTCAACATCGACACGCGCCACCGCGAGGTATGGTTCTCGACGGTCAATCTCGAGAGGATCGTCTACAACCTGGTCTCCAATGCCTTCAAATATACCTCCTCCGGGGGGTCGATCCGCGTCAAGGCCTACCTGACGCGCGACGACGAGGGCCGCGACATCCTCTCGCTGTCGGTCAAGGACAACGGCGCGGGGATACCCCAACAGCAGCAGAAAAAGATCTTCGACAACTACTACAGCTTCGAGCACAGCGGCATACCCACCGGCACGGGCATCGGTCTGGCCCTCACGCGCAGCCTGGTCCAGCTGCACCACGGCGCCATCTCGGTCCACAGCACGGTCGGCGAAGGCAGCATCTTCACCGTCAAGATCGATGTCGACCGCCGCTCCTACACCCCCGAGCAGACGACAGAGATCAAGGTCGAGAGCGCCGAAGCGGTCAACGAGCGGTTTATCCTCGAGAACAACGAATATCTGCGAGAGGCGCGCGTCGAGACGCAGGCGGGCGAGAACAGTCGCCAGACGCTGCTTGTCGTCGAGGACAACAGCGAGTTGTGCGACTTTGTCCGGCAGATTTTCGAGGCCGACTACCACGTTGTTACCGCCCCGGACGGCGAGGCGGGCCTCGAGGCGGCCGCCGGCGCGATGCCCGACATCATCGTCAGCGACGTGATGATGCCCGGCATGGATGGTTTCGAGATGACCCGCCGCCTGAAGAGCGACCTGACCACCAGCCATATACCCATAGTGCTGCTGACGGCCAAAACTCACGAGCAGGACAAGATCGAGGGCTTCGGCGTGGGGGCCGACGCCTACATCTCCAAACCGTTCAACAACCAGCGTCTCGAGCTGCAGGTGCGCAATCTGCTGGCCACCCGTCGCAGCAACATCCTCCATTTCAGGCACAACGAGCAGAGCGACGTACAACGGCTGGCGCGCAACCCGCGCGACGAGAAACTGCTGCGCGATCTGGTCGGCCTGATCGAGGCCAACATCGACAACGACAACTTTTCGGTGGCGGAGCTCACCGTCGGCCTTGGCGTCAGCCGCAGCCTGCTGCACATGAAACTCAAGAAACTGGCCGACATGTCGGCCAGCGAATTCATCCGCACCATCAAGATGAAAAAGGCCCGCGAGCACCTCGTGCAGGGCATGAACGTCTCCGAAGCGTCGTTCGCCGTCGGCATCTCCGACCCCAACTACTTCACCAAGTGCTTCAAAAAGCAATTTGGCCAAACCCCCACGGAGTTCCTCAAGAGCATCAGACAGGGCGCATTAACATAACCCGATACGTTAAATGTTGTTCGTCGGGCATATAAAGATTGGGCTTTCATATACTTGAATATGCATTGCTGCGCCCCCGCGATCGCAACTGTTCCGCTTCTTTCCCGGCATTGAGTGGAGGGCGTCAAGAAATTGCCGCAGGGGTGAGCGCCCGGCGACGCCGCCTGTTCGACGACGTCAGGCCCCTCATGGGGACTAAAAGTCAACCGGCGACAAGCCGGGCGCAGAGTCAAGTTTTGTTTGAAACTCTGCCGAGTTTGGCCCGGATGGCTCTCGACTTGGCGTCGCTTAGTATTTTTTATAAAAAAAGACCGCCCCGCGCGCAGCGGTCTCAATAGACCCATCGACGAAAAACAAACTTAAGGTTTATGCACCGACCAGCTGTCTCGACAAGCACAAAATGATAGTTTTTGACCGATCTTTAATTGCACAACGAGTTAACCGTTATAACTTTCTGCCCTAAATTACCTATCTTTGCCCTCGATCGACAAGGTCTGTCCTGCCGACAACAAAAGATAACCTGCTGATTATGATTTCGGTTGCCTGTTTTGCCTTCAATCCGTTCCAGGAGAATACCTTTGTGGTCTACGACCCCACGGGAGAGTGTGTGATCGTTGATGCGGGGTGCTCCTCGCCGGGCGAGGAGCGCACCCTGGCCGACTTTATCGCCCAAAAGGGGTTGAGGCCGGTGATGGCCGTCAACACCCACGGACATGTCGATCACATACTGGGAGTGGACTGGGTCAAAGAGCGTTACGGTGTGCCGTTCGCTCTCGATTCGCGCGACAGCTTTCTGGTCGAGAACGCCCCGTTCCAGGGGTCGCTCTATGGTCTGCGGATCGCCTCGGCCCCGACGCCCGATGTCGACCTGTCGCAGCTGCAGCAGATCGACTTCGGCGACAGCCGGTTGAAGATCATCCACACTCCGGGCCACACACCCGGCCACGTCTGCCTCCACGACCCCGAGGGAGAGATGCTGCTGACCGGCGACACCCTGTTTCGCGAGAGCATCGGCCGCACCGACCTGCCGGGAGGCGACTACAGCTGGATCATGCGCAGCATCCTCGAGCGGATCATGCCTCTGGGCGACGGCACGACGATCTACCCCGGCCATGGCCCGCAGAGCGACATCGGTCACGAGATGCTCTACAACCCGTTCGTGGTCGAAGTGCTGCAGGGCGAGGTAAAACCTTAAAGATCATGAGAATCGACATTATCACCGTGTTGCCCGAGTTGCTGACCTCGCCGCTGGGCGAGTCGATCGTCCGGCGGGCCCGGGAGCAGGGACTGGTAGAGATCGTTGTGCACAACCTGCGCGACTACGCCACCGACCGCCACCGTCAGGTGGACGACTACCCGTTCGGGGGCGAGGCGGGGATGGTGATGAAGATCGAGCCCATCTTTCGTTGCATCGAACGCCTGCGCTCGGAGCGCCACTACGACGAGGTGATCTACACCTCGCCGGACGGCCTCCGTTATGACCAGCGCGAGGCCAACCGCCTCTCCACGCTGGGCAACATCATCATCCTCTGCGGCCACTACAAGGGGGTCGATCATCGTGTGCGCGAGCACCTTATCACCCGCGAACTGTCGATCGGCGACTATGTCCTGACCGGCGGCGAGCTGGCGGCGGCGGTGATCGCCGACAGCGTGGTGCGCATCATTCCGGGGGCCATCGGCGACGAGTCGTCGGCGCTGACCGACAGTTTTCAGGACGACCTGCTCGCCCCGCCGGTCTACACCCGCCCGGCCGAATTCAACGGCTGGTGCGTGCCCGAGGTGCTGCTCTCGGGCCACGCCGCCCACATCAGTCAATGGCAGGAGGAGCAGTCGCTCCTGCGCACCGCCGCGCTGCGCCCCGACCTGCTTGAAAAGTAATAAAAACATGTTTTGTTTTTCGACTTCGTAAAGGCCGACTGCCCTCCGCCGCGCCCCGCGACCACAACTTTTCCGCTTTTCCTCCGGCATTGAATGGAGGGTGTGAAGAAATTGCCGCAGGGTCGAGCGAACAGCAACGCCTGTTTACCGACCGTTAGGCCCCGCAGGAGCTAAAGCGGTCTAAAAAGGCTTTTGACAAAGGACAAACTTAAGGTCTATGGCAGAGTCTTACCGTCTTTTTCGGCCTTGCTTGCAAGGCCGGCAGCCCGCAGCCGCCCCCAGCGGAGGGCTGCCACCCTATTGTCAGTACGCCCTCGCCTGCGGCGTCGGGATCAGCCTTTTCGTGGCAGCCCCCCGCCGTCTGCAGGCCGCAAACGCCAAACCGAGCGCCATCCGAGCTCGCTCGAAAACTCTGCCGAGGCGCTTCTCGACACTTAAAGCGGGAGTTTAAGGCTGCTTGCAAACTACGGCCCCGCAATCGACAACCTGTTTTTGACTCCTCGCCCGGCAGCGGCTTTTAGCCGCTGCCGGGCGAGGGAGTCGGCAGTTTTGACAGGCAAAACTGCAAGATGAGAAGTATTGTCATTGCGGCTCGCAGAGTCGCGCAGCCCACCGCCGTCTGCGGGCCGCCATGATCGTGCCAACTCTTCGCTAAATGACTTTTTAGCGAACCTTCTAAATAGACAACAGAGTATGAAATATTATCTGATCGCAGGCGAGGCGTCGGGCGATCTTCACGGCGCCAATCTGATCCGGGGGATCAAACAATGCGACCCGCAGGCCGTGTTCCGTTTCTGGGGAGGCGACAGGATGGCCGAGGCGGGGGGGACGAGTTCTCTGGCGCGCCACTACAAAAGCGCGTCGTTCTTCGGCATGATGGGTGTGGTGGCCAATCTGCGCACTATTTTGGCGCAGTTTCGCGAGTGTCGGCGCGACATTGCGGCTTTCGCCCCCGACGTGCTGATACTGATCGACTACCCCGGGTTCAACTTCCGCATGGCCCGCTTCGCCCACAAATGCGGCATCCGCACTTTCTACTACATCTCGCCCAAGGTCTGGGCGTGGAAGGAGGGACGTGTGCGTCTGATACGCAAGTATGTAGACCATCTTTTCATCATCTTCCCCTTCGAGGTCGACTATTTCCGCCGCCGTGGCATCGAGGCCATCTTCGAGGGCAATCCGCTGGTCGATGCGCTCGCCGGGCAGATGAGCGCCATGCCCTCGCGACGGCAGTTCATCGAGCAGAACGGCCTGGACGGCTCCAAACCCATCGTTGCACTGCTGGCGGGCAGCCGCCGCTCGGAGATAGGATACAACCTGCCGTTCATGGTCGAGCTCGCAAGCCATTTTCCCGACTGTCAGTTTGTTGCGGGCGGCGTGCCGTGGCTCGAGCGGGAGCTTTACAACCGTCATCTGCAGGGCAGCGACGTGCGCATCGTCTTCGATCAGACCTACGCCCTGCTGCGCCACGCCGAGGCGGCGGTGGTCACCTCGGGCACCGCCACCCTCGAGACGGCCCTCATCGGCACACCCGAGATGGTGTGCTATCGCGTCGACGCGCTGTCGATGACCGTGGCCAAGCTCTTCATAAAGATACCTTACGTGTCGCTGGTCAATATCATCATGGACCGCGAGGTGGTGCGCGAAATGCTTCAGTGGGACATGACCATGGCCAACGCCACCGCCGAGCTGCGCGCCCTGCTGCCCGGCGGCGAGCGACGCGAGCAGATGTTGGCCGACTTCGCTCTGCTGCACAAGAAAGTCGGCGGCCCCGGCGCCTCCGACCGCTTCGCCGCCCGCATGGTCGAGCTGCTGAAATGATCTTTATAATGCGAATTAACAGTTGAAAATTAGTTCTGAAAAAAGGCGCTTTGAAAAGTATATCACTATAATGTATTTATTTTCAGCTGCTTTTTCGGCCTCGCAGAGGCCGGCGGCCCGAAGCCATCCGGCGCGGAGGGCTGCTCTTTTGTATGTGCGTCCTCGCCTTACGCATCGGAAACCAACCTTTGCGCAGCATCCCTCCGCTGGCTCCGGCCCGCTTCGGCACTTGACCATAACACATCGATTACGAACAATTTATCCTGATATACCTTCTAAAATACCGACCAAAAATGAAAATAATCTGCATCGGACGCAACTACCTCGAGCATATCCGGGAGCTGGACAACACGGACCGGCTGCCCGGGGCGCCGCAGTTCTTCATGAAGCCCGACACGGCGCTGTTGCGCAACAACGATCCGTTCTATGTGCCCTCGTTCAGCCGCCAACTGGACTATGAGACCGAGCTGGTGGTGCGCATATGCCGTGTAGGCCGCTCGGTCGAGGAGCGTTTTGCCCGCAGGTTCTACACCGAGGTGGGGCTGGGCATCGACTTCACGGCGCGCGACCTGCAGCGGGAGGTGATCGCCAATGGTTTGCCGTGGGAGATTTGCAAGGCGTTCGACCGCTCGGCCGCCGTGTCGCCGACGTTCGTGCCGCTCGCCGAGCTGGGGGGCGACATACAGAAGTTGCACTTCGAGATGAGCCTCAACGGGCAGGTGCGCCAGAGGGGCGATACGGCCATGATGATCTTCGGGGTCGACCGCATCATAAGTTATGTTTCACAGTTCGTTACGCTGAAGATGGGCGATCTGCTCTTCACCGGCACGCCCGTCGGCGTGGGTCCCGTGCACCCGGGCGACCATCTGACGGCCACACTCGAAGGACGGACGCTGCTCGATTTCGACATCCGATGAAGCTGCACGTGATACTTGCCAGCGGGTCGCCGCGACGCCGCGAACTGCTCTCCGGCATGGGGTTCGACTTCACGGTGGCCGACAAATTTGCCGTCGAGGAGGTTTTTCCCGCCGACATGGAGCCCCGGCTGGTGCCCGAATACCTTGCGGGGGTGAAATCCGACGCCTGTCCGCTCGCTCTGGGGGCGGGCGAGGTGTTGCTGACGGCCGACACGGTGGTGCTGCTCGAGGGAGAGATTCTCGGCAAGCCGCGCGACCGCCGGGAGGCCATCGACATGCTCACCCGCATGCAGGGACGCCCCCACACCGTCGTAACGGGGGTGGTGTTGCGCTCCCCGGTGCGGCGCGTGGCGTTCAGCGACACCACCAAGGTATGGTTCTCACCCTTGAGCCCGAGCGAGATAGAACATTACGTCGACACCTGCCGCCCGATGGACAAGGCGGGAGCCTACGGGGTGCAGGAGTGGATCGGCTATGCGGCCATCCAGCGCATCGAGGGCTCGTTCTACAACGTTATGGGGCTGCCCACCCAAAAGGTCTACGTCGCACTGAAGGAGTTCGCCAGTGAGAAATGACCCTTGCCCGTTAAACGCCACGAGCCGCTCTATGCCGGGCAGATGGCAGGTTTTTCGATCCGCAGACGGCAGGGGGGACGCCTCGCGAAACAGCGATTGAAAATGACAACTGAAATTCAGTGCTTTACGATCTGCTATTTTGTATAATGTGTTACCATGAGCAAAGTGAGGGGTCTCGGCAATACTGTTAGATCTGTCATTTTTAGATGGTTGCCTTCGGCTTCCTCCTCGCGGCTCGGCATAGCTCGAACAAGTTCGGCTCTGCCCTCGCTCGCAGCGTCGGGAAGACTTCGCTCAGCATGACATATTTATCGCATAACATATTTTAGGCGCCCAAATGTCGAGTTTGCAGTTTTGCCTGTCAAAACCGCAAAATGAATCTAATCGGTCTTGCATGGCAAGACCGGCAGCCCGCAGCCGCCCCACGCGGAGGGCTGCACTCCTCGCCTGCGGCTTCGTCCCACATCCCCCCGCCGTCTGCGGGCCGCAA
>BNXD01000055.1 GCA_025999315.1 Bacteroidia bacterium | reverse complement strand
CCGCTGCCGGGCGAGGGAGTCGGCAGTTTTGACGGGCAAAACTGCAAGATGAGAAGCATTGTCTTTGCGGCTCGCAGAGCCGCGCAGCCCGCAGCCATCCGGCGCGAACCGACGACGAACCGAGGGCAGAGTTGCGAGTAAACTCGCCTCTGTGCTCACTCCTTCGTCGATTCGCACCTCGGCAGAGTTTTCGAGCGAGCTCGACTCTGCGCTCGGTTTGTCGTCGATTGCAGGGCATAGTCTGCAAGCAGCCTCTGCTCCTGCTTCGAGCGTCGTTTGGTCCTTTTTATAAAAAAGTAACCGCCCCGCGCGTAGCGGGTTCAATAGACACTTCGATCTCTTCGTTCCGCTCAGGGTGACATACCCTCCCCCAGCCGTCATCTATACCGGTGGGTTCAAAGCCTGTCATCCGCTTGAGCGGGCCTCGCCGAACCTACATAAGGAAGGCCAGCGAAAATAAAACAGTGTTATTGTGGGGGTTGGTTTTTTCCCCGGCCAGACGGTATGCCACATCGCAACGCAGAGGGCCGATGATCAGGCCGCATCCCAGAGTTGCGTAACTGCCGGGGCCTCTCGACCGGGAGCCGAGATGATAGCCTCCGCGCACCACGCCGTGGCGCAGAAAAGTATATTCAACCCCCGCCGCAGCGTCGAACTGCCCGGAGGCGGCAAATCCATAGCCCGCATCGAGCGCGCAGGCCACCGTGTGGTCGGCAGAGAATGGCAGCGTCAGCGCCCCGCCCAGAACGGCGCGCGAAGGGAGGGCATACCCCTGCACTCCGGGGCTCAAATTGGCCAACCGCAGCCCGATGGCCCAGCTGGCTCCCTCGCGGCGCAACGGACGGGTGTACATCGCGCCCAGATCGCAGGCGAATGCGCTTAACGGCTCTCCGAAGCCCTGATCCTCGATCGCATAGCGGGCGGTGAGCGAAAGGGCCAGCCCGCGCCCGATAGTGCGGCCGTAGCCCACATCGAAAGCCATATCCCGCGACCGCACAACGCCCAGCGGAAATCCCTGGCCGTCGGTGGTCTCGATCCTGGGGCCGGGCAGATAGCGAAACCCGGCAAGGAGCGCGTTCTTCTCTCCCATCCGGTAAAATCCCCCTGCGCCGTAGAGCGCGTCGCCGCCGCTCCACGGCCCTGAAAAGAGCCCGACGCCTAACTTTTTATCTCCTGCGAGGCTTGCGGCTCCGTTGCCGAACACTGCCGACGGGCTATCGGTCAGCAGACTCCCCGATCCCGCCATGCCTGCCCGACGTCCGTCGGTCTCCATGCCCAGAAAGGGCATTATCTGAGCTCGGGCTGAACCGAAACCGCCACTGACGCCGAGCCCGACAGCTGCCAAAAAAACGTATATTCTCATGGGCGTTTGACTGCGTTTCTGGTAATATCGTCGCCGTAGCCGCTCAGCACGAAGGTGTAATTGCCGGGGCTGAGCTTGCTCGTATTGATCTTGCCGTCGGAGCCGGGCGCCACGTTGACGTACAGATCGAGCGCTTTCTGTCCCGCCTGATCGTACATCGTAACCCTGAAGGCGCCGCTCGCGTCCGGTATCCGCACGTTGAGCTGATCGCGAAACGGATTGGGATAGAGATCTATCGCCGCCCCGGTGCCGACCACCATCACATCAAAACTGCTCTCGACGCTCTTCCCGTCGCGATCTTCGGCTATCACGGTCAGCCTCACCATCCCTGTGGCGCGCGGCGTAATGACCAGTTTCGCCCCCTCCGTCAAGCACTCCACAACGCCGTCGACGGAGTAGTTGACAAGATAAGAGAGTCTGTCGAATGGCGCGTCGACATCCCTGAAATATTCGGAGAGATCGATCGTTACGACACCGGCCGTCCCGGTGCGGGGAATATGGCGGTTGGACAGAAGTTTTACGACTTCCGGCGCAGTGTTGAACGAGGCGCTTGCAGTGATGAATACCGGCTGGGAAGCTGTTCCGTACCTGGTTTTGGCGACAACGGCAAAATAATAATCCGTGGACGGCTCCGAAGCCTCGACCTCACAGCCCGTTACCTTGCCCACGGCTAAGGAGTTCGCGATCTCGTATTTGCGCGCCGCTGGCGGTATGTTGCCGTAATCGAAATTCGTAAAGGGCTGCGTGTCGACAAATATCTCAAATCCCGAAACCGGCCGTCCGGCATAGCTCTCAGGCACTTTCCATTGCAGCTCGACATGATAGCGTCTGCCGAGTGCGGCCAGAGCGTCGACCTTGGCGGGGATGGCGTCGCGGAACATGACATATTCGGCGTCGACGAGTCCCGCGCCGAGCATGCCCGCGTATTGTGGCAGATTATAGGACTCGACCAGCTCCCTGCGTCCGGAAGAGATGAGCAACTCCCACAGCATTTGGCTGGTGAATCCCGGCCCCTGTGTGCCGTATTTAGCTACGGCCAGCGCGGCCACTCCGCTCACCATCGGGGCGGCCATCGAGGTGCCCGAAGCGGACCCGTATGTTCCGCCGGTAACAGTGCTCATGACCTTGTCGCCGGGAGCCATCAGATCGATCCACGCGCCGTAGTTGGAGGAGAAGGTCTTTGCGAAGTTGGCGCTTATCGACCCCACGGCGATAACTTTTTCGTATGCAGGAGGGTATGCCGGGGTCGACGTGTTGTCGTTGCCGGCGGCGAAGACCACCAGGCCGCCCGCCATCGGCCCCGTCTGGACGCCATGTTCGTCAAATCCGGCATTCTGGATGAAATAGTCTATCGCCGCCTTGTCCGCTGTCGAGATCGAACTGCCACCGCGCATCCAGCTGTTCTGGCTTATCACCGCGCCATTGTCGGCGGCATAGGTCATCGCCTCCAAAAGGTTGGGATAACCCACCTCGTCCATCACCTGACAGCACATCAGCCGCACGCCGCTGCCGGGCGAACCGTCGCCGCCCGCGATGCCGCACACACCGACGCCGTTGTTGTTGACTGCGGCGATGGTCCCGGCCACATGCGTGCCGTGGTCGCCGGGGATTATATCGTAAGAATTGCGGTTGAAATTGTAGCCGCACCGCCCCTGCGCGTCGCGCCACATGTTGGCGGCCAGGTCGGGATGGTCAGACTGGATGCCGCCGTCGAATATCGCCACGATGACATCCCGATGGCCCGTGCAGGCCGTCCATGCCGGAGTGAGATTCAGGTCGGCCCCGGCTACGGAACCGGCTATCGAGCCGTCGTTGCGATACATCCACTGCTGGGAGAACAGCGGGTCGTTGAACGCGCCCTGCGGCACCCCCGCCTTTGTCCACCTCGCAACCTGTCCGTCGGTCTGCACGATCCGTCCTATGGGCTCGACGACCTCCAGCTCCGCCACCTCTTTGAATCCGGCGACGGCCTCCGCCAACGGAATATCTTCCCGCACACGGACATCGTACCACAGATGGAGACCGGCCCTTCGCCTGCGCTCGCGAAAACGGTCGCCATCCGAAAAGACGCGCCTGATCTCGCTCGTTCCGGCGCGTGTGGCCGCCGCATCGAAAGCCGCGATACCCGAACCGCTCCCATCGCGTGTGAAAGTCAGTATGTCAAGCTCCCCTGCCACCCGGTCAACCTTGATCCTGACCCATCCCTGCTCGAATGACTCGGACGCGGACCGGTCGCCGGATTGCGAACCGTCGTAAAGAGACTCTTTCACACACCCCGCGAGGAGCGTCAGAGACAGGACGAGCAGGATATTGATTTTTGGGTTCAAGGCACGAATTTTATCTCCATGAACGAATCGGTGCATGTGTAGCTGTCGTCGGCCGAGGTTACACCGAGCCTCCATTCAAACTCCCTCATGGTCTGGTCCTTTAGAAACGGCGCGGCGTCGCCTTTGAAAATATACGGTTCGTAGAGTTTCATGACCGAACCGGGCAGGTGTATCACGCTCAGAAAATCCGACACCTCGACGGTTTCAAAGATCGGAAGGCCCTGCTCGTCGAAGGCGGGCTGCTCATAGCTGTATCGGAGCGTCCAACGTTTGCTGGCGGCGAACTCGGCGAAGTCATAGAGGTAGGCGGTCGACGTTCGCTCGATCGTGCCTATCTGCTGGTCGTTGACAATGACTTTCAACAGTTTCCTGTTCACCGCCAACTGGCTGTTGCGCACTGCCGTCAGATAGCTCTCGGGGGTATACTCGTCCGAAAGCGGACTCATCGTGATCCGGTTGCCGGTCTTGATGCCGCGCAACTCGATCCTGTCGCGCATGGGCGAGAGGCTCATCAGGGTGAACTCGTAGTCTCCCCGAAGCCCCTGATAGCCGTTGGTCCCCGGCAGGGCAAAGTAGTGCAGGTAGTCGTTGTTGGTGCTGAAGCGTAGCATGGGGCCTGTCGAGAAGTCTATCGCATACTCCGATTCGAGTGTCAGGTTGGATCCCGACATGAACGTACTCCCCTCGAACCACGCTTTCACGGTAAGCTCGTCCCGAAATTCGACAATATATATCCAGCCGCCATAACTCTGGTCGGGGTCGGGATAATACTCCATCACCCACGTTCGCCCGTCCATGAGAGCGGAACGGTAATCATCCAGTGTCTGTACGATCCGCTCCGAGGCCGACCGGTCGAATATGAACGACTCCTTATTGCAGGAGATTTGCAGCGCCGCGCAGAGCGCCAATATGACAAATATCTTTTTCATTTTCGTCTAATCGTCAAGGTTTTGCCAATCGATAGAGCCGATCTCAGAGATGCGCCGGACGGTAACGTCGCGCCATTTGGCCATGTCCACATCAAAACCGGAGTCGAGCCATGCCATGGTAATGCTCAGTTTCTCTTCGAGTTTGGCGCTTCCGCTCGCTCCGGCCAGCGCCATCTGCCCGTCCCACCATGCCTGATCGTGCGTGAGATAGCTGGCTACGAGCTCGGCCAGGTCCTCTCCGTCGCTTTTGCGCCCGTAGTTGGACAGGAAGCCCAGTTGGAGGTAATCGTTTCCTGCCGAAGTCCACGTATCGCCCACATAGTCCTTCTCACATATGGCCTTGAATTCGGTAGTAACAGGACGTGTGCCGGCAAGTATGTGGGTGAATTCGTGGGCCAGCAGCCCTATTATGTCGACGCTCCTGGTGTTCCTGTCGAAGAAGTTTACCCCGAGAATATTTATCTGCAATCCGTTCTCGGCCGAACCAAGCGCGACCGCCCCCGTATTGCTGATCTCGAAACTGCCCACCATAAAAAGCACCTTGGGAAAGTACATTTTGGCGAACAGCGTCGGGTCGCGTTGCGGATCGCCATTGGCATACATTTCGGTCATGGCGTCGAGGGTGCCGAATCGGATGAGCTTGGCTATCTCGATCGATTTGTCGATGGTCGGCGGAGTGACCCAGTAGCCGAAATTGGTCTGCCGGTCGGGCATCCGATACTCGAACAGTATGTTGTACGGTTCGATGTAGTGTCTTTCGAGCCACTTGTCGAACTCCGAGCGGCTCTGCTCGTCCGCATCGACAAAAATGCTTTTGCCGCTCGGCTCATCCTTGCTGCACGAGACGAAAAACGCTCCGAGCAACAAAAATATGAAAGAATACCCTGATATGCACTTCATAATATGTGTCATCTTAATTTATATAAACTCTATTGTCTGAAAGGATGACCGGGGGCGTCCTCGTTTCTCGGATTGGCTTGCAGCCCGGCGGCGACGACGTCCTGAGGCAACTGCAATGCCCGGCGCAGATCTCTCTCGTCGAGCGTCGCCGCCACCCGAAAGCCGGAGGTGCTGCTGTCGATGTAGTCGGTGTCGTCGAAACGGTCGACCACGATCCCGTAGCGTTTAACGTCGCCCCACCTCAGCCCTTCGGCGTGGGTGTCCAGACGGCGGCAGTAGAGCAGGCACTGTATGAAACTCTCCTGCTCTCCCGCTTCGACCTCGAAGCCGTGGGGGTGGAGCGGTTTGCGCGATGTGGGGGCAGCGGAGGTGTACTGCGCAATATAGAAGCCCGAAGCCGGATTGCCGTACACGTCGTTTATCCTTGCGCGCGTAAGCGACACGACCGTTTGATACTGATACGTATTTCCCACCTTGCAGAACGACTGGTTCCACACTTCGAGGTCGGCAGCGGCCTTGTCGTACTCTTTGAGGTGAATATAGGCCTCGGCGCGGTTGAGCAACACCTCGTTGGTCGTAAAAGCGACGTGTGTCGCGTGGCCATAGCCCGCGCCGGTCACCTGATTGACCGTCTCCCACTGAAGGGTCCACTTGAACATGTAGGCCTTATTGTGGTTGTTGGCAAGGACCTCATACGGCGCACAACGGTATACCTGTGAACTGGTATTGCCCGTCGAAAAGTCGACCGGGCCGCCCATGGGTCTCTTGGCGCGGAAAGTCTCCGTTTTGTTCACCCTCGTGTTGTGGGCGAAACGCGCGCCCGAACTCCATCCTGAGTTGAACATGCCGCCGGTGGCGGAGACGAGCGGGACAAGCATCAGGCTGAACTTGTGCTTGGGGTCGATGTAGTCGTTCGTGCGCAGGTTGTTGTCCCACGCCAACGCCCCCGCCGCGGTCCAGTCGCGCAGCATGGTGGCGGGATTCGACCGGAGCACGACGTCGGCATAGCGCACCACCTTGTCCCATTTCATGTAATAGAGATTGAAGCGTGCCGCGAAAGCGTATGCCGCCGATACGTTGAAATGATACTTGGGCACCGAGTAGATTGAATTGTCCATCAGCGGCAGAGCCTCTTCTATGTCGCGGTCTATCTTCTCATAGACGCTTTTCAGATCGCCGCGCACATAGTGGGGATTAAGCTCCTTTTCGGGACTTTCCATATATGGGATGCCCGGATACTGATCGCTCTTTTCGGGATGGTAGGGCAGGCAGTACAGCATCGTCAGGCAGAAATGGGCATAGGCGCGGCACATCAACGCCTCGCCCTTGAAGGGCTTGAGCTCGTCGGTCGTCCCCATTGCCTCTATGGCTTCGAGAGCCGTGTTGGCGACGCCTATGGCGCTATAATACTGGGCCCACGTGTTCTGGTTGCTGTCGTTATCGGCCTCGGTCATGTCCTGCCAGTAGCTGTTATGTAACATCAGCAGGTTCCCGTTGGGATTTGTCGGTCCCATATCGTCGCAGTTGTCCGAGGCCAGCTCGGCCATTCTCACATAGCTGCGGTTGGCATAGGCTGCGACCAGCAGCTTCTGTATCTTTTCCGGCGAGTCGAGCGTGGCCCTGTTGTCCGGTGTCGTGTCGAGAAACTTGTCGCACGACCAGAGAGCGACACAGGCAAGAGCCGCCACCGGAATATAAAATATCCTTTTCATTCTCATCTCAATCAAATATTAGAAGCTCGCCCTGAGCGTCAGAGTGAATTGTTTGGGCATCGGGACCGCCACGCCGCCCGTATTGAAGAATTCCGGATCCTGTCCGTGCAACTTTTTGTCGGCGTACAGCAGGAAGAGGTTGGTGGCCTGACATTTCACGGAGAGAGCCGAGAGCTTCAGGCGCGACGAGAGCTTTTGCGGGAAATCATACGACAGCGAGACCTCCTTCATGCGAATGAAATCGCCGCTGGCCACCCGCTGGTCGGAGTAGTTGTATGCGCTGTACGCCGTGTAAAGGCTGTTGATCTGGTTGTATTGCCGCGCACTGGCTATGGCCGGGATGGTGGTGCGGTTTTCGTCGCCGGGCACAATGTAGCGATCCTTGAACTCTTTGGGGAAGGCCGTAAGGTCGGAGTAGCGTCCGGCAAAGATCGGGTCGAGCCTCACTACGTTGCCCATCGAATATGTTACGAATACGTTGAGCGCAAAACCCTTGTAGAACAGCATGTTGCCCAGGCTGCCCGTGATGGTGGGATCGGCGGGCCCTTCGTATTTGAGGTGGCTCATGTTGACCGTCTCCTGAAATCCGATCTGGGTCGAGGTGATAGTGCCGTCATTGTTGAGGAATGTCGGTATTCCCATCTCGTCCAGCCCCTGAAACCGGAGCGAGAAGAGCGACCCGCGCGGCATCCCGATCATCGAATAGTTTGAACTGGTCAGATAGTCGATCACCCTCATGTTGGTGTTGAGCTCCGTTACCTCGTTGTTCATGTAGGCAAAGATGAAATTGGTATTCCATCTGAACGCCTTGGTGTTGATGTTTTTGGTGAACAGTGAGAGCTCGACCCCGTAGGAGCGCATCGATGCCGAGTTGCCGCGCTTGTCGATACTGCCGCCCATGCCGACCGTGACCACATTGCCGATCAGGTCGTAGTTGTTGCGCGTGTAGGCGTCCATCGACAGCGAAATGCGATCGTCGAGCATCCCTACGTCGAGACCCGCGTTGAACTCATGCTTCTTTTCGTAGGTCAGGTTGCGGTTTTCGCTCGCCGTAACCGCAAGTCCCGACTCAGTAACCGCTGCATTGCCGCGCCAGGGAGTTCTCGGCATGATGATCACGCTCGAGTTGGTCGAGGGTCCCCTGTCGGCGGTCAGAGAGTAGGAGAGCCTGAGCGAGAGGCTCGACAGCGCCGGGCTCAACTGTTTGAAGAACTCCTCCTGGTCGACCGCCCATTTGCCTGCGATGTTCCATGTCGGCAGCCAGCGCGCGCTGCGCGAACGTCCCAGCCGGTTTGAACCTTCGTAACGGAGCGTACCGTTGACGGTATATCGGTAGTTGTAGGAGTAGGAGGCCGTTCCGACGAATGCGGCATTGCGCTCGCGGGTGTTGCTCAGCCCGTAATAGAGCGAATTGTCCTCGACCTGTTTCTTGAACATGTCGAGAATGTAATACGGGGTCTCGCCCATGGCATATTGCATTCCCCAACCCTGAAACCATGTCCCGCGACGGTCGAGAGAGTTGACCTCCACCGCTCCGAAGGCGTTGACCATGTGCTTGCCGTTGAAGACGTCGTTGTAGTTGACCGTACTGCGAAAGTCATAGCTCAGGGCGCGGTAGTCGTTACGGTTGTAGATACCGCCTTCGGGCATGATCGAGTATTTGTATTCGCTGGGCAAGTCGGGGTTTTTGTAGAGGAACGGATTGCTGTCGCGGATCACCATTGTCCCCATCGCGCGGAAAGCCTCGGCCTGATTGGACTTGTCCAGTATCTGGTGTTCGCTGCTCGTAGATTGATGTTTGACCGCTGCGAGCGCCGAAAGTTCCACCTTGCGCACCGGGTTCCACTTCAGTTCGCTCTGAAACTTGACGTCGACCACGTTAAGGTTCATGTAGTTTTTCTTCAGCTCGTCCTTGATGTTGAACGGCGCGTAGTTGCGCGTGTAGAACTCGTTGGGGTCGAGCGTGCGCGAGGAGCGCAGCGCGTAGGAGTAGGGGTTGATGTCGAAGTCGCGCTTGACCGTTCCTAAAACGGGGTCGACCGCGGACGAGAGCGAGCCGGGAGCAAGCTGTTCGCGATAGGAGGCGTTGCCGATGACGTTCAGGCTGACGTCTTTCAAGATTTTCTGGGTGGCGTTGAACAGGGCCGTATAACGGTTGACGCGGCTCTGAATGCTCCATCCCGGATCGGACAGCGCGCTGAGCGATGCGTAGTACGACCCCTTTTCGCTGCCTGAGGAGAGGCTGACCGAGTGCTGCTGCTGGATGCTCGGACGGAAAAGTTCTCCGAACCAGTCGGTGTTGCGCATCTCCGCCTGCCGGAGGTAGGCGTTGCGTCCCGCCTCGGTGTTGGGGATCATATATCGCCCTGCGGAGGGATCGTAGGTGTTTATCAGCTGCGACATCTTGCCGTACACGCCGCTTTCGGAGGCGTACACCACGTTGGAGTAGTTGAGCCATCCCTTGTCGTACATCTCGCGGTAGATGGTCATCTGATCCTGCGAGTTCATGATATTGAAGTTGGAGTAGCTGGGGATCATCCTCATGGTAAATTCGCCCGTGTAGCTCACCTTGGCGCTTCCCCGCTCGCCTTTTTTGGTGGTGATGACGATCACCCCCGCCATTGCCCGCGCGCCGTAGATCGAGGTGGCCGAGCCATCCTTCAATATCTGGAACGATTCGATGTCGTCGGAGTTCAGACCGGAGATGGCCGAGCTGATCATGGTGATCGCGTCGCCCGACGAGAGCGAATTGGCGTCGACGTCGACCACATTCTCGATTATCACCCCGTCGACCACCCACAGCGGTTTCGAGTCGCCGAAGATCGACGTAGCTCCGCGAATGCGTATCTTGGGGGCGGCCCCGAAGGTTCCCGAGACGTTCTGCACCGACACTCCGGCCGAGCGGCCTTCGAGACCTCGGCTGATCTCGCTGACGCCATCTATCTTCACGTCGCTCGCGGAGAGTTTGTCGGTAGCTCCGGTGAACATGCGCCTGTCCATCTTCTGATGGCCGGTAACGACAAGGGATGGCTCAACTACTCCAACGTGGTGTACACCTCCGAAAGCGGCGTGTACGGCAAGATGTCGCAGCTGATAAACACCTACGATCCCTCCGCAGGGCGATATATGA
>BNXD01000054.1 GCA_025999315.1 Bacteroidia bacterium | reverse complement strand
TTTGCAGTAAATTTGTCCAAGTCCGGTAATCTTGGGGGGTTGTCTGTTTTTTTTGTTTGCGATTGTCGCAGAGTTTTGTTAAAATTGTCTTTTGATTTGTCCTTATATGGAGGAAAACTAAAAAAATCCATTTCTAAAACGATTTTCATATGAGTTTTTTCGTACTTTTGTACTAATATACATCTTGAAATTATGAATCTCGCAGGAAAAATAACCCAGGTGATAGGTCCTGTGGTCGACGTGCATTTCGAGCGCGACGCCGACAGCGCCCTGACCATTCCAAATATTCACGACGCTCTGCGCGTGGAGCAGACCGGGCTGATACTCGAGGTGCAGCAGCACCTGGGCGAGAACACCGTGCGCACCATTGCCATGGACTCGACCGACGGGCTGCAGCGCGGCATGGAGGTGGCCGATACGGGCGCCCCGATATGTATGCCCACAGGCGAGGGGGTCAAGGGGCGGTTGCTGAACGTTACGGGTCAGAGCATCGACGGGATGAGGCCGGTGGGCGATGCCGTGCAGTTTCCGATCCATCGCGAGCCGCCCCGTTTCGACGAGCTCAGCACGCGGCGCGAGATACTGCCCACCGGCATCAAGGTGATCGACCTGCTGGCGCCCTACTCGCGCGGAGGCAAGATCGGTCTGTTCGGCGGGGCGGGCGTGGGCAAGACGGTGCTCATCATGGAGCTGATCAACAACATCGCCAAGAAACACAACGGCTTCTCGGTCTTCGCCGGGGTCGGCGAGCGCACGCGCGAGGGCAACGACCTGCTGCGCGAGATGATCGAGAGCGGGGTGATCCGCTATGGCGAGCAGTTTCGCAAAGGCATGGAGGAGGGGCGGTGGGACCTGTCGAAGATCGACTACGACGAGGTGGCCCGTTCGCAGGCCACGCTGGTCTTCGGGCAGATGAACGAGCCCCCTGGCGCGCGATCGGCCGTGGCCCTGTCGGGACTGACCATCGCCGAGGCGTTTCGCGACGGGGGCGACGAGGGCGAGACACGCGACATACTTTTCTTTATAGACAACATTTTCCGTTTCACGCAGGCCGGCGCCGAGGTGTCTGCTCTGCTGGGGCGTATGCCTTCGGCGGTGGGTTACCAGCCCACGCTGGCCTCGGAGATGGGCGCCATGCAGGAGCGCATCACCTCGACCAAACGCGGCTCGATCACCTCGGTGCAGGCTGTTTATGTCCCGGCCGACGATCTGACCGACCCCGCTCCGGCCACCACATTCACCCACCTCGACGCCACGACGGTGCTCAGCCGCAAGATCGCCGAGATGGGCATCTATCCGGCCGTCGATCCGCTGGAGTCGAACTCGCGTATCCTCGACCCGGCCGTGGTGGGGCAGAAGCACTATGACACGGCCCGAGGAGTGGTGCAGATGCTGCAGCGTTACAAAGAGTTGCAGGACATCATCTCGATCCTCGGCATGGAGGAGCTCTCGGACGAAGACCGCCTGCTGGTGGCCCGCGCCCGCAAAGTGCAGCGTTTTCTGTCGCAGCCGTTCACCGTGGCCGAGCAGTTCTCGGGCGTGAAGGGTACGACGGTCGATATTGCCGACACCGTGGCCGGTTTCGCGAGCATCATGGAGGGCAAGACCGACCACATCCCCGAACAGGCATTCCACAACGTGGGTACGATAGACGAAGCCATAGCCAAGGGCGAGGCCATGTTGAACAGATCGGCAAAGTGATGAAACTGACCCTGATAACTCCCTCGCAGAAGCCTCTCGCAAAGGAGGTCGAGCAGGTTACGATCCCCGGCGGGGCGGGCAGTTTCGCCGTGCTGCGCGACCATGCCGACATCGTGTCGACCGTCGTGGCAGGCCCTTTGAGCTACGTCTCCGAAGGGGAGGAATACACCGTCGAGACGTGCGGCGGGACGGTCAGAGTGGCCGACAACGAGATAACGGTCATAACGCCATGTCTGAAAGGTTAGCCGGAGAGAGAGCGGAGGCGGGAGCAGAAGCAGAAGCGGGAACGGGGGCAACTTCGGGTGCGGACGCGAGTGTTGGCACGGGTGTGGGAGCGAGTGTCGAGTTGGGTGTGAGCGTGGGCGCGGATTCGGATTCGGATTCGAGTGCGTATACAGGCGCGGAGGCGAGTGCGGATGTTGATTCGGGAGTGGGTGTAAGCGCGGGTGCGGATATGAGTGTGAGCGTTGGCGTGGGGTCGGGCGCAAGCGTGGGTTTGGGAGCGATCGAAAGTGCGGATGCGGGCTCGGTCGCGCGAGCGAGGGCAACCGCAACCGCAAACGCAAACGCAAGAGACTTTAAGCAGACCCTTAAGAGCTATTTCGTACTGACGGTGGTCTACGTGGCGGTGGCGGCGACGGTCAACGTGCTGATCTACAGCTTCGCCCCGGTGAAGTATTTCGGCATCTACCCGTCGGTGAACATACTCTACTGGCTGTGCGGGATGGCGCTCGAGTTTTTCCTCTACCGCTATCGCAACGCAGGCTCCGAGAAGCTGCTGGCCACATATATGATGTTCCGTTTCGGGCAGCTGGTGCTCACGGCGCTGTTTCTGATGGTGGCGGCCAGTGTGGCCGGATACGAGAAGCTGCCATTTGCCATATCGTTGATGCTTAACTATTTTGTTTTCACCGCACTGGAGCTTTACTTGTATAATCGTTACAACAAAAGGTATAACAAGTCTCGATGAAACGACTTCTTGCCATACTGCTGGCGCTCGTGCTCGTGCCGGGGCTTGTCCGTGCGCAGCATGAGAAGCTCAACGTGAGGGATATAGTGATGGATCACCTCGGCGATTCGTACGGGTGGCACATCACCACCGTCGGACACCGCCACATCACCATCCCCCTGCCGGTGATCGTGCTGGGGAGCGACCACCGCTGGCATCTGTTCTCCTCCTCGCACCTCGACCATGGGGCCGCGTACGAGGGCTTCAGCATCGCCCCGGAGGGCGACCACAAGGGTCGTCTGGTGGAGAACGGCGTCCGCCCGCCGCTGGATATTTCGCTGACCAAAAATTCCACGGCGCTGCTGATCAACACCCTCGTACTGCTGCTGTTGCTGCTGCCCGTGGCCCGGCACTACCGCCGGGGGGCCAGGGTCCCACCCAAAGGGATGCCGGGGGCGGTCGAGATGCTGGTCGAATATATCGAGGACGAGGTGATCGAGCCGTGCGTGGGGCCCGAGTACCGACGTTATGCCCCCTATCTGCTGACGGTGTTCTTCTTCATACTGGTCAACAACTTCATGGGCCTGATCCCCTTCTTCCCCGGGGGGGGCAACGTAACGGGCAACGTAGCCGTAACGATGACCCTCGCCCTGGCGACTTTCGTGGTGGTCAACCTGTCGGGCACGCGCGAATATTGGCGGGAGATCTTCTGGCCCGACGTGCCGACGTGGCTCAAGATCCCCGCACCGATCATGCCCGCCATCGAGTTCGTGGGGATATTCACCAAGCCCTTTGCGCTGATGATCCGTCTGTTCGCCAATGTGCTGGCCGGTCATGCGGTGATCCTGGGGCTGGTGTGCGTGATCTTTATGACCGTCTCGATGGGGACGGCCGTCAACGCAGGGATGACGGTGGTGGCGGCGCTGTTCGGCATCTTCATGCTGCTGCTCGAGGTGCTGGTGGCCTTTATCCAGGCCTATGTCTTCACGCTGCTCTCATCGGTGTTTATCGGAATGGCAAGGGTAAAACACGATCATGATCATTAAAAGCTTAAACTGTTATAAACTCTATTAAAACTTAAAACTATGTTTCTGACAACGTTACTGGCCGCAGCCGAAGGCCTCAGCATGGGAACACTGGGCGCCGCCATCGGAGCCGGACTGGCAGCCATCGGAGCCGGCATCGGCGTAGGCAAGATCGGCGCGGCGACCATGGAGGCCATGGCGCGTCAACCCGAGGCATCGAACACCCTGAGAACCACCATGATCATCGCCGCCGCACTGGTCGAGGGTGTGGCTCTGTTCGCGGTGGTGGTCTGTTTCCTTACGATATAAGCCATGCTGCTGGTTCCCGATACAGGGTTGCTGTTCTGGATGACCGTCAGCTTCGCGGTGGTGCTCGCCGTGCTGGTCAGGTATGCCTTTCCGGTGATACTCAGGGCGATGGAGAGCCGTCGCACCCAGATCGAGAAGGGCATCGGCGACGCTTTGCAGGCTGAGAAGAGGCTCGCGGACGCCGACATGCTCGCCGGAAAGGTGATGGCCGAGGCGGAGGCTTCGCGCGCCGAGATCATGCGCAAGGCCGAGCAGGCGCGTCGCGCCATGCTCGAACAGGCGCGTTCGGAGGCCGAGCAGGAGGCTGCCCGTCGCATGGCCAGGGCCAGGGTCGAGATCGAGGAGCTGCGTCGCCACACCATCGACAGCGCAATGGGGCAGATAGCCGGGCTCTCGCTGCAGATCGCCGAAAAGGTGGTGGACCACGAGCTGGAGTCGGACGAGAAACAGAAACAGCTGATCGAACAATTCTTAACCCAAAGCCATGGATAGCGGAATGCTCTCGGCGCGCTATGCGAAGGCGCTGGTGGCCTATGCCACTCTCGGCGACAGAGTCGAGGAGGTCTACCGCGACGCGACTGCGCTGGAGGAGGCTCTGGGGCGGTATGACGAGTTGGGGCGATTGCTGTCCAACCCCATGATCACGGACCAGCGGAAGGTCGACGCGGTCAGGCTATGTTGCGGCGAGGCTGCCACGGAGGAGTTTCTGCGTTTTGTCGCTCTGGTCATACGCCAGCGCCGCCAGACGCGCCTGCGCCTGATATGCCTGAGCTATATGATCATGGTCGAGCGGGGGCGCAACATCATGCGCGCCGATGTGGTAACGGCCCTCGCCACGGACGCTTCGACCGCGCGGGCTCTGGAGAAACGGCTCGAAGAGTTCACGGGCAAACGGGTGACGGTGCGCGCGCACGTCGAGCCGGCCATCATGGGCGGATTTGTCCTGAGCTGGGAGGGCTATCGCTTCGACGCGAGCGTGAGGACCCGCCTGAAAAAGATCGAAAAACAATTGACAAACATCAACAACTATGACCGATGAGATAAGGGTGAGCGAAACCCCCGACATATTGCTGAAAATGCTGCGCGAGATGGACCCTTCGGCGTCGCTCGAAGAGGTGGGTACGGTGGTCAGGGTCAGCGACGGCGTGGTGCGCATATTCGGCCTGGCAGGGGCGCGTTCGGGCGAGTTGCTGGAGTTCGACAACGGCGAGAAGGCGGTGGTGATGAACCTGGAGGAGGACAACGTGGGCGCGGTGTTGCTGGGGCCGACGGACCTTGTGCGCGAGAACGATACGGTGCGGCTTACCGGGCGCATGGCCTCGGTCATGGTGGGCGACGGAATGGTGGGCCGGGTGGTCAACACACTGGGCGAGCCGATCGACGGACTGGGACCCATCGCCGGTCAACTGATCGAGATGCCCCTCGAACGCAAGGCTCCGGGAGTGATCTTCCGCCAGCCGGTCAAGGAGCCCATGCAGACGGGCATCAAAGCCATCGACGCCATGATACCCATCGGCCGTGGGCAGCGTGAGCTGATCATCGGCGACCGTCAGACGGGCAAGACATCGATCGCCATGGACACGATCATCAACCAGCGGCGCAATTTCGAGCAGGGCGATCCGGTCTACTGCATCTATGTGGCGGTGGGACAGAAGGCCTCCTCGGTGGCCGCCATGGTCGAGACGCTGCGCCAGCACGGGGCGATGGACTACACGACGTTCATCGTCGCCTCGTCGTCCGATCCGGCCGCCATGCAATATTTCGCTCCGTTTGCAGGAGCTGCGCTGGGCGAATTTTTCCGCGACACGGGGCGCCACGCCCTGGCGGTGTACGACGATTTGTCGAAACAGGCCGTCGCCTACCGCGAGGTGTCGCTCATCCTGCACCGTCCCTCGGGCCGCGAGGCCTATCCGGGCGACATATTCTATCTCCACTCGCGTCTGCTGGAGCGTGCGGCGCGCATAATCGACAACCACGAGATTGCCGCCACGATGAACGACCTGCCCGAGAGCCTGCGCGGCAGGGTGCGCGGCGGCGGCTCGCTGACCGCTCTGCCCATGGTCGAGACCCAGGCGGGCGACGTGGCGGCATACATCCCGACCAACGTCATATCGATCACCGACGGGCAGATATTTCTCGATGCCGACCTGTTCAACCAGGGCATCCGTCCGGCGATCAACGTGGGCATATCGGTCTCGCGCGTGGGTGGCAACGCCCAGCTCAAATCGATGAAAAAGGTGGCCGGCGGCATGAAACTCGACCTGGCGCAGTATCGTGAGCTGGAGGCTTTTACCCGTCTGGGCGGCCAGATGGACGCCGTAACGGCCGAGACCATAGACCGCGGACGCAAGGACAGCCTGCTGCTGATACAGCGGGCCTACCATCCCCTCGATGTGGGCAGCCAGATCGCCCTGATATTCTGCGGTACGCGCGGTCTGCTGGGCGATCTTCCGATCGAACGGGTGGCCGATTTCGAGCGCACGTTCCTCGGCAGGCTGCAGGAGGATTACGGCAAATCGGTGATCGAACCTCTCTCGCTCGGGACGATCGACCAGACGATCGAGGAGGCCATAACATTGCTGGCGGCGGAGGTGGTCAAAGAACTTGCAGGTCATGTCGTCGCTTAAAGAGCTCAAAAACCGCATCTCGTCTGTTGCCACCACGCGCAAGATCACGCAGGCCCGGCAGATGATCTCCTCGGCGCAGCTGCACCGCTGTCAGGGAGAGTTGGCCAATGCCCGCCTCTACCTGGCATCGCTCGAGGCTCTGCCCGGGATCGATGTCTCGTTTTCGCCCATGGGGGCAGAAGGGCGAAAGGGCGAGACAGCCATTGTGGTGATGGGGTCCGATACGGGCATGTGCGGTCCGTTCAACGACCGGATGATCAAACAGATGGAGCAGATCCGCCAGACGGAGGGCGACGATCGTCTCTTCGTGCCCATAGGCCACAAGATTTGCAATGCGGCTCTGGCGGGCGGCTATCGCACCGACGGCAGTTGCGACATGGCGGGTCTGGCGACCTACGACGATACGGCGGCCAAGGCGCAGTGGCTCATGGAGGGGTTCCTCACGGGGCGGTTCAGTCGGGTCGAGGTGTTGTGGCACAACTATCGCAGCATCGGAGTGCAACTGCCCAAACGTCGCGTGCTGATGCCCGTGGCGCTACCCCCCTCGTCGCCCGTGGCCAACGATCTGAGCATCACCGAACCTTCGCCCATGGAGATGGTCGAGCAGACGCTCGCCATGATGGTGTGCGCCAGGCTGTGGCTCTGTACGTCGAGCAGCCGCACCTCCGAGCAGGCCGCCCGCATGATGGCCATGCAGGCGGCGACCGAAAATGCCGACAAGATACTCTCCGAGCTCAAACTCTCCTACAACAAGATTCGCCAGAACAACATCACCACCGAGCTGCTGGACATCGTGGGCAGTTCGTTCGCATAGCCGTTGCTGCCGGGGCGAGTTGCCCGACTGTTCTTTGGGGGTCCCTTGGGGGCCCTCGGCTGTCTCGTGCAGTTTAGTTGTACTCGGTTGAGTTCAAATTGTGTTTGCTCTGTGCTCGACTTGGCGGAGAGAATCCGAAAGCGTATAAAAAGTTCTTCGGCCTTGCCTCGGCAAGGCCGTCAGCCCGTAGCCGCCCCCCGCGGAGGGCTGCCACTCGTCTGCGACTTCGTTGGACAGCCCACCGCCGTCTGCGGGCCGAAAAATATACTCTTTGCTTGGCGTTGTGAAGATAAAGATGACAATATATGTCTCTCATAGTCCTCTTCGAGACCAAAAAAATATTTTGCGGCGATTGGCTTGCAGGGTGAGAGGTTGTCTAAAAATCATCGAAAAACAGCTCATAACATTTCTTATCAATAAAATTCAGACAAACTCCGAGATATTAAAAAATTTACTATATTTGTATAATGAAATATAGTAAGCGATGAAACGTACATCTGTTTTCTCCTTGATTGTCGCAGTGGCGGTCATGGCTGTCTGCTGAGGCAAGGATCAAACCCCCGTCAAACCGAGGCCCGGCGGAGGGGGCGAGACCATCGTATCGCCCGAGCTGGAGGTGCAGGAGCGCGCCGCCTTTCCCGCAAAAAAACTCTATACGGCTTATCTGGGCAATACGCACGCCCATTCGACCTTCTCGGATGACGCCACGGGGGCAAGCAACGGTCTTCCTTCGGCCCATTATGTCAAAGCCAAGGATGAAGGGTACGACTTTTATTGCATCGCCGACCATATCTGCGTGGGCGATCCTGGCAGGCATGACGGGCCGGGTGGCGCCAGGGCCCTTTATATGAAAATGGCCAGCGACGCCACCACGGAGACTTTTGTCGGTATCCTCGCCATGGAATACACCAACAACGACGTGCTGAAGGTCGCCGACGGATGGGGCCACATCAACGTTTTCAATTCCGACTCGTGGTTCTATGTCTTCGACGACTATGACCACTATGACAACTGGATGAACAAAAACATAACCACCAAACCTCCCCACACCCTCAAGGAGCTCTATCAGTGGATGTCGACCACGGGCAACGCCCGGTGCTCGGCCTCGTTCAACCACCCCTCCAGGACGCAGTACAACAGCTTTTCGGTCTACGACGCGGGGGCGATCGACCACATAACGATGTTCGAGGTCTACAACACCAACACTTCCTACTGGGCCAGCTACAAAACGGCGCTGGACCACGGCTGGAAGCTCGCCCCCATTACGGGCATCGACAATCACGCCCTGGGCGCCATCTCCAACTCGACGATACGCACCGGCGTGATGGCCGAGAGCCTGACCCGCGACAATATCTATGACGCCTTCTTCAATCGCCGCGCCTATGCGTCGATGTACAAAAAGTTGAGAGTGCTCTGCTGGGGCAACCATATGCCCATGGGCAGCACGCTGGCCAAACCGGACGTGCTCTATATCGACGTGGAGATCGATGACCGGCAGACCTCGGACCCCGACCACAAGATCACCAAAATAGAGGTGATCGGCTCTTCCTCTTCCGACGCGGTCATCGCCTCCAAAGTGTTCGATACGCCCGATTTCGGCGTTTCGCATTCGTTCCGCCTCGCCTCGCCCAATCTGAAGTATTACATGCTGAAGATATACTCCGTCGGCATGGGTTCCACGCCGTGCGCCTATACCGCGCCCATCTGGACGGGACGGTGAGCAAAAAAAATGCGGTACAATTTCCGGGGCAGGAAATTGTACCGCGTTTTTTTTAGTTATGAGTTATGAATTATTTGTTGTAAAATATAGATATATATATTATGTAAATTTAACTCATAACTGATAATTCATAACTCATAACTCGCTTTTCATCGTCTTTTGAGGGCGGCGAGGAGTTCGCTTCGCAACTCGTAGGTGGAGAGATTGCCGCGGATCGTTCCGCCCGAGACGAACGAGATGCTGCCCGTCTCCTCCGAGACGACCACCACCACCGCATCGCTCTCCTCGCTCAGCCCTACGGCCGCACGGTGGCGCGTGCCGTAGTTGAGCGGCAGCTCCGACGAGCTCGACGGCAGCATACATTTGGCCGCCATGATGCGGCCGTGAGAGATGATCACCGCCCCGTCGTGCAACGGCGAATTCTTGAAAAATATATTCATCAGCATCGGCGAAGAGACGCTGGCGTCGATGGCCACGCCGGTGTTGATGAACGGCTCCAGATCGGTGTTGCGTTGCACGGCGATCAGCGCCCCCGTCTTGCTTTGCGACATCTGCCTGCACGCCTCGACCAGCGGAATGATCGCCTCGCTGTTTTCGCTGTGTTCGAGCTCAATGTCGAACAGACGGCCGAAAAAGTTCTGACCGCTCTTGCCCCTGTCGCCGAGCATATGCAGAAAACGCCGTATCTCGGGCTGGAAAACGACGATCAGCGCTATGACCCCCACGCCGATGATGTTGCCCAGCACGGCCGACATCAGCTCCATCTCCAGCGCGCGCGCCGCCAGCCACATCAGATAGACGAACAGTATGCCCAGCAGGATGCTTGTGGCCGAGGTGCCGCGCGTGAGTTTGACGATCGAATAGAGCACTGTGGCCAGACACAGAATGTCGACAACGTCGATGAACGATATGTGGATAAAATCCATATTAGAGATATGTCCGGGACCCTCCGGTGGAGTGCAACTCTCGCCTGAGCCTTTTGGCCTTGAGGCGATAGCGCTGGATGGTGAGCATGATGGTCAGCCAGATCAGAAAGTCGAGCCCCAGGACGATGTTGATGTCGACCCGAAACAGAGCGATGTTCATCAAGATGAAAAACAGTTGCATGAGGATGATAATACCCGTGGCACGCAGGTGTCCGAAGCCCAAGTCGAGAAACTGATGGTGGATATGTTTGCGGTCGGGATAAAAGGGTGGGCGACCTTTCGACAGCCTGACCACAAAGACCCTCGCCGTGTCGAAGACCGGAATAAAGACGATGGCGATGATGACGGACAGCGGATTGAAGTAGTAGGTGAACATCGGGCACATATGGAAAAACTTGAGCCCCAGAAAGGCTATCATAAAGCC
>BNXD01000053.1 GCA_025999315.1 Bacteroidia bacterium | reverse complement strand
CTTATAACCGACGCTCGCAGCGGGAGCAGAGGCTGCTCGCAGACTATGCCCCGCAAGGAGGAGGAAGGCGAGCATCTCTTTGCGAGCCAACAAAGTTGGCGCCCCGCGCGCAGCGGGAAAAGCAAACACAAAGCAAACCCTACAAGCTGTCGATAAAAATATTTTCTGAGGCCAGCCCCGTGAGTTCTCTGAGGGCGCGTTGGCCGTCGGGGCCGACATCGAGCGAGAAGTCGTTGACAAACATGTTGATATGTTGCTGCGTTACCTCGTCCGACAGCTCCCTTGCATGTGCTCTGACAAACTCCCGTGAGGCGTCCCGGTGGGCCAGGGCGTAGGCCACGCTCCGGCCCACCAGCTCTTGCACATCGTGTTGCACCCTGGGGAGCAACTCTCTCGAAACCACTATCCCGCCCAGCGGCAGCGGCAAACCCGTAACACGCTCCCACTCGGCCCCCAGGTCGGCGAGCAGCGTCAACCCCAGCCGGCCGTATGTGAACCGCCCTTCGTGAATCAGCGCTCCGGCGTCGAACTCGCCCTGCGCCACCGCCTCGGCGATCTGCGAGAAGAGCAGGCTCGTCTTGTCGACGATATGTGGGTATAGCCTGCTCATCAGCCTGTTGGCCGTGGTATGCTCGCCCGGAACGGCCACTTTCAGAGCCCCGGACAGCTCTGTCTGTTCGCGCGCCACCAGCAGCGGACCGTTGCCCCTGCCCAGCGCAGCCCCCGACCGCAGCAGGCCATAACTTTGCCATATCAGCGGCAGGATGGCGCAACTGATCTTCGACACATGAGGCTCGCCACGCAACACCCTCGCGTTGAGGCGCTCGATGTCATCCATCTCGAGCCGGAACCGATAGTTGCCCGTGTCGATGCGCCCATTCGCCAGCGCATCGAACATGAAAGTGTCGTTGGGACAGGGCGATATGTTCAGGCGAAGTTGCATCACAGGCGATATTTTGCCATCTCGAGCAGCGAGTGAAGGGCTGCGGCGAGTTGTTCTGCGGCCAGGGGGATGTTCCACTTTTCGCGCGGGTCGCCCACGCGGTTGGATATTGTGCGCAACTCCACGAACGGCACGCCGTGGGCCAGACAGAGGGCGAAAAAGGCCGCCCCCTCCATGTTCTCGACATCGGCCGGGGCGACCCATGGAGCTCCGGCCACGCTTACGGTGTTGGCCGCCACGCTCTTGAACTCGGGAAACAGTGTGGCGCAGGGACAGCGATAATCCACCGGGTAGAGCGCCTCGAAACGCCCCTCGCGCATGGCCCCCAGGTCGGCCACGCGCTCGCTGGCCACCAGCACAGCCTCGCCAGGCGGCAAAGCGTCGCCGTAAGAGCCGGCGATCCCCGCCAGAATGACCAGCGAAGGCGTTGTCTCCCGCAACGCGCGCGACAGGGTGGCCGAAATGGCCGCCATGCCCACCCCGCCGATGACGGGTCGCACCCGGGCGGTGTCGATCGCCGCCGCCTCTCTCTGCGTGGGGACGACAACCAGCGGCTCAATCATGGTTGACACGGTAAGCTTTCTGTACCCCTTTGATCTTCAATATCGAGTGCACCACCAGATCGGCGACCTGACGGTTGGGCACCTCCACGTTGATCAACCCCGAGATCACCCCCCGCTCGCTCGAGGCGAGGCTGATCGAGCGCATGTTGATGCGCAGTTTCTGGGTTATGGTGTCGCTGATGTTGTTGACCACCCCCGTCGCGTCGTCGGCCACCACCCGAATGGTGGCATTGAACGACCCTCCGCCCGCTCCGGCGCGCCATCGCGCCTCGATGATGCGGTAGGGATAACGCTCCCGCAGGCTGGCCGCGTTGGGGCAGTTGGCGCGGTGGATGGTGATGCCCGAGCTGATGGTCACAAAACCGAAGACCACATCGCCGAAGATCGGGTTGCAACACTTGCCCATCTTGTACTCGAGGCCACCCACCAACCCCTCTTCGATGATCAGCGTATCGGGTTTGTCGTCCTGTTGTTGCCTCTCGCCCGAGCTCTTTGCGCGGGGCAGCGGGGGCTGCGGGCCCTCGTTCTGGGCGGCGAGCACCTCCTTGAGCGACGAGAGGTCTATGCGTCCCTCGACTATCTGACCGTAGAGCTCGATGCCGCGCTTGATGTGCAGATGTTTGCACAACCGGGTTACGGCCTCTTCGACCGTCAGGGGCAGTTTCCAGTTCTTGATGCGTCGCTCGAGCTCCTCGCGCCCGAGGTTGGCCGCCTTGGCCTGCTCTTCGCGCAGGAAGGTGCGTATCTTGCTCCGCGCCTTGCTCGTTACGGCGAAGTTGAGCCAGTCGGTCTTGGGTTTCTGGTTTCGGGAGGTGAGTATCTCGACGATGTCGCCGTTTTTGAGCGGCTCCTTGAGCGGCACGTTGCGGTGATTGATCATCCCGCCGATGCAGGTCTGGCCCAGGCCGGTGTGTATGTCGAAGGCAAAGTCAAGCATCGTCGCCCCGGCGGGCAGCTTGCGCAGATCGCCCTTCGGGGTGAAGATAAATATCTCGTCCGTGGGATGATGGTCGGCCGAGGCAGCCTCCAGCGCATCGGCGCGGTGTTCCATCATCTCCCTCAGACGCGCGAGCCACTCCTCGCTGCCCAGCCCGCCCTGACGGACGCCCTTGTAGCGCCAGTGGGCCGCGATGCCCCTCTCGGCCACGGCATCCATGCGCTCGGAACGTATCTGTATCTCGACCCAGTGGCCGTCTTTGGTCACCACCGTCGTGTGCAGCGACTCGTAGCCGTTCGACTTGGGGATCGAGATCCAGTCGCGCATCCGGTCGGGGTTGGGGGTGTAGAAGTCCGTAACTATCGAGTAGACCCCCCAGCATTGCGCCTTCTCCTGCTCCTTTGGGCAGTCGATGATGATGCGCAGGGCAAAGATGTCGTAGACCTCCTCCAGCGGGATGTGCATGCGTTGCATCTTGCTCCATATCGAGTAGATCGACTTGGTGCGGCTTTTGATCGTGTATTTCATGCCGCTCTGGTCGAGCCGCCCCCGTATGGGCTCGAGGAATTTGCCGATGAACGTGTCCCTCTGTTGCTCGCTCGCCTTGAGCGCCTGAGCTATGCGGCGATACTGTTCGGGCTCCAGGTAGCTCAGCGACAGATCCTCCAGCTCGCTTTTGATCGAGTACAGACCCAGCTTGTGGGCGATGGTGGCGTAGAGGTTGAGGCTCTCCCAGCTCTTTTTGAGCTGTTTGTCGCGCGGGAAGATCGACAGCGAACGCATCACCTCCAGCCGGTCGGCCAGCTTGATCAGGATCACGCGCGGATCGGTGGCATACGATACGATCAGATCGCGAAAGTTGCCCGCCTGCTCGTCCGATACCTTGGTGTCGACCTGAGAGATGCTGCACAGGCTGCGCACGATGCTCTCGCACTCGGCCCCGTAGAGCCGCCCCACCTCTTCGGCGCTGATCTTGCCCATCCGCACCGCATCCTGCATCAGGCACGATATGGTCGAGTTGCGCCCCAGGCCGATCTCGGTGATGACGATCCCGGCCACCGCCACCGCATGTTCCACGAACGGACGCTGGTCGTACCGCCGGTAACCATCCAGCAACACCTCGGCCCGCGCCAGAGCATCGGAGATCATCTCCACGCTCGCCACACTGAAGTAGCCCGAAATTATCTGCCTGAAATCGTTCATCTGATCCTGAAAACCGGTTAAACTGCCAGTTGTTGTTTCTCTTTCGACCTCGAAGAGGGCGGCGGACCCAAGCGCAATCCTATTTCCAGAGACTGGCGGGGTATTCGCCCTTTTCGACCAGGGCGCGGATGCGGGCCACCACCTCGGGACGGTCCTCCTTGTAGGTGACCCCGAACCACTGTGCGGCGGTGGAGAGCACCCTCAGGGTCGACGTGCCATTGTGCACCAGGCGGTTGACCATGGTGGGGATATAGAACTCGGCCTTGGGGTTGTTCATGTTTTCGCCAAGGAAGGTCTTGAAGTACTCCTCGCTGTGGGCGAAGTAGTCGGGGGTGAATCCGAACATGTTCATCGACACGAGGGTGCCTTCGGGAAGGGTCTGCTCGGCGCCCGTCTCGTCGGTGAAGACGATCCGGCCCTCCTTGCGTTCGATGGCCGTGCGCTCGACCATCGAGGTGAGGTTGCCCTTCTGGTCGACCCCGCAGACGCCTCTCGACACCGACCCGAAATCGGACAGCGTATTCTCGATGCGGTAGCCGACCATGCAGTAGCTCTCCTTTTTGCCCTCGACGCTACGCAGAAAATCGCCGATGGTGGCGTAGGCGTCGCGACCGTAGAAGTCGTCGGCGTTGATCACCGCGAAAGGCTCGTCGATGGTCCCTGCGGCCATCATCACCGCGTGGTTGGTGCCCCACGGTTTGACCCTGTCGGCCGGCAGCGAGAAGCCCTCGGGCAGATAGTCCGTCTCCTGAAAGACAAAATCGACGTCGATCCCGCCGCCGAAACGCTGAGGGGTGAATATCTCTCTGAACTCCTTCTCGAAAGCGTGCCGGATGACAAAGACCACCCGCCCGAACCCGGCGCGCACGGCGTCGTAGATCGAGTAGTCGATGATGGCCTCGCCCGAAGGCCCTACGCCATCCATCTGTTTGAGAGAACCGTAACGCGAGCCCATGCCCGCTGCAAGAACAAGTAGTGTGGGTTTCATAACTGTCAACAAGTTTTAAGCGTCTGTTTAAAAATATTAAAATTCAATGTGCTATATCCGAGCTGTTTAAGCTTTATATTTCGGGAACTTTCTTTTCTCTTTCCCGCGCTTTTGCCCTGCCCTTCCCCCTTGACATAGCCCGCTATGCGCGGGAGAGCGGCAGGACAAAATCATCGAAAAAGAGAACGTAATCTTTTTCGCGAATAAAATCTAAACAGTTTCCAAGTTTTTGCAAAGTTACGGTTTCATTTTTTCTTTGCGCGACTTTTTATGAAAAAAGCGCGGGAAAGAAAACGCCATTCATTATGTTTCTGAAGATTCTTCTTACCTTTGTCGAAACCGCAGCATCCAGATGAGCCCGAGAAGAGATATTTTCAGATGGTGGACCACCAAAAACCGGCTGAGTTTCCGCGACGGGCACGGCGACCGTGAGTTGTGGTACATGTACATCAGCCCGCTGAATATTTTCACCGGGGCGCTGGCCCTGGTTCTCATACTGTTCGTGGGGATCATGATCCTGGTGGCCTATACGCCGATCCTCGACTTCATTCCGGGCTATCCGGGCAACCGCTCGCGCGAGATGCTGATCGACAACATCATGCGGCTGGACTCCATGGAGCGCGAGCTCAAGAACATACAGATATACAGCGACAATATGGCCCTGGTCCTCGAGGGCAAGGTGCCTACCACGCGCGGGGCGGTGCAACAGATCGACACTGCGCGCCTTTCGGGCGGACGCACGGTGCCCCCCGACAGGGAAGATTCGCTGTTGCGCCGGGAAATAGAGACCCGCGCCCTTGCCGTAAAGTCTGCCGCCGCCGCGGGCAGGAAGGCGAGCCTCGGGGTCGAGCTGCTCAGCCCCGTCAGCGGGGTGGTGACGGCCCGGTTCGACCCGAAGAACAACCGTTTCGGAGCGGGTATCGCCACCGCCTCCGACCAACCGGTGGCAGCGGTGGCCGCGGGCACGGTTACGCTTTCGCTTTGGACGCCCAATGATGGCTATATCATTCAGGTCCAACACCCCAACAATCTCGTTTCGGTATACCGCCACTGCACCCAGTCGCTCAAGGTGGTCGGGGCGAGGGTCAATGGGGGCGAGGTGCTCAGCTATACGGGCGAGGCCGTGCCGGGCGAAGGCGGCAAGGGGTTGTTCCATCTGGAATTGTGGTTTAACGGCGCTCCGGTCGACCCGGAGAGCTATATTCTCTTCCGATGAAGCAGCGTCTGGCAATCCTGGGTTCGACAGGGTCCATCGGTCGTCAGACGCTCGACACGATGCGGGCCTTCCCCGACCGTTTCGAGGTCGTCTCGCTCACCGCCGACAGCAATTGGGAGGCGCTGGCGGCACAGGCCCTCGAGTTTGCCCCGGACAGTGTCGTTATCGCTCGCAAGGAGCTCTACCCCAAGCTGAAAGAGGCCCTCGCACACACCGACGTGAAGGTTTATGCCGGCCACGAGAGCATCTGTTCGGTGGCCGCCTCGTCCGGGGTCGACACGGTGGTCAACGCTCTGGTGGGCTACGCCGGTTTCGCGCCTTCGCTCAGGGCTCTCGAGGCGGGCCACAAGCTCGCCCTGGCCAACAAGGAGAGCCTGGTGGTGGGAGGCGAGACAGTGATGCGCGCGGCATCCGAACACCGCGCCCCGGTCATACCCATAGATTCGGAACACTCGGCCGTCTTTCAGTCGCTGGCGGGCGAGACAAGCCCCATACGCCGCATCATACTCACCGCTTCGGGCGGCCCCTTCCTCGACATGACGAGTGAGGAGATGGAGCGTGTTATCCCCGGGCAGGCCCTGCGCCACCCGCGCTGGACGATGGGTCCCCGCATCACCGTCGACTCGGCCACCATGCTCAACAAGGGCTTCGAGGTGATCGAGGCGCGCTGGCTCTTTGGCGTCGACGCAGGGCGCATCGACGTGGTGATCCACCCCGAGGCGGTGATCCACTCGATGGTCGAGTTCGAGGACGGAGCCATCAAGGCGCAGATGGGCCGCCCCGATATGCACATCCCCATACAGTACGCCCTCACCTTTCCCCACCGTCTGCCCGTCGCGGGCGCGCCGTTCGACTTTGCCGCCTGCGCCTCGCTCACCTTCCGGGCTCCCGACCGCGAGCGGTTCCCCATGCTTGAATTGGCTTATCGTGCGCTGGAGAGTGGCGGCAACGCGGCGTGCATCCTCAACGCCGCGGGCGAGGTGGCCGTCGAGGCGTTCCTCACCCGCAGGATCGGTTTTTTGGAGATGGCCCGCATCGTCGAACGCACGATGGACGCCGCCACCTTCGTCGCCCAACCCACCCTCGACGACTACGCCGCCTCGGACGCCGAGGCCCGCCGCCTGGCCGCCGAAATGATATAGCTTGTCGGACAAAACGACCCCGTTGGTCGATATACCCTTTGACAGGAGAGAGGATCACCCTATTTTTGCAGGACATAAAAAATCATATAAAGCTCATGGAAATAGTTATTAAGATCGTTCAGTTCATTCTGAGTTTTTCGCTGCTGGTGCTCATTCACGAGTTTGGCCATTTCATCGCGGCGCGGGCGTTCGGCATACGGGTCGAGAAGTTCTACCTGTTTTTCAACCCGTGGTTTTCGCTGGTGAAGATCAAGGGCAGGCGGACCGAGTTCGGCATCGGGTGGGTTCCCTTCGGGGGCTACTGCAAGATCGCGGGGATGATCGACGAGTCGATGGACACCGAGCAGCTCAAACAGCCGCCACAGAGCGACGAGTACCGCTCCAAGCCTGCCTGGCAGCGTCTGCTGGTCATCAGCGGCGGGGTGATCATGAACATCATCCTGGCCCTCATCATATATACAGGCATAAGCTATGTCTGGGGCGACGACTTTTTCGCCGGCAAAGACATCAGGTACGGATACGCCTTCTCGCAGGCGGGTCGCGAGATCGGCTTCGAGAACGGCGACAAAATCGTGGGCATCAACGGCCGCAGCGTCGAGCGCTACAACAATGTCTACATGGACATGGTCCTCAAACGCCGTCCGAAGGTGGAGATCGAACGCACGGGCGAGCTGGTTACCCTCGCTCTGAGCGACGATGACGCCGCGGCGATACTCACCTCGGGCGAGCCGCTGCTGCGTCCCCGGACACCCTTTGTGGTGGAGGATGTGCTTGCCGGCGGAGGTGCGGCCGGGGCCGGCATCGTGCCGGGCGATTCGCTGGTGGCCCTCGACGGGACGCCGCTTGGCTTTGCCGACCAGTATCTTGATGCGTTCAAGGCCCACAGTGGGCAGACGGTCGAGGTTACCCTGGTGCGCGACTCGGCCGGGACGGCCCTTCGGCAGACGCTGCCCGTCGCCGTGTCCGACAAGGGCACGATAGGGATAAGCTACTATTTGTTCGATCGTTACATCCCGCTGACCACGCTGCGTTACAACTTCTGGCAGTCGATCCCCGCCGGGTTCAACCGCACCGGGCTGGAGGTCTCCAACTACTGGAAACAGTTCGAGCTGCTGTTCCGCCCCAAGGTCAAGGCCTACAAGTCGCTCGGCGGCCCGATAGCCATCGGCAACATATTCCCCTCCTACTGGAGCCTGGAGGCCTTCTGGCGCATCACCGCGTTCCTGTCCATCGTGCTGGCCGTGATGAATATACTGCCCATCCCGGGCCTCGACGGCGGACATATACTCTTCCTGCTGGTCGAGGTGATCACAGGACGCAAGCCCAGCGACAAATTCCTCGAGACGGTGCAGTGGATCGGCCTTATCCTTATCTTCACCCTGATCAGCTTCGCCACCGGCAACGATATTTACCGGCTGTTTCTGAAGGGATAAGTTTTTCGAGACAGGCTGCCCCGCGTTTGGAGTTCGCTTTTCCCGCTGCGCGCGGGGCGCCCGCTTTGTTGGCTCGCAAAGAAACGCTCGCCTTCCTCCTCCTTGCGGGGCATAGTCTGCGAGCAGCCTCTGCTCCCGCTGCGCGCGTCGGTTGGAAAAAAGCGGGGCAAAAAACTTTTAACTATTTGAGGTGCGCTGGGTTGTGTAAAGATTGACAAGTGGGCGGCGGGCAAAGCCCGGCAGCCTTTACCCTTAAGAGATTTGGCTTGAAAGCAAGCTTTCAGGAGCCCAAATCTCTCAAGCGTAAAGTGCCGCATTTCATGCGGCCCGCCACTTGTTAATCTTTGCGCAGACAAAAAATCCGGAGATGCGAAGCATCTTCGGAAAAGTTTAGCTTCGCTGATTATCTGTCGAAAGCTCGGCAAAGTTCATGCAAGCATGACTCTGCCCTCGCTCCTAAGATAATTTTGGGCGACTTTTTTCAAAAAGTCGCGTTATGGCAAGGGATCAAAAAAAATGGCAAAAGTCAAGACGGCATATTTCTGTTCGGCGTGCGGGCATGAGGCTCCCAAGTGGATGGGCAAGTGTCCAGCGTGTGGGGAGTGGAACACCTTCACCCAGGAGGTTGTCTCGAGGGAGAAAGGCCGGGGAGGCATGGCGACGGTCGTCGTATCGCCGCCGACACCTGTCGCCCAGGTGAAAGAGCAGGACTATTCGCGCATTGAGCTGGGTTGTCCCGAGTTGAACCGTGTGTTGGGCGGGGGGTTGGTTCCGGGGTCGCTGGTGTTGCTGGGGGGCGAGCCGGGGATCGGCAAGTCGACCCTCAGCCTGCAGATCGCTCTGGCCGAGGGGGCTATCAAAACGTTGTATGTCTCGGGAGAGGAGTCGCCCGAGCAGATCAAGATGCGCGCCCAGAGGATCGGCATTCACAACCAGGAGTGCTATATCTACGCCGACACGCTGCTCGAGAACATCGTGGCGCAGATCGCCGCGTTGAAGCCCACTCTGGTGGTTGTTGACTCGATACAGACGCTGAGCTCACAGGCTGTCGACTCTTCGCCGGGCAGCGTCTCGCAGATACGCGAGTGCACGGCGATGCTGCTGCAGTGCGCCAAGCAGAGCGGCACGTCGATCTTCATCATCGGCCACATCACCAAGGACGGCGCCATCGCCGGGCCCAAGATACTCGAGCATATCGTCGATGTGGTGTTGCAGTTCGAGGGCGACAACAACAACGTCTACCGTTTTCTTCGCGGGATCAAGAACCGTTTCGGCCCGACCTTCGAGATCGGCATCTTCGAGATGCGCTCCGAGGGGCTCGTCGAGGTCGAGAATCCCTCGGAGATACTGCTCTCGCACTACGAGGAACCCCTGAGCGGCGTCGCTGTGGGTGCGGCCCTCGAGGGGGTGCGCCCCTACCTGATCGAGACGCAGGCGCTGGTGGGCAACGCCGCCTACGGCACGCCGCAGCGCAGCTCGACGGGCTATGACCTCAAACGCCTCGGCATGTTGCTGGCGGTGCTCGAGAAGAGGGTTGGCATGAAGATGTTCTCGAAGGATGTCTTTCTGAACTTTGCCGGAGGGCTTCGCATCTCCGACACGGGGCTTGACCTGGCTGTTGTTGCATCCATCATCTCCTCCTACTTCGACCGCCCGCTGGCCCATGGGGTGTGCTGTGCGGGGGAGATAGGGCTTTCGGGGGAGATACGTCCCGCTCCGCGCACCGAGCAACGCATCGCCGAGGCTGCGCGTCTGGGTTTTCGGCGGATCATCGTCTCGGGCTACCTGCCCAAGACGCAGTTCAAAACGCCAAAGGGGATCGAGATAGTGCAGATCAACCGCCTCGACGAGCTGCCGGGGATATTGTTCTGAAGTCCGAAGAGTGAAGGCGGGCGTCTTTTTGCCCGCCAACATCAGAAAGAAAACGGATCATCTTTTTGATTAAGTTAACTTCGCGGGAGCTTAAGGCTGCCGGCAGACCACAGCCCCGCGATCGGCAACCTGTTTTTCGACTCCCCGCCCGCCCCCCCCAGCGGCAAAGCCGCTGCCGGGCGAGGGAGTCGGCAGTTTTGACAGGCAAAACTGCAAG
>BNXD01000052.1 GCA_025999315.1 Bacteroidia bacterium | reverse complement strand
ACCCGGGGAGCCGTCGATTTTCTCAATTCGGCAGCCGGGAAGAACAAACCCTTTCTGCTCTATCTCGCCACCACTTTGCCCCACGTTCCCGCAGCTATCCCCTCGCTGGAGAACAGATCTGCCACTCCGCTGGGATATGCCGACCAGATGGCCGTTCAACCCTCGAGGAGTTCGGTTCTCGAAGCTGCGAAGGGACAAAGATCGCTCTCGCCCTGGCAGCAGGACCACTTTGCCGCCATGAAGTGGCTCGACGACGGTGTGGGGGCGATAATGGCCAAACTGGAGGAGTTGGAAATGGCCGAAAATACGCTGGTTATACTGGCCAGCGACAACGACGTGAGGGCCAAAATGTCGTGCTATGACGGCCGGGTGCCCCTGATGATCCGCTGGCCGGGCAAAATAACCCCCGGGACGGTATGCGACGAGCTGGTGTCGAATATCGACTTTGCGCCGACGATCTACGATCTCTGTGGCGCGAAGCTCCCGCGGGAAGCGGTTGTGGACGGGGAAAGTCTGCGCCCGCTGCTGGAGGGCAACAGCGAAGGATGGCGCCGGTCGCTCTATCTGGAGGTGCTCTACACCAGGGGGGTGGTCACCAAAACGCACAATTACGTAGCCGTGCGTTATCCGCAGCAGGTGATGGACAAAATAACCCCCCAAAACCGTCGCGAGTATAATCAGGAGGGTACGAAAATTTCGCAGAACGACGGTGTAACACAGGAGGAACTCACCGGCGAGCACGTCCGATACGGCACCAACGCAAGCTATCCGGCCTACTACGATTTGGACCAGCTCTACGACCTGACCGCAGACCCGATGCAGCAGGTCAACCTGGCTTACGACAAAAACCACGAAGCAGAATTGCTGGCGATGAAAAAACTGCTCGGCAACTATTCGCGCAACCTGCCCAACTCGTTCGGAGAATTCAAATAGACGCCATATCAATAATTTATGATGACACTTTATGAACAGAGGCGCATCGCCATAGAGCGTGCGCATGAAGAGTTGCTGTCGCTGCCGAACGAGAAACTTTTCTCGACCGGCGGCATCTACGAGCGCTACAAAAACCCCATACTGACCCGCGACCACGTACCTCTGAACTGGAGGTTCGACTTCGATCCCGTGACCAATCCCTTTTTTATGGAGCGGATAGGATACAACGCGACGTTCAACGCCGGGGCGATCAAGTGGAACGGCCGTTACCTTTTGGCGGTGCGGGTAGAGGGCAACGACCGCAAATCGTTTTTCGCCATCGCCGAGAGCCCGGGCGGCGTCGACAACTTCCGTTTCTGGCCGCGTCCGATAACCATGCCCGAAACCGGCGATCCCGATACGAACGTATACGATATGCGCCTTACGGCGCACGAGGACGGGTATATCTATGGGGTGTTCTGCACCGAGCGCAAAGACCCGTCGGCCCCCGAAGGCGATACTTCGTCGGCTGTAGCCATGGCAGGCATCGCCCGCACCAAAGACCTCGTCGACTGGCAGCGGCTGCCCGATCTGATCTCCTCTGCCGGGCAGCAGCGCAACGTGGTGCTTTTCCCCGAGTTCGTCGAGGGCAAATATGCCTTCTATACCCGGCCTCAGGACGGTTTTATCGATACGGGCAGCGGCGGCGGCATAGGATTCGGTCTGAGCGACAGCGTGGAGAACGCCCGGGTGAAGGAAGAGGCGATCGTGGACGCCAAGACCTATCATACGATCTGCGAAGTGAAGAACGGCCTGGGTCCCGCTCCGATCAAAACCTCGCAGGGCTGGCTGCAACTGGCCCACGGCGTGCGCAACACGGCCGCCGGGCTTCGTTATACGCTTTATGTGTTCATGACTGCGCTCGACAAACCGTGGATGGTAACACACAAGCCTGCCGGACATTTCCTCGCTCCTGTGGGCTCTGAACGCACGGGCGACGTATCGAACGTGGCCTTCTCCAACGGCTGGATCGCCGACGACGACGGCCGGGTGCTGATCTACTACGCTTCGTCCGATACCCGTATGTACGTAGCGACCACAACCGTCGACCGCCTGCTGGACCACTGCATCAACTCGCCGCAGGACGGCCTGCGCAGCGCCGCATCGGTGAGGACGATAAACCGCCTCATCTCGCGCAACGAATCACTCTGACCGAAGAAATTTTTTCTATGACAACTGCGGAACGATTGAAGAGGCTCTCCGAAGAGCTCTCCTCTGAGTTGCAAAACGGAATACTTCCCTACTGGAGCACGCGGATGGTCGACCATGAGCATGGCGGTTTCTACGGACGCATCGACGCCTCGGAGCGACTGCATCCCGACAGCGACAGGGGAGTGATAATGTACGCACGCATACTGTGGGCCTTTTCCAACGCCTGCAACCTCTATGGCGACAGATCGTATCTCGACATCGCCGAACGGGCCAAAAACTACCTTTTCGACCATTTTCTCGATCAGGTGAACGGCGGTTTTTTCTGGATGGTGGACTGCAACGGCAATCCGGTAGATACGAAAAAGCAGATCTACGCGCAGGGCTTTGTCATATACGCCCTGAGCGAATATCACCGCGCGTGCTCCTGCCCCCGCTCGCGCCAGGTGGCCATCGAAACGTTCGAGTTGATAGAGAAATACGCTTGGGACGCCGACAATGGCGGCTACATCGAAGCTTGCGACCGGGAGTGGCGGCCGGGCGAAGACATGCGCCTGAGCGAAAAGGAGACGAACCATCCCAAAAGCATGAACACCCACCTGCACGTGATAGAACCCTGCACCAATCTCTACCGCATATGGCCCGATGGCTGCCTGGCAAGCCGCATGCGCGACATATTGGAGATATTCAAAACGCGAATATTCAACCCCGCGACGGATCATTTCGGGTTGCTTTTCTCATCCGACTGGCAGCCCTCGTCGACAGACGCATCATACGGCCACGAGATCGAAGCTGCGTGGCTGCTGGACGAGGCGGCCGAAGCGCTGGCCGACCAGAGCCTGACAGACTCGACCGAAGCCTTCACGCGCCGTGTGGCCGCATCCGCCGCACAGGGCCTGCTTGCTGACGGCAGCATGGCTTATGAATATTCGCCGACTACCGGACATCTGGACGCGGAACGGCACTGGTGGGTGCAGGCAGAGGCTGTTGTCGGCTTTTTCAATCTGTGGCAAAAAACCGGACAGGAGCGCTACCTGGACTACGTCATAAACGCATGGGAATATATAAAGGCCTATCTGATCGACACGGTCAACGGCGAATGGCACTGGAGCCGTCTGCCCGACGGCTCACTGAACCCCGGAAAAGACAAGGCCGGTTTCTGGAAATGCCCCTATCACAATACGCGGATGTGTACGGAACTCATTACGCGCATAAATTCAATGCTTTCTCGACGGTTGGCGTCTGTCTGAATGTCGAATTAATATATTAGAGTTTATATAGATTAAGATGAAAGACACCTGTCATTTTAGTCTATATAAAATCTATTGTGTTCGAGCCATTTGGCTTTTTATTTCGGAGGGATTTCCGTCTCTTTTCCAGGCTTTTGCCCGCCAACTTCGGCAGGCAGGCGAAGCCAATCGGATCGGAAATCTCTCCGAAATATTTTTAAGCAGATTCTAAGAAACTGTTTAAAATTTCCGGTGCAAATGCCAAATTTTTAATAAAATATCTTATTTTTGCATCATAAACAGTACGAATACCGCAAATCGTTCGACAAGATAACATGAAAAGATCGTTTTTACCCCAAATTTTGTTCGCCGTGGCGTTGGGCGCCACGTTGTCAGGGTGCCTGAAGGAGGATGATCCTCCCGCCATCACCCTTTCGCAGAGCAGTGTAACTCTCGATTGGGAGGCTGCTTCGGTTCCCGTCCATGTGACGGCCAACACCCCCTGGAGCGTGGTTTCCGATCAGAGCTGGTGCCGCCCCTCGATCGGCTCGGGCCGCGCGTCGGAGCAGATACACCTGATCGTCGACCAGAGCGATCTGAAAACCCTGCGCACGGCCGTTGTAACTTTCGAGACGCTCGGCGAGCGGAAAATATACCGGGCCATCGTCGTTACCCAGGAGGGTAAAGCCGTCTGGCAGAATCAATAACCGATCCCGAAACCATGAAAAAGATCATCGCTCTTCTCCTCGTGCTCTTTGCGTTTGCCGCTCCGCGCGCCGAGGCCCAGAAGATCGCCCTGCGGAGCAACGCTCTGGCATGGGCCGCCTGTGGGACGACCAACCTCGGCCTCGAAGTGGCTCTGTGGCCGCGCCTGACCCTCGACGTGGAGGGCTTCTGCAACCCGTGGGAGTTCGACAGTCACCGCCAATCCAAGCTGTGGGCCTCTCAGGGCGAGTTGCGCCTGTGGTTCTGCCGCAAGTTTACGGGCCACTTCATCGGCCTTCACGGCGGTTATGCCGACTACGATTGGGGCATGTGCAAGTATCGTTACGAAGGGTGGTCGCTCGGCGGCGGCCTCTCGTATGGCTACGCGTTGCCCATCGCCCGCCGCTGGCGGCTCGAGGCCAACCTCGGAGCGGGCTACATTCATCGCAGCTACGACAAGTCGGACCGGGTGCAGTATCCGGACGATGTGGTGATGTACGGCCGCACTGTGTCGGACCGTTTCGGTTTGACGCGGGCCGGGTTGAATGTTGTTTTCCTAATTCACTGATCGCGATGAAAAATACCATACGTATAATATTCGTGCTGTTGGCCGCATGTGGCAGCGCATCGCTCCTTGGGGCGCGGGAGACCGAGCAGGAGATCGCCTTTCGCCCGGCAGAGTACAAAGTGCCTTCGGCCACCTTTTTCCGCAACGGCAGCACGGTCTACGTCGCCTTCGACATCGTCGTACCGGCCCACTGCCTGCGCTCGGGCGAGGCTCTGGTGATCACCCCACAGATCGACAACGGATCGCACAGCGTTATCCTGCCCTCCATCTCGCTCGAGGGCTACAACTACCGCATGATCCGCCGGGCCAAAACCCCGCGCGAACAGGCCGACGATCCTCACACCTACCTGACCCATATCGCCTACCGTGGTCGCCAGGTCACCCTCCACTACCAGACCTCGGTCCTCTATACCGACAAGATGAACGGCTCGAAGCTTTATGCCGTCCGTGAGACGGTGTCGTGTTGTGGTCGGGGCGGCACGCTGATCGCTCCGGTCCAGCGCAGGCTGCTCAACGGCACGGCTATCACCTCCACGACCCAGAGCCCTGCGCCCGCGCCGCCCGCACAGCAGGAGAGTTGGGGTTTCGGCGACAGCTACACCGAGAACTTCGGCAACCGCTCGGTCTTCAAACTCAACTCCGAGGAGATCGACCCTGCCGTGCTCAAAGGCGCCTACGCCGCTTTTGTCGACAAGGTCAAACGCATGACACACAAGGGCGCCACGCTGACCAACATCTTCGTCAACACCACCGCCTCGCCCGAGGGGCTCGTTTCGCGCAACGCCGAGCTGGCCCTGCAACGCGGCAAGGTGATGAGCAATATGATAGTCAAAGATTTGGGCGTCGATCCGTCGATGGTCGTCATGAGCGACAAGGCCGAGAACTGGGATGGGCTGGAGGCTGCGGTCGAAGTGTCGGATTTGCCCAACAAAAAACAGGTGCTCAATGTCATACGCACCGTCGAACCCCTCGAGGAGCGCAAGGCCGCCCTCAAACGTCTCGACAACTATCAGGCCATCCTCGACATCATTTACACGTTGCGCAACTGCACCGTAACGGTGTTCTACATCACCAAAGAATAGCACAAGATCATGAAAAACAGCATATTCACAGCCCGGATTCGGGTCGCCGCGGTTGCCTTGGGCCTTCTTTTTGCCATGGCCGGATGCCGCGAAGCCAAAGAACCCGCCATATCGGTCTCGAGCGAGGAGTTTCTCATCGGCGATCAGGCCGGCAATATCCCCCTGACCATCCGCTCCAACGCCTCGTGGACCGCCATGAGCAACGTTCCGTGGTGTCGTCTGTCGCAGAGTTCGGGCACGGGCACCACCGACATCGAGTTGCTGGTCGAGGCGCTGGTGAGCGACCAGAAACGCATAGCGATGATCACCGTCGCCACTGCCGACGGCAAACTGGCCACCGTCAAGGTAACGCAGGGCGGGCTGACACAGACCGAGTTGCGGGTCAGCCCGACGCTGATAACACTGGGCGCCAAGGCGAGCTCGGGCAACGGCTTCGTGGTCTCGACCCAATATAGCGACGCTGTGGTAGACGCTGCCATCACCTCCATTTCGGGCAATTGGATCACCGGCCTCACGCAGACCGGCGCCGATGTCGACGGCTATACCCGCAACGTCCGCTTCGCTTTCGCTGCCGGCGAGAACACCGGTCCGGTGGAACGCACGGCTGTCATAACGGTGACCGTAACCTTTGCCCGGGCCACATATACCCGACAGATAACCGTGATACAGAACGGTTTGGGCGCCCCGGCCATCTCCACCCCGAGTACGGTCTACCTCGGTCACCACCAGATCGCTTTCAGCCAGACGATCTGGGTCGAGGGTGGCGACCAGACCAACGTAACCTACAGTTGCTATCCGACCTCCAACTCCGACGGCACGGCATCCAGCCCCGCAATTCCCTGGATCACAAGTGCATGGGTCGACGGCACAGGGACGCTCAACCTCTCGACGCTGCCCAACTATGCCGATCGGGCGCGCGAGGGCGACGTGCTGATCGTCGCCTCGCGCGACGGTGTTACCACGCGTCTCAACGTTCACGTCATACAGTCGGGCCACCTCACGCCGGGGGCCGATGTTCCGGCGGCGATCATCGCCCACAACTATGAGGCGTTCACCTACACCCTGCCTCTCAACCCGACCAACGACACGCAGATCAGCTATGTGAGCAACAACTCGGGCGGGTGGATCTATGGCGTGGGCGTCAACGCCGCTGGCCTGATGACCTACTCGCTGCAGCAGTACACCGGCGATCGCGGGGCCTACCGCGAGGCTACGATCATGCTCATGGGCGCCAACGGCCATTCCAACGCGGTCTATTACTATGTAACGGTCCGTCAGTACGCTCCGGGCGATGCGGGCATCAGCCTTCCTTCGACTCTGGTAACCTACAACGCTCCGGGTTCGGGCGGTGCGACGACCATGCCGCTGGCTGCGCTCAACGGCTCGACCATCAGCCAGGCGGGCACGTCTGCGAGTTGGATTACAGGCGTCTCGGCCACCAATGCGGCCCTGACCTACAGTGTGGCTCCCTACAACGGCGCCGACGGGCCCAGCCGCGACGCGGTGATCACCCTGCAGGCCACCAACCCTCACTCCAATACGGCCTACTACTCGATCACCATCCGCCAGTATGCCCCCGACGCGGCGGGCATCAGCCTTCCGGTGCAGACCATTGCGGTCAATGCTTCGCTCACGAGCGGCACGCTGCCTCTGGTTGCCCTGAACGGCTCGACCATCAACGTCGTGCCCGGCCACAACACGGCAATGGTTACGACCGCCAACGTTGCGGGCAACAATACCCTGAACTACACAGTGGCCGCCTACGACGGCTCGCAGGGGCCGGTGCGCGAGACGGTCATCACCCTCTCGGCAGCAAACACTCATGCCAATACGGTTTATTATCAGGTTGTTGTGCGCCAGTACGCCCCCGATGCGGCGGGCATCAGCCTGCCGGTGCAGGTCATCACGGTCAATGCTTCGCTCACGAGCGGCACACTGCCTCTGGTTGCCCTGAACGGCTCGACCATCGACGTTGTGCAGCCCGGCCACAACACGGCAATGGTTACGACCGCCAACGTTGCGGGCAACAACACCCTGAACTACACCGTGGCCGCCTACGACGGCTCGCAGGGGACGGCGCGCGAGACGACCATCACTCTGAAGGCCACCAACACAAGTTTCAACTCCACGTACTATTACGTTACCGTGCGGCAGCTGGCCCCGGCGGCCGCGGGCATCAGCCTTCCCTCGACCCTTATGACCTACAACGCATCGGGGTCGGGTGGCGCGGCGACCATGCCGCTGGCCGCGCTCAACGGCTCGACCATCTCTCTGGTTGGCGCGTCTGCGGGCTGGCTCACCGGCGTCTCGGCCAACAACACGACCCTGACCTACACCGTTGCGGCCTATGACGGTTCGCAGGGGCCGGTACGCGAGACGACCATCATGTTGCAGGCCTCCAACTCGAACGCCGACGCAGCTCTCTATTCGATCCTTATCCGCCAGTACGCCCCCGATGCGGCGGGCATCAGCCTGCCGGTGCAGGTCATCACGGTCAATGCTTCGGGCGTAACCGGCGGCACGCTGCCCCTCGCTCCACTTAACGGTTCGACCGTCAACCAGGCGAGCACGTCTGCGAGTTGGATTACAGGCGTCTCGGCCACCACTACGGCCCTGACCTACAACGTGTCCCCCTACACCGGCGCCGACGGGTCCAGCCGTGAAGCGGTGATCACCCTGAAAGCTACCGCCGGCAACGGTAATTTCTACGATACGTACTACTACATTACCGTACGGCAGCTGGCCCCGGCGGCCGCGGGCATCAGCCTTCCCTCGACCCTGGTGACCTACAACGCTCAGGGGTCGGGTGGCGCGGCGACCATGCCGCTGGCCGCGCTCAACGGCTCGACCATCTCTCTGGTTGGCGCCTCTGCAGGCTGGCTCACCGGCGTCTCGGCCAACAATACGACCCTGACCTACACTGTTGCCGCTTACGACGGTTCGCAGGGGCCGGTACGCGAGACGACCATCACTTTACGGGCCTCCAACTCGAACGCCGATGCAGCTCTCTATTCGATCCTTATCCGCCAGTACGCCCCGCTCGAAGTGGGTATCAGTCTGCCGGCCCAGACGATAACGGCGCCTGCCGCAGGTGTGGCCGGTCTGCTGCCGCTCAATCCGCTCAGCGGCTCGACGGCAAATGTTGTCGCGACGGGTTACGATGCGACCATGCTCAATCCTGCGCCCTACGTCGACGGCTTGGGCATTCTCCACTACACTGTGACCGCCTTCACCGGTGCAACAGGCGCGAGTCGCGAAACGACGCTGACCCTGCAGGCTACCAGGCCGGGTTCGGTCAGCACGGCTAACTACTACATCACCATCCGCCAGAACGCCCCTGCTGCGGCGGGCATCGGCGGCCTGCCCGCCTACCTGGGCTTCGGCTCGGCGGGAGCGACCGGCCAGACGCTTTACCTCAATCCCCTGAACGGCTCGACCATCACGCTCGTCTCGGCGCCCTCGTGGATGAGCGTCAATGTCGAACCATCTTCCACCTTCCTCACCTACAGCGTCAATCCCTACAGCGGCTCGACGGTAACCGACTACGCCCGCGAAGGAGTGCTGACGCTCAGGGCGGCCAACACCTCGGCCAACCCTGTCTACTACTACATCAATATCCGCCAGACGGGGACCAATATGGCCTATACCAGCCCGTTGAGTGTCTATTGGACGTGGAACGCGATCTACAACATGGGGGTGTTCTCCGGCGCCTACGGAAATTACGCACCCAGCGCCAATCCCGTGCAAACGGTCGCCCTGCTCAACGTACCCGGCCCGGCCACGATCGGCTACTCCACCCAGGGCAACGCCTTCTTCACCATCGCGGCGGATGCCCCGGCTCTCAACTACACCGTTACCGCCTCGAGTCTGGCATGGGGTGACGTTCCGCCTGCCACGCAGAGCGACCTGCTGACCATCACGGTCAACGCTCCGCCCTATGTGCAGACCCTGACCGTTCCCGTCTCGGCGCGACAGAACCACCTCTACTTACCGTAGTAGACGCCGCGCCGGCTAAAATCAACCCGCCCCGAACTGTCCGACAGTTCGGGGCGGTTGACTGTGAATGATGTTCAAAGGCTTTCGGAAAGGCCGTGGTTGCATTTTTACTGCGGCTCGCAGAGCCGCGCAACACGCAGCCGCACTCTGCGCTTCATGAGTGTTTTTTTGGGCGGAGGGCCGCAACTGACCGAGCGTCATCGAGTTCGCCCGGAAAGGACCGAGGAGGAACCCGGATCGTCTTTTTGATGAAGTTAACTTTGCGAGCGTCTCTCTGCCTGCCAACGGCGGCCGGGCTTCGCGCTTTTTGAACAACTGGGCGCGACAACTCTTTCCAAATAGCCCGGCAGGGGCGACGCATCCCCGGCATTGAGCCGAGGGGTTAAGCGAGCGGAGGAAATTGAGCGCCCGGCGACGCCACTTGTTTGACGACGTTAGGCCCCGCATTGGGACTAAAAGGAGGGGGGTTGGCGTCGCAGCGAGGACCAAGACAATTTAGCCCTTCGCTCACCACCGGGCGGTTTTTCGTCCTTTTTGACGCCAAACGACGACAAGCCGAGCGCCATCCGAGCCCAGCTCGGAAATGGCCGAGGCGCGAATCGACGAAGGAGTGAGGCAGAGGCGAGTTTACTCGCAACTCTGCCGAGCGACGAGGAGAACCGAGCAGCGTTGCGAGGGCCGCAGACCGCTTGCGGGCTACGGCCGAGGTAGCGCGAGGAAGGCAAGCGTCCCTCTGCTTGCTTTCCTTCGCGGGCGTCTTTCTGCCCGCCAACTTCGGAGTAAGGCGAGCGTTTTTATGCGAGCCAAAAAGGACCGCCCTGCGCGCAGCGGGCTCAAAAGGCTTTCGACAACGGACAGACTTAAGGTCAAAGCAAGAACGCTGCCTGTTTGTCGACTCCCCGCCCGCCCCCCCCAGCGGCTAAAA
>BNXD01000051.1 GCA_025999315.1 Bacteroidia bacterium | reverse complement strand
GTGCAAGTGCTGTGCAAGACCGGCACAGCCGCAGCCGCACTCTGCGCTTCTTGGGCGTAGGGCTGCCGCCCTTTGTCAACACGCCCTCGCCTGCAGCATCGTGATCAGCCTTTTCGAGGCAGCCCCCCGCCGCCTGCGGGCCGCAATGCCAAGCCGAGCCGCAACAAAACCCTCTGTAACCGAGGGGGGGTGAATTTCCACAATGTGGAAATTCACCCCCCCCCAATATACTTCGCCTTACGCGCGCCCTCTGCCCCGGACACACTCCCCGGACAGTCCCCCGGACAGTCTCCTGACTGCGACGCCCTTTGGCCAGAGACGTTGCGGCGTGCTACTCCTCTTCCTTCATATTGTGAAAGACGTTGACCACGTCGTCGTCGTCCTCGAGCTTCTCGACCAGTTTGTCGATCGACTCGCGCTGCTCTGCAGAGACCTCCTTGACATCGGTCGGGATGCGCACGAACTCACCGCTGACTATCTCTATCGTGTGCTCCTCGAGGTACTTCTGAATCTCGCCGTACGACTCGAACGCCCCATAGATCGATATTTCGCCCTCATCCTCGAACACCTCGTCCACCCCGCAGTCTATCAGCTCCAACTCCAGCTCCTCGACGTCCAGCCCCGGAGCCGAATGTATCTTGAACAGGCTCTTGTGGTCGAACATGAAGGCCACCGAACCGCTGGTGCCCAACGAACCGCCCATCTTGTTGAAATAGCTGCGCACATTGGCCACCGTGCGCGTGGTGTTGTCGGTGGCCGTCTCGACGATCATCGCCACCCCGCCCGGACCATAGCCCTCGTAGACCATCTCCTTGTAGTCGGCAACATCTTTCGACACGGCGCGTTTGATGGCCCTCTCGACATTCTCCTTGGGCATGTTGGCCGCCTTGGCGTTCTGCACCAGCACCCTAAGGCGGGTATTGCCCGAAGGATCGGGCCCTCCGGCCTTGACGGCGATCTCGATCTCTTTGCCCAACTTGGTGAACGTGCGGGCCATATTTCCCCAGCGCTTCATCTTGCGCGCCTTGCGATATTCAAATGCTCTTCCCATAACCTGACTTTTGGTGTGCAAAGCTATAAATTTTCCGCGAACCGTCAAAATTGTTGTATAAAGCCGCGACAGTCGCTATCTTTGTCGTCGTAAAATTCGATCGATGGAAGAAGACATAGTGCAGGCGCTGGCGGCGCTCAGAGCCGGAGGTTTGATCCTCTACCCCACCGACACGGTGTGGGGCATCGGTTGCGACGCCACCAACGAGGCTGCCGTAGAGAAGATCTACGAGCTGAAACGCTCCGACGACAAACACAGCATGATCGTGCTGGCGGGGCACATCGATCGAATCGCCCGTTACGTCGGCAGGGTGCCCGAGGTGGCGTGGCAGCTGCTCGAACTGGCCGACAAACCCCTGACGCTGATCCTTCCGGGGGCGGCGGGTGTGGCTCCGAACCTCATCCCCGAGCAGGGAACGCTCGGCGTCCGCGTGCCCGACCACGAATTTTGCCGTCAGTTGTTGCGGCGTTTCGGCAAACCGATCGTCTCGACCTCGGCCAACATATCCGGCCGCCCCACCCCCGCCAAAGGGGGCGAGATAGCCAAAGAGATCATCGCCGGAGTCGACTATATCGTCGCCTCGCCCGCCTCGGTGGGCAAGATGACCGGACGGCCCTCTTCGATCATCGCCCTGGGCCCCGGCGGCGAGGTCAAAATCGTACGCGAATGACAACGACACGCATTGACATACAGATACGTTTCGGCGATGTGGACATGCTGCGCCATGTCAACAACGTCAACCTGCAACACTATTTCGATCTGGGCAAGAGCGACTTTTTGCGTACCGTTCTGGGCGGCTTTGTCCAGCGCGGCGAAGGCAGCGAGCTGATCACGGCCTCCACGGCCACCTCCTATCTGGCCCAGACGCGCCTCGACGATCACATCTACGCCCTCACGCGCCTCGAAAAGATCGGCAACAAAAGTTTCACCCTCTTCCAGCAGCTGATCAACGCCGCCACCGGCGCCGTCCACGCCGAGAGCCGCACGGTGATGGTGGCCTTCGACTTCACGCTGCAACAGCCGGTAGCGATCCAACCCTCGTGGCGCGAGGCGTTCGAGCAGGCGATGCGGGAGGAAGATCGACCGGCGTTATGACACATAATGATCAGATGGTCTTGACAGGCAGAATCGCAAAATAGATAAAGTATATGGCTGTGAAATTTGTGCCCGGATGGTGGAATCGGTAGACACGCAGGACTTAAAATCCTGTGGCCAGTGATGGTCGTGCGGGTTCGACCCCCGCTCCGGGTACCACGAATGCTGCGGATATAAATGACTGATTGTCATTTATATCCGCAGCATTCTTTTGTCGCCCGGCCCGCCTTCTCGAGACCACAGATCGCTGCAAGAGAGTGCGCGCGGTCCTGACCAGATCGGGACCGCCCCCTGCTTGATGTCGGTTCGATTATTGGCAGCATTGCCATCGCGCCTCTGCGAGCCAAATAGCTCCGGCAGAAAAATTTAGACAAACTCTAAGAAACTGTTTAAATTTTATTCGCGAAAAAGGTTATGAGATATTTGGCTTCGTCTTTCTCCTGAAGTTGGCGGGCAAAGGAACGCCCGCGAAGGAAAGCAAGCAGAGAGACGCTTGCCTTCCTCGCGCTACCTCGGCCGTAGCCCGCAAGCGGTCTGCGGCCCTCGCAACGCTGCTCGGTTCTCCTCGTTGGCTTCGCCTTTCTCCTGATGTTGGCGGGCAGAAAGACGCCCGCCTTTCTCCTCCTTGCAGGGCATAGTCCGCAAGCGGCCTCTGCTCCTGCTTTGTTCGTCGATTCGCACCTCGGCAGAGTTTTCGAGCGAGCTCGACTCTGCCCTCGGTTTGTCGTCGATTGCGAGGCCGTAGCCCGCAGCGGTCTCTGCCCTCGGTTTGTCGTCGATTTTCGATGATTTTTGCGCCCCCGGCAAGGCGCATGGCGGTTCCTATGTAACGAGGATCAGGCGCAAAAGGCGCGAAACAAGAGCCATAAGATTTTCGATGAATAAATTTTAAACAGTTTCTAAGTATATCTCTGTGCTGCGCCTATAATCTGCTCGGCTTGTCCGTAAATCTCATCTATCGAGGCTATTTTATACCTGATCTCCTTCTTGTCATCGCCAATAAAGGCGATCATTTTATTGGTGGGTGAGTTCAGGTACAGGCGGCAAACCAATTTGCGGTTGCTGTCATCAAGGATTATGGTAAAATAGTTTTGCGCATCCCTGTATGTAATTCGTTCGGCGGGAATAGCTGAACGCAAAATGGACTTTACAATATAGAAGGCCTCCAACTCCTCTGCCGTGGTCTCGATTTTGCTCTCAGACACTTCGGGAACCGAAATAACGGTTTCCGTTTGGACCTCCGGTTCTGCCGACTTGAGAGCTGTCTGCAAACGTTCAGCTATTGCGTCGTTTACATAGTTGGCGATCGACTTGCGCACCAGAGTTGTGAATTGTTCAAGCACTTTAGCCGTGATCGTTCCGTCATAGACCTGCTTGGCCCATAGCTTCACCAATTCTGAACTCGGAGAGGCAAACTCACGCATAAGAATGCTCCTTAACTCGTTCGTATATTTGAGTTCGCTTGCCGAGGTCATAATGTTCTCGACATCGAAATATGCTTTGCAAAACTTCTTAAGTTCCTCGATCTGATTGCCTTTCATGTCCGATAGATCCACCTCCAGAAATGGAGTCTCATCCATTTTGTTAGGTGTTTCCAGATCGGTATAGAAGCGATAGTTGATGCCGTTTGTGAGGATGCCGAACTTGGCCGGGGAAACGTGATAATATCGAAGTAATTGATTGTCGTGCAGCGTAAGAGGTTGCTTCCAGTGTTTGCACTCAATCAAGACGACCGGTGCCCCGTCTTTGAATATCGCGTAGTCAATTTTCTCTCCCTTTTTAGTGCCTATGTCGCAAGTAAATTCCGGCATCACTTCGAGAGGGTTGAACACATCGTAACCCATTGCCTGCAAGAAAGGCATGATCAGCGCATTTTTGGTCGCTTCCTCTGTCTGCAGGCTCTCTTTCAATTTATCGATACGATCCGCGAGCTGTTTGAGTTGATCTTTGAAGTCCATAATCCATTGGTTTTAATTTAAATAGCAGCTTTAAAGGGTTGGGGTTTTTTGGAGGGTAAATTAAAAAGTCGTATCTTTGATACGACTTTTTAATTTACCCTCCAAAAAACCCCAACCCTTCCAATCATAAAAACAAGACTGTTGAACCCATTTTTTTGAGATGCTTCGACTGCGCTCAGCATGACAGGCCCCCCCCTTCATGTTACCCTGAGCGGAACGGAGTGAAGTCGAAGGGTCCCGGCACCTTGCCTCCGAATAATATTACTCGGAGGCAGGGTATATTATTAGCGACAAACAGGCAGAAACGCAGCGACGCTGCCGGACAAAGGAGATACCCAATCCCCCGCACACTCCCGAACATCCACTCAATCCACCGTCGGGCAGCTGCCCCACCAGGTGTCGTCGGGGCGAAAGTCTCGGCGCAATTGTTCGAGGCGCAGCCGCTCCTGCTGAGCCATGGTCTTCCGCTGTTTGTCGGCCAGCTGACGCTCGCTTCGCGCGGCGTCGAACTGCGGATTGGCTTCGGGCATGCGGGCATGGGTCTGCGTGAGCCACCGGTCGAGTTTGGCCTTCAGCTCGCGAACTCTGGCCGGATGCTGCATGGCAATGGAGGTCTGCTCGCCCGGGTCGTCGGTCAGGTTATAGAGCTCAAGGCGGCCGTCCTCGTGGTAAAATATCAACTTCCAGGGCCCCTCGCGCAAATACGATGCCGGCTCGCCGCCCTGATTGCCGTAATGGGGGAAGTGCCAGTATAACGTTCTGGAAGCCGGCGCACGCCCCCGCTCGATCAGCGGCCTGAGGCTCACCCCGTCGACATGCTGCGCCGGCAGGAGCGGCAATCCGGCCATATCGAGCGTTGTGGGATAGATGTCCATGTGGATGACCGGCGTGGGGTCGACGCTCCCGGGACGCCCCATCCCCGGCGCCACCACGATCAGCGGCACACGCACCCCGCCCTCCCACTGACGGCCCTTGCCGCCGCGCAGGGGCAGGTTGGAGGTGGAATAGTTGTCGCCCGACGACACGCCTCCATTGTCCGAGGTGAAGATTATCAGCGTTTTGTCGACAATGCCCAGTTTCTCGAGCCGCTCGGCGACCATCCCCACGGCATCGTCCACCGACGAAATAAGACCCGCATAGACGGGATTGTCCTGTGCCTGCCTTACGGGCAGGGTGCGATCGATGGCAAAGCCCGCCGGAGCGATCCCCATCGTTTCGGCGCTGTCGCGAAAGAGGCTCCAACGCTCACGTGTGGTTTGTATCGGGCCGTGCACCGCGTAAAACGACAGGTAGGCAAAGAACGGCTTGCCCGCCGTCGCCTGTTGCTCGATGAAATCGGCCGTCTCGCGGGCCAGACGCAACGTAAGGTCCTCGCCCGCAGGTCCGTCGAGAAGGGCCGGGTTGTGGTAGGGCGAGAAGTAACCTCCGTGAGGACTGCCCGAGGCGTATCCGCCCTTGTTGACATCGAAACCGAACAGTTTGGGGTCCAGATCGCCCAGATGCCACTTGCCCGCCAGCAGGGTGGCGTAGCCGTGCCGACGGAGCTCCTGCGGCAGCAGCAGCTCACGATCGGAGATCTGCTGAACATAATCGGGCGGAGCCACCCGTGCGTTATGACGCTGGGCCCACTGCATACCCGACGGATCGCCGATCCACGAGGTTATGCCGTGGCGCGTGGTCGCCTTGCCGGTGAGGAGGCTGGCGCGCGAGGGGCTCGACACCGAGCACGCGGCGTAACCGTTGGCAAACGTTACTCCGCGTGCAGCCAGACGGTCGATGTTGGGCGTCTGATAATAGTTGCTGCCGGTCGACGCCAGATCGCGCCACCCCATATCGTCGACCAGGATCATCAACACGTTCAGGCCGTTACCTGCCGCGGCGCGTTGCTGTGCGCCATGCAAAGGCAAGCCCGCCAGCGCCATCGCCGCCAGCGTCCCAGCCTTTTCGAGATATGTTTTCATGGTAAGCTCACTTAGAGTCTGGTTAAAAATATATAAGCTCAACCTGTTGTGCAAGAAAAGGTCGGCTAAAAAGCATCGTTTTCGGCCTCGAAGAGGACGGCCCTGCCGCAGCTACATTCTGCGCTTTTGGGCGCTTTGGGGGCGGAGGGTTGCAACCGACGAACGAAGCGGGAGCTTAAGGCTACCTGCAGACTATGCCCTGCAATCGACGACAAACCGAGCGCAGAGGCGAGTTCGCTCGAACTCTCTGCCGAGGTGCGAATCGACGAAGAAGTGAGCGCAGAGGCGAGTTTACTCGCAACTCTGCCGAGCGACGAGGAGAAAGGCGGGCGTCTTTCTGCCCGCCAACATCACGACGCTCGAAGCGAGAGCAGAGACCGCTCGCGGGCTACGGCCGAGGTAGCGCGAGGAAGGCGAGCGTCTCTCTGCTCGCCAACTTCGCGGACGTTCCTTTGCCCGCCAACTTCTCGACGAAGAAGTGAGCGCAGAGGCGAGTTTACCCGCGACTCTGCCGAGCGACGAGGATGAAGGCGAAAGCAACCCCGAAAGCAATCATCTCTACTCCACATGTCATGCTGAGCAAAGCGAAGCATCTAAAAATGCTTGATTAAACAGCATGGCCGAGACCCTTCGACTCCACTTCGTTCCGCTCAGGGTGACATGACATAAAAGCCGAACTCATAATATGTCATGCTGAGCAAAGTCTTCCCGGGCAGCGTTGCGAGGGTCGCAGACCGCTTGCGGGCTACGGCCGAGGTAGCGCGAGGAAGGCAAGCGTCCCTCTGCTCGTCAACTTCGCGGGCGTCCCTTTGCCCGCCAACAGCAGGAGAAAGGTGAAGCCAACGAGGAGAACCGAGCAGCGTTGCGAGGGCCGCAGACCGCTTGCGGGCTACGGCCGAGGTAGCGCGAGGAAGGCAAGCGGCCCACTGCTTGCTTTCTTTCGCGGGCGTCCCTTTGCCCGTCAACTTCCCGACTACAGATTCTCGATCTGCCGGCGGATAGCGGCTATTTTGGCCTGGGCGTCGGCCTGCTTGGCGCGCTCGTTCTCGACCACCTTGGCCGGGGCGCTGCCCACGAAACGCTCGTTGGCGAGCTTGGCCTCCACCGAGCGCAGGAACCCCTCATGATAGTCCAGCTCGCCCTGCAACCTGGCCAGCTCGGCGCTCGTGTCGGCCTTGCGCCCCAGCGGAACGAAATATTGGGTGGTCTTGACCATGAACGCGGCGGCATCGGCGGGTTTGCTCTCCACCCGTTCTATACGGGATAGGTTGCCCATCTTGATCAGCAGCGGATCGTGGCGCGGGTGGTAATTGTCGTCGACAACGACCTGCAACACAATGGCTTCGCGGCCTGGCAGGTTGTGCTGTTTGCGTATGTTGCGAATGGCGGTGATCACCTCCTGCACCAGCGTCACCCGGGCCAGCAGCTCCTGGTCAAAGGGCCCCGCCACAGGCATACGGGTGATGCAGATGCTCTCTCCGTCGCGGCGCGGAGCGATCTGGTGCCATATCTCCTCGGTGAGAAAGGGCATGAATGGGTGCAGCGCCTGCATCAGCCGCTCCATCAGGGCCTTGGTGCTCTCGAGCGTCGGCGCGTCGATGGGCGAGCCGTATGCGGGTTTGACCATCTCGAGATACCAGGCCGAAAAGTCGTCCCAAAAGAGCTTGTAGGCCGCCATGAGCGCCTCCGATATGCGGTAGGCGTCGAAGTGTCGCTCGATCTCGCCGAGCGTGCGGTCCATCATCGCCTCGAACCACTCCACCGCCTGACGGTTATTGTCGCTCTGCTCCAGCGCGGGATCGACCCGCCACGAGCAGATCAGCTTCCAGGCGTTCCATATCTTGTTGCCGAAGTTGCGTCCCTGCTCGCACAGCGAATCGTCGTAGGGCAGATCGTTGCCAGCGGGCGAGGTGAAGAGCATGCCCAGACGCACCCCGTCGGCGCCATACTGCTCGATCAGATCGAGCGGATCGGGCGAGTTGCCCAGCGACTTGCTCATCTTGCGCCCCTGTTTGTCGCGCACGATGCCCGTGAAGTAGACGTTGCGGAAAGGTTCGCGGCCGCGGTATTCGTATCCGGCGATGATCATCCTCGCCACCCAGAAGAAAATGATCTCGGGGGCGGTCACCAGATCGTTCGTCGGGTAGTAGTATTCGATCTGCCGGTTGCCCGGATCGCGTATCCCGTCGAAGACCGATATGGGCCACAGCCACGAACTGAACCACGTGTCGAGCACATCCTCATCCTGCCGCAGATCGCCGGTCTGCAACTCGCCGTCGCCGCTTTTGGCGCGGGCCAGCTCCAGCGCTTCGGCCTCGGTGCGGGCCACCACAAAACCTCCCGAGGGCAGATACCACGCCGGGATGCGATGGCCCCACCACAACTGGCGCGAGATGTTCCAGTCCTTGACATTCTCCATCCAGTGGCGGTAGGTGTTCTTGAATTTCGATGGGTGAAAGGCTATTGTGCCCTCCATCACCGCCTCGAGGGCCGGTCGTGCCATCTGCTCCATCGACAGGAACCACTGCATCGAGAGCTTGGGCTCGATGGGAACGCCGGTGCGCTCCGAGCACCCCACCTTGTTGATATAATTCTCGACCTTCTCGAGCAACCCCGCCGCGTCGAGGTCCGTCTCGATCTGCCGGCGCAGCTCGAAACGATCCGTCCCGGCATACAGGCCCACCCTGTCGTTGATCGTGCCGTCGTCGTTGAATATGTCGATCACCTCGAGGTTGTACTTCTCCCCGAGCATGTAGTCATTCACATCGTGCGCCGGGGTAACCTTCAGCGCCCCCGTGCCGAACTCCATATCGACGTACGGATCCATGATCACCGGCACCTGACGCCCCACCAGCGGCACCACGACGCTCTTGCCCTTGAGGCTTTGGTAGCGAGGGTCCTCGGGGTTGACGCACAGCGCCGTATCGCCCAGGATCGTCTCGGGTCGCGTGGTGGCCACCACCACCGCGCCGCTCTCGCCCACCACGTTATAGCGCAAAAAGTAGAGCTTGCCCTGCTGCTCGCGGTAGATCACCTCCTCGTCCGAGATGGCCGTACGCGCCGCAGGGTCCCAGTTGACCATCCTCACCCCGCGGTATATCTTGCCTTTGTTGTAGAGGTCGACAAATACTTCTATGACGCTCTGGCTGCGCACCTCGTCCATCGTGAAACACGTGCGGGCCCAGTCGCACGACGCGCCCAGCTTGCGCAGCTGTTTGAGTATCACCCCTCCGTGTTTGTGGGTCCACTCCCAGGCGTGCTCGAGGAACTGTTCGCGCGAGAGCGAATTTTTCTCGATGCCCTCGGCGGCCAGCTTGGCCACCACCTTGGCCTCGGTGGCTATCGAAGCGTGGTCGGTGCCCGGAACCCAGCACGCGTTCTTGCCCTGCATGCGCGCGCGGCGCACCAGCACATCCTGGATCGTGTTGTTGAGCATGTGGCCCATGTGCAGCACCCCCGTAACGTTGGGCGGGGGTATGACAATGGTATAGGGCTCGCGCGAGTCGGGCTCGGAGTGAAAATAATCCTGGGCGATCCAATAGTCGTACCACTTGTCCTCGATCTGCGTGGGAGAATATTTTTCGGAAATTTCCATTTTTGGAGAGGTTTATGTGTATTACTGGTCGGTACTGTGATCCGGGGTACAAAGATAACGTTTTAGAGTCAATTGGTCTATTTTGTCGCCAAAATTTAGAGCGTCCATGCAAAAACGTCATCCGCGCCATGTCAATATGGCATCTTTGCAATAAACTATAAAAGATTTCGTTATAAAGAAAGCCATGTTGTGCGCCGCCACCGATTGTTGCTTAAATGTTAGTAAAGAAGAGCCCATTGGAGCGGTGCGCACGATTAAATAACTAACTTTGCACCTTAAGGAGACAAATTTATGAGCCGAAAAACTAAATATCAGGACGAGTTCGCGGGCATTACCGACATAATGGAAGGAGGCCATCAGGTGATCCCCATCATCACGGGCGAGGACGACAACCTGCCCGAAGATGTCGATCTGCCCGATGTGCTGCCCATACTGTCGCTGCGCAGTTCGGTGCTTTTCCCCGGATCGATCACCCCCATCACCGTCGGCCGCGAGAAGTCGATGAAGCTCGTGCGCAGCATCGAGGCCAGCAGCAGCGTTCTGGGCACCCTGCTCCAGAAGGAGGCCGACATCGACCAGCCCGGCCCCGACGACATGTTCAAAGTGGGCACGGCCGCGCGCATCCTCAAGATACTCGAGATGCCCAACGGCAACCTGACGGTGATCCTGCACGGCATCCGCAAGATCGAGGTCAACGAATTTCTCTCCTCGGAGCCCTTCTTCACGGCGAGGGTTACCCCCCTGCGCGACACCTCGCCCGAGGGCGGCAACCTCGAGTTCAACGCGCTGGTCGACTCGATCCGCGACATTGCCATCAACATCATCAACATCTCGCCCAACATACCCAAAGAGGCGTCGTTCGCCATCAAGAACATCGACAACAACCGGGGTCTTATCAACTTCATCTGCAGCAACCTCGACCTGTCTGACAGCGACCGCCAACACCTGCTGGAGGCTCCGCATCGGCGAATGGTCTGGAGTATGCGGCCGGGCATGGCGCCGATGTAGGTGCGGCGATGGCCGCGTATCTCGGCCTCGTCGTGCAGGCCGCCCAGCGATATGCGCCCGAACTTGCGTTTGAGCGACTCGGCGACCGACTTGCCCAGCGACGTTTTGCCGACGCCCGGAG
>BNXD01000050.1 GCA_025999315.1 Bacteroidia bacterium | reverse complement strand
CCCCCTTCAACGGCGGCAACAGCTCGAAAGTGAACAGCGTGCGCCCCTTCCCGGTCGCTTCGTTTATAATATCCGTTACTTGCATGACTCTCTATCTTTTCGCTCAAGGCGAACGTCCCTGCTACCGTCGCAGTTTGGGCATGCCGCCGGTGGCGACCATTTTCATCATCTTGCGCGAGTCGTCGAACTGTTTGAGCAGGCGGTTGACGTCGGCCAGAGTGGTGCCGCTGCCGCGCGCTATGCGATTTTTGCGCGAGGGGTTGATCGATGCGGGATTTTCGCGTTCGTAGGGGGTCATCGAGTGTATGATGGCCTCGGTCTGTTTGAAAGCGTCGTCGGGTATGTCGACATCCTTGAGCGCCTTGCCCACCCCGGGGATCATCGACGCCATGTTCTTGAGGTTGCCCATCTTCTTGACCTGCTCGATCTGGGCGAGGAAGTCGTTGAAGTCGAACTGATCTTTGGCAAGTTTTTTCTTCAGCTGACGGGCCTGCTGCTCGTCGTAGTGCTCCTGCGCCTTCTCCACCAGCGACACGATGTCGCCCATGCCGAGGATGCGGTCGGCCATGCGCTCGGGATGGAACACCTGCAGGGCGTCCATCTTCTCGCCGTCGCTGATGAATTTCAGCGGTTTGTCGACCACGGCGCGTATCGAGATCGCCGCGCCGCCACGCGTATCGCCGTCGAGCTTGGTCAGCACCACGCCGTCGAAATCGAGCCGGCGGTTGAACTCACCGGCGGTGTTGACCGCATCCTGCCCCGTCATGGCGTCGACCACAAAGAGCGTCTCCGAGGGGCGGACCGCCTTTTTGACGGCGGCGATCTCCCGCATCATCGCCTCGTCCACGGCCAGACGACCCGCCGTATCGACGATGACCGTGTTGAGCCCTTTGGAACGGGCATATTTGACGGCGTTCTCGGCGATGGCCACCGGGTTTTTGCTCTCCATCTCGGCGTAGACCTCCACGCCGATCTGGCTGCCGAGGATGCGCAACTGTTCGATGGCCGCCGGACGGTAGACGTCGCCTGCCACCAGCAGCACGCCGCGTCCGCGTTTGCTGCGGATCATTGCGGCCAGCTTGCCCGAGAAGGTGGTCTTGCCCGAACCCTGCAGGCCCGCGATGAGGATCACCGCCGGATTGCCCTCCAGACGGATGTCGACGCTTTGGCCTCCCATCAGCGCGGCCAGCTCGTCGCGCACGATCCTGGTCATCATCTGGCCTGGCTTTACGGCCGACAGAACGTTGGCCCCCAGCGCTTTTTGCTTCACATCATCGGTGAAGCTCTTGGCTACCTTGTAGTTGACGTCGGCGTCGATCAACGCGCGACGGATCTCTTTGAGCGTCTCGGCCACGTTGATCTCCGTGATGCGCCCCTCGCCACGCAGTATCTTCAGCGACCGCTCGAGTTTGTCTGTAAGATTTTCAAACACTATATAAACTCTCTAAATATATTATCCCTTGTTGGAGTTGATCAGCTGGAGCATGTATTCGTCCTGCCAGCCGGAGGTGGTTTTGACCCACTCTTTTTTGAGGCCGACGATCGAGAAGCCCTTGCTCTGGAACAGCCCGAGGCTCGGCACGTTGAACGCGCTGATGTTGCAGTAGAGCTGGTTGAGCATCAGGGTCTGGAAACAGTAGCGGATCAGCAGCGAGAGGGCCTCCGAGGCGTAGCCGTGGCGTTTGTCGCGGCTTTCGTAGATGAGGATGCCCACCCCGGCGCGGCGGTTGCAGGGGTCGATGTCGAACAGATCGACAGCGCCGATGGGACGATGGGGGTCCCGCGCCTCGACGATCAGGCGGATCTGTTTGGTCTCGAACATGTCGTAGAGCTGATTCTCGACAAACTGCCGCAGGGTATATTTCGAGAATGGGGCGACGGTGTTGCTCGCCTTCCAGACCGAGGTGTCGTTCTCCCACTTGTAAAGCACATCCACGTCTTCGGGCTCCAGCGCCCTCAGTACCACACTCTCCCCCTCGAGGCTGTTGAGCATCACCATAATAGTTCTTTTATCAAAGCATAATCGTGTCGGGAAGGTCTGCTGAAGTTCGACAGCCTGCCGCTGCTTCGGACACAGGGCTGCTATATCCCTATCACCATATTTCGCATCAGCATGGCCACTCCCAGCGCCGCGGCATCATCGTCCATCTGCGACAGCAGGAAAGCGGTATCCTTGTAGACCAAATTCAGCGAGTAGCGGTTGACGGACGAGAGCAGCGGCAACATCAGATAGTCGCCCGCCTGCGAGAGCGCACCCCCGATGATCACCGTCTCGGGGTTGAAGATGTTCAGCAGAAAGGCCACGCTCTTGCCCGCCTTCTCGCTTGCTTCTTCGATGAGCTCGATCGAAAGGCTGTCCCCCATTTTGGCGGCCTCTATCACCCGGTCGATGTGTATGGCGTTTTGCCCGGCAGTGCGCCCGTTGCCAAGGATGCTGCTGCGCCCGCTGTCCAGGAGCGCGGTCATCTTATTTTCTATGGCCATCCCCGATACTTCGGTCTCCAGGCAGCCCTTCTTGCCGCACGAACAGATCAGCTCGTTGTCGAAAAATGGCGTATGGCCGAACTCACCCGCAATGGACGACTTGCCGTAGTACAACTTCCCGTCAAGAACCATGCCAATGGCAATGCCGCGTCCGAGGTGCAGATAGAGCAGGTTTTTTTCGTCCTGATTGTCGCGCAGGGTATATTCGGCAAAGCAGCGCGCGCGCACGTTGTTCTCGATCAACACACGCAGTCCTGCGCGCTCGCGGATCACCTCGGACAGCGACCTGGGCTCGAACGAGAAATACTTGTAGCTGCGCCCGGTCTGCGGATTGGCCCTGCCGACGATGCACACCCCGACCCCGAGGATGTTGGCCCGTTTGACGCCGGAGTTCTTGATGAAGCTTTCGATGCCCGAGGCGATAGCTTCCAGCGATGCGGGAGTATCCTCGAGCACAAAATCGGGATCGATATGGCGGATCGTGATGTTGTTCTTAAGGTCGGAGATGACATATCGGATGTTATCGCGGGCCACCTCAACCCCCGCAAAGTAAAAGGCAGTGTTGGTCAGCCCGAAGACGTTGGGACGTCGCCCGCCGGCAGTCTCTATCTTGCCCATGTCGCGAACCATGCCCTCCTCGACCATCTCGCCCACCAGTTTGGTGATGGTCGGCACGCTTATATGCAACTCGCGCGTCAACTCGGCAAGGGTTACATGGGGCTTGACGATCATGTAACCGATTATACTCCTTTTGATGAGATTGTTCTTGTGGGCGATACCTTTGGCGTTGTCCGAATCCCCGTTGCTGAAAAAATCCTTGATCGACGACATCTTTTGAGCTTGATAGTTTTTAAATTAGTTGCAAATTTAAGGATATTTTTTAGATATGCCAGCCGATTTCGATCTTTTTTTAAAAGAGAACAAAAAAGCCGCCACCCGGGTGAGGGGTGGCGGCCTGTATGGGCAAAGTCGGGAAAGATCAGGCGTCTTTGCCTTCGAGAGTTTTTTTCTTTTTGTCGGCCATGCGGATCATGTCGTAGGCGACGGGTGTGGCGACGAAAATCGACGACAGCGTACCGGCTGCCACGCCCAGCAGCAGCGTGAAGACAAAGCCGCGGATCACCTCGCCGCCGAAGATGAATATGGCCAGCAATACGACCAGCGTGGTGCCTGCCGTGTTGACCGTTCGGGCGAGGGTGCTGTTGATAGCCTGGTTGATATTATCCTTCATGGTACGCTTGGGATAGATGCGGCTGTATTCGCGAATACGGTCGAAGATGATCACCGTGTCGTTGACCGAGTAACCGATGATGGTCAGAATAGCCGCGATGAAGGCCTGGTCCAGCTCGAGGGTGAAAGGAAGCACTGAATAGAGCAGCGAAACGATGCCGACGGTGATGATCACGTCGTGCACGATGGCGCTCGTAGCGCCCATGGCCCACTCCCATTTGCGGAAACGCATGGCGATATAGAGGCTGATGGCCAGAATCGAGAAGAGCACGGCGATCACCGCGTCGCGTTTGATGTCGCTGGCCACGCTCGGGCCCACGTTGTCGGCGCTGATGATGCCGTTGGGGTCTTTGTTGGTCGCGAAATCTTCGAGCGAGAGGTTCTGATTGTCATAGAAGGGAAGCATCGACTTGTAGAGCAGTTCCTCTATCTCCGATGTTACGTCGGCGCCCGTGTCGCCGATGCGATACTGCGTAACGATGCGCATCTGGTTGCCATCCTGACCATACTGCTTGACCTCGCAGCTGCTGCCGGGGAAGGCATCCTCGATGGCCCTGCGCACTTCGTTGGCGTTCACCTGATTGTCAAAACGGATGGTGAACGCGCGGCCGCCCGAGAAGTCGACACCCTGCTTGAGCCCCCTGGTGGCCAGCGAAACACCGGCAACGACGAACAGCGCCAGGATGAGGTAGTAGGTGTAGCGACGGATATTGATGAAGTTGACCTTGGTCCCCGAGAGGAAGTTGCGTGTGATGCGGGTCGAGAATTTGATCTTGCGCCCTTTGGCCAGCAGCGAAACGAAGACCAGACGCGAGATGAAGACTGACGTATAGAAAGAGGTGAGGATACCGATGACCAGCGTGATGGCAAAGCCCTGCACGGGTCCTGTTCCGAAGATCACCAGCACGATGCCCGTGATGAGCGTGGTGAGGTTGCTGTCGACGATGGCCGACATGGCGTGTTTGTAGCCGTCGCTCAGAGCGGCTCCGATGCCCTTGCCTCCCCTGATCTCTTCCTTCACACGTTCATATATGATCACATTGGCGTCCACCGCCATACCCATCGTCAGCACTATACCCGCGATGCCGGGCAGGGTGAGCACCGCTCCGTATGCCGCCAGCACCCCGAACAGGAAGAACAGGTTGGTTATCAGGGCGATGTTGGCCACAAGACCTGCCGTGTTGTAGAAAAAGAACATGTAGCAAAGCACCAGAATAAAGGCCAGCACGAACGACCACATGCCGGCGTTGATCGACTCGGCGCCCAGCGACGGACCGACGATGGCCTCCTGGATGATGTGGGCCGGAGCGGGCAGTTTGCCCGATTTGAGCACGTTGGCAAGGTCCGTAGCCTCGGGCATGGTGAAGTTGCCCGTGATGGACGAGTTGCCGCCGGAGATCTCCTGGTTGACACGCGGAGCCGAGTATACATAACCGTCCAGAACAATGGCTACGCACTGACCGACGTTGTCGCCCGTGAGCCTTGCCCAAGCCTTGGCGCCCGTGCTGTTCATCGACATTGAGACCTCGGCCGCCGATCCACTCTGGCCGTAATCGGCTTTGGCGTCGGTTACGGCGCCGCCATCGAGCGGAGCGCGACCGTCGCGCGTGTTGGCGCGGATGACGTAGAGTTCGTAGAGGCTTTCGTTATCTTTGGTGGGTTTGACGCCCCACATCAACTTCAGATCGCGCGGCAGCAGCGCCTTGACCTGCGGCAACTCCAGATAGGCGTTCACGTCGGCCATCTGGTGCGCCAGCGCGTAACCGACCACCGGGCCGGGGAGCGCTGCGCCCGTCCGGGGATCGACCATGGGTATCAATTTGGAGAAGAGCGAATTGGTCTGAACCGCACTCTCTGTGCTTTGCTCGCCGGCAGTGGCTCCCCGATCGAGCAGCGACTGCAACTCCTGATCTGTTTCGGCGCCCTGGGCTGTCGTCAGTTCGGACTGTTCGACAGTGGGCGCTTCGACCTGCTCGACAACGGCGGTGATCTGGTTGGCCTGGGAGAGCAACGGGAATATCTCCTGGTTGTCGTACGTGGCCCAGAATTCGAGCGATGCGGTGCCCTGCAACAGCTTGCGCACACGTTCGGGCTCTTTGATGCCGGGGAGCTCGACCAGAATACGGCCCGAATTTTCGAGTTTCTGGATATTGGGCTGCGTTACGCCGAAACGGTCGATACGGCTGCGGATGACGTTGAACGAGTTGGATATGGCGCTCTCGGACTGTGCGCGCAACACCTTGATCACCTCGTCGTTGGTGCTCTGCGGGGTTATCTGGTCCTTCAGCTCGGGGGTGTTGAAGACGTAGGCCAGCGGAGCATTGGCGCTCAGGCGCAAATAGTTTCGGGCAAAGAGCGTGATGAAATCCTCGCTGCTGCCGCTCTTCTGCTGCTGGCTCGCCTCGTCGAGCGCCTGCACAAACAGCGGATCCTTGCTGTGGTTGGCCAGAGCGTCCACCACGTCGCGGATCGAGATCTCGAGCATGACGTTCATGCCGCCCTTAAGGTCGAGACCCAGGTTGATCTCCCGCTGCTTGCACTCGCGGTAAGTGGGTTTGATCAGCCAAATGTCGTAGACGGGTTTCGACCCGACCGAATCGAGATAGTACTGCACCTTGGCCTCCCTGACTTCGGGGGCGAAAGTGGCGGCATATTGCTCGGCCTTCTTTTCTACGTGGCTGGTCAACAGCGTGAACGATAGCTGGTAAGCACAGGCTATCGCCAGTGCGACGGACAAAAATGTCAATGCGCCTTTATTCTGCATATAATCGGTAGTTTTTAGTTCTTTTAAAGTCCGTTTAAAGTTCAGAGGAGCAAAAGTATATATTTTTCTTGAAAAAACTCCTCATCCGAACGAAAAAAGCCATCCCCAAGTCGGGGATGGCTCGCCGGTACGCTCGGGCAAAGCGTTACTTCGCTTCGTTGAGTATCCGCATCGCGGCGTCGAGGATGGCCGTATCGTCCAGCGTTACAACGCCTCCGTCGGGTCCCTTCTCGAAATGCAGTCCCACCGATTTGCCAGCAGCGTCGAAATGACTGCCGCCAAAATAGTTGCGTACTGTATCTTCTTCCAGCCCCAACTCGTGGGCGATGCGGCAGGTGCTGCCGCTGGGCAGACGATCTTTGATGCGCCGCAATTCATTGAATGTGATCACCATGACAGTTTTGTTTTAGGTTCTTGCTTTATGTTTTGACTTGTATGTTTTTATCTGTCCATAGCAGTCGGGCGAGAGGCAAAAAGGGCAGCGTTCATCGTTGTGACATAGACAAAGATCGCCGCCGCAGACGTCGCAGGAGCCGCCGCCGCCGTTTGACGATCAAAAATAATCATTTTCTCCGAAAAAAACAACCCCCGGCCTCCTCGAGGGGAGGCCGGGGGGAGGGGCGAGGAACCTTGCTGTCTAATTATGCGAATTAATAGTTGAAACTTATATTTGATTATCAATATATGATCGCGATGTCAATTTTTATGTCATGCGCCCTCAAGCGAAACTCTTTTCATGTCACCCTGAGCTTGTCGAAGGGTCTCGGTAATGCTGCATGAGATGCTTCGACTTCGCTCAGCATGACATATTATTGAGTTCGACTTTTAATGTTATGTTGCCCTGAACGAAACTCCTTTCATGTTACCATGAGCGAAGTGAATGGTCTCGGCAATGCTGCCATGTCAGTCTTTTTTAGATACTTCGACTTCGCTCAGCATGACATGGGTGGAGATGGTTGCCTTCGGCTTCCTCCTCGCGGCTCGGCATGGCTCGAACAAGTTCGTCTCTGCCCTCGCTCGCAGCGTCGGTCCGATTTCGCTCAGCATGACATGGTAGATTTCAACTGTTAATTCACATTAATTATACAGTTTGTCGAAGTACAGTGTACACGTCGACACCATGAATGTCAACACCTGACTGCGCGGAGGTATAGTGTATTTCAGATACGTCTTGATCTTTTGCTCGAAAGCGAACCACTTGTCCGGCGGGATGGAATATAACTTCGGATGCTTTTTAAACATGAATTTGACCTCCATTATGTCGCCCGACATATCGAATGCGTCTGAAATTATTACCTTTTCATTGCTACTTCGCAGGTTGGCGATCTCGGCGGCGGTGAATGACTCTTCGAGAGCTTGCCGATATATTTGTTTTAGATTCCCTATCGGATCGGCATAATATATTTGGTCATTCTCCACCGGAGTGCCGTTTTGGAAACGATAGCCCTGCCCGAAATGAGAGTTGTTTATGTCGCCTATGACATAAGTGGTGCCAAGGTCCTCGACTTTATAGACGACATTGGTCCCGGCCACCGTATCGTGGTTGGCGTAATAATCAACCTGTGCCGCAACTCCGATGCACAACAGGCTGAATATGGATATGATAATAATATTTTTCATAATTCTATCCCATCCAATCAAAAATAATCATTTCCTGAATCCCCCCCGGCCTCCACGTTGGAGGCCGGGGGGGCAAAGGCATAAACAACTTTCTACTTCGGTTTGGCATAAAACCTTATTGGTCCGCCACCCACCATCAGTTGGCCCGGTTTGGGGCAGTAGATGAAATAGAGTTCAGTGTCGTTGAGTGTTATTATTCTGTAACACAACACTTTGTCTGTATCGAGGCTCTTTGCAACAATATAATTGCCATACTGCACCTGTCCGACTTTCGACTGGACGAAGGTTGTCTCTTCATTGTCGCTAAGATAGAACTGATAAGGATCTTCGTCCGTCGTGTTGTCAACGTTATCAATTGCGATGATCTTATAAGTTGTGTTTGTAAATAAATCGACAAGAGTCTCTCCTTTCCAGTCATACGATTCCCATCTGTATTGCTTCAGAAGGTCCAGTGTCGTGCGAGCCCCGGCAAACGATGCCGTGCAGCAGGCGAAGATGGCAGATAATATCATCTTTTTCATGACTTGACCTTATCTGTTCAAAAATAATCATTTCCTGTGTTAAAAACAACCCCCGGCCTCCGCGCGGAGGCCGGGGGGGGCAAATGTTCAAACAACTTTCTACTTCGGTTTGGCATAATACTTTGTCGGGGTAAGACCCACTCTATGTTCACCCGGCCTGGTCCAATAGATAACACAAAACTCGTCGTCGTTGAGTGTTATTATCCGGCAACAATTGACCTTACCTGTTTCCAATGATTTTGCAATAATAAATTTGCCATATTGCACCTGTCCGACTTTCGACTGGTCGAATGTCCACCCCTCATTGTCGCTCAGATAGAACTGATAAGGATCTTCTATTGTCGAACCGTCTTCGTTGTCGATTGTGAGGGCGTTATATGTGGTATTTGTATACAGGTCAACCAGAGTCATATCGGTCCAAACATACGATTCCCATCTGTACTGTGCCAGAAGGTCCAGTGTTGTGCGGGCCCCGGCAAACGATGCCGTGCAGCAGGCGAACATGGCGGATAATATTATCTTTTTCATGACTTTGAATCTCCCTCCACCCCTGGCCTCCGCGAGGGAGGCCGGGGGTGCAGCGGGCTAAACCTTGCGGTCTAATTATACAGTTTGTCGAAGTATAAAAATGTCGTCGATCCCATGAATGTCAGTGCCTGGCAGAGCGGGGGTATGGTATACTTTATGTAAGCCTTGATTTTCTGCTCGAATGTGAACCACTTGTCCGGCGGGATGGAGTATAACTTGGGGCGTCTGTAAAAACTAAAAGTGACCTCCATTACATCGCCTGACGATGTGCTGAAAGTATCTACGATTACCACCCGTTCATTGCTGCTGCGCAGGCCGGTGATCTCGGCGGCGGTAAAAGTCTCCTCAACGGCCTGCCGGTAGAGCTGTTTGTGATCACCTATCGGAATTGCAGCGAATCTATCGGCCTCTTCCACCAGAGTGCCGTCTTGATAGCGATAGGGTTCGTCATCATAAATGTTGTTTATGTTGCTTATGTCATAAGCATCCCAACTGGCCTCAAATTTGACTTTATAGATGACATTGCTGCCCGTCACTGTGTCGTGATTGGCATAATAGTCTACCTGCGCTACTGCGTGGAGACACAAAAAACTAAATATAATTATAATAATATTTTTCATGATTTTCAAGTTTTTGGATTAATTACAATTTGCCTGAAGCGCATCAAGATTCGATCGGCTGAAACCGGAATACGGAGTGTTCGGATCAATATCTCTGTACCCCGTATCTCTTAATGCCCCTATGGCTTTAGACCATGACGTTGCAGAAGGATCACGGGAAAAATAATCAATAGGTTTCCATTTTTTCCCGTATATCTTGTTCAGATCGTCTCCGTTTCTGCGAGAGAATTCGATCTTTGCAAGCTTGGCTTCCATTTCGATATATGCCTCCGACGAATTATTGTGATCACGCTGATATACGTGAAGCAACTCCTCGAGCAGTGTGTACTCTTGAGCGTAGTAGCCGTCGACTATCAGGATCGTATTGGTTCTCTCGATATATCGCCCTGCGTATTGAGGCGGATCTGGATCATCGGGGTCGACAAATACATACTGGATGTTGACGGTTGTCGAATTGATGTACGCCATAAGCTGGGCTCCCATGCAATCATTGGCTATCTTGTCCAGCGCTTCTGCGATATTCACGTTTGTGGCGCTGTCGACAGGTTCCAGCGCATAGAGCGAGTCGTTCTCCTCCTCCTCTTCCTGGTACTCCTCCTCCTCATCGTTGCCGTACAGGCACTCGCCGTTGCAGTATAGCGATCCGCAGGACCAGCAGTAATAATTATAGCAAATGCAAGTGTAGAGTCCGCAGTCGTCGCAGGGACTGTATGGGTTGGGGTTGTAATCCGGCGTGCAGATGACCGCGTCGAGCCAGATGTCGTAGTCTCCCCAGTCGTCTCCCCAGTCGTCGTCCCAGTCGCCCCACCAGTCGTCATCCTCGTCGCCGCTGCGGGTGGCGGGTGTCGTGGCCCGCTCGAAGGAGATGTGGCTCAGAATGGCGGTCATCGTGTCAAGGCGTTTCTCCCTGCCGTCGGCATCGCCCGTGACGCTCACCCCTGCCACTTTCCTGCCATCGAGATATTTGTCGATCCTCACCGCATGGCCCTCGAGGCTGGTGTAGATGGCCAGGCCGCTGAAGCTGCCCTTGTCGCCGCAATAGACAAAACTGCCCGCATCGAAATGCTTGTGTTTGTCGGCAAAATCCTTGTCCGGGACGAGGTTCAGGACAGTGGCCCCCATCCTTTCGCTTTTGGCGCTGCGGGCCACGATCAGTTTTTGCC
>BNXD01000049.1 GCA_025999315.1 Bacteroidia bacterium | reverse complement strand
GCTCGAGAAGCTCGAAGGCGACACCGACAACACCATCTTCTCTTACATACCCAACACGGCCGAGGTGGCCTTCCTCGGCATGAACGAGGCGCTGGAAGAGCATCTCAACCAAGAGAAAGCCCTCGCTCTGGCCGACCGGCAGCTCTCCCCGGAGGAGGTCATGCGCACGCTGGAGCGCAAGATACGCATCGAGAAGCTGGCCATCAAGGATATAAAACTGCGCACGTTCATCTCCGACACCAGCAGCCGCAGGGAGCTGGCCGCCCACGTCTACGACATCACCTACGGCTGTCTGCGCAGCGGGCGCGACAACCTGGCGATCATCGACGACAGCATCGTGCGCGGCACCACCCTGCGCGAGAGCATCATATCGATCCTCGCCCGCCTCGGGCCGCGGCGCATCGTCATCATCTCCTCCTCGCCACAGGTGCGTTTTCCCGACTATTACGGCATCGACATGCCGCGTCTGGAGGAACTGGTGGCTTTCCGCGCGGCGGTGTCGCTGCTCGTCAAGACGGGCCGCGGCGACCTTCTGGATCAGGTCTATCGCAAAGCCATTGCGCAGCGCAACCTGCCGGTGGAGCAGATCGTCAACCACGTCAGGGAGATCTACGACACATTCACCCAGGAGCAGGTCGCCGACCAGATCGCCCTGCTGCTCAAGCCCGACGGGCTGGAGATCGAGGTGGACATCCTCTTTCAGACCATCGAAGGGCTGCACGCCGCCTCGCCCACCCACCCTGGCGACTGGTACTTCTCGGGCGACTACCCCACCCCGGGCGGCAACCGCCTGCTCAACGAGGCTTATATCAGCTTTATCGAGTCGAAAAAGTCATGAACATTTCCGGCATTTCTTGCCGCCGTCTCAACTTGAAATTCGGGGTGGTGTTTTAAGAGTTCAGCCTGTTGTGTATTTAAAACGTTGGGTTAAAAGCGTCATTTTGTTAAGGAATATACCGTTTGTTTTCGCGTTGTTTTGAGGTGAATTCAGCCGCTTGCCGCTGAAGCCTCGCTACTTGTTGGCTCGCAAAGAGACGCTCGCCTTACTCCCGCGCGCAGCGGGCTCAATAAACCTCGAACAACAAACCAAACTCAAGGTCTTTATCTATTCGTTGCCTGTCTTTCGGCTTTGCGAAGCAAAGTCGGCGGCCCGGAGCCACCCCGGGCTACGGGCTGCAAAATCCTCACCTTCGGTTCGGGCATCCCTCCGCTGGCTCCGAGCCGTAAAACGCAACCAAAATGAGTCTTGATATTCGTCTATTTTAACCCAACCTTTTAAATGCACAACAGGAAGACAAATTATCATATCCTGATTGTTTAACCTTTGACATTTCGGAAACTTTAAGAGCTATTTGTCGGACAGATCAATTAATCCCGTATGAACCACCAAAAAGTCATAGATCACATTGTCCGCTGGATGGATGCCTATGCCGAACAGGCCGGCATCAGGGGCGGATTCGTCATCGGCGTCTCGGGGGGGATCGATTCGGCCCTCAGCTCGACCCTCGCGGTGATGACCGGCAGGCCGACCCTCTGCGTTACCCTGCCCATCCACCAGGCCGCCTCGCAGGTCGACCGTGCCGGGGAGCATATCGAATGGCTGTCGGCCCTCGGCGAGAATGTCTCTTCGGTGAACGTCGACCTGACCGGGGCCTATCAGTCGTTCGTCGAGAGTTTTGCCACGGCCGCCGGAAGCGCCGTAACCCGGGCGGCAAAGGCCGCGGGCGTGGGAAGCATCAAAACGGCGAGGGCCGCCGCACGCAGCAAGTGCGGAGAGGCCATCAGCAGCAGGGAGCTTGCCCTGGCGTGCGCCAACACGCGCTCGAGGCTGCGCATGACGGCACTCTACCACCTGGCCGGGCTGCGGCAGGCGCTGGTGGTGGGGACGGGCAACAAGATAGAGGATTATGCTATCGGGTTTTTCACCAAATATGGCGACGGGGGCGTCGACCTGAGCCCCATAGCCGATCTGACCAAGAGCGAGGTCTACGCTCTGGCCGCCGAGTTGGGCATCTGCCGGTCGATCTGCCTCGCCCCGCCCACCGACGGGCTGTTCGGCGACAACCGCACCGACGAAGATCAGATCGGAGCCAGCTACCCCGAGTTGGAGTGGGCCATGGAGCAGACCGAACGCGGCGTACGCCCCGAGGATTGCGACGGCCACCAGCGCGAGGTGATGGAGATCTACCTGCAGCGCAACCGCGCCAACCGCCACAAGATGGAACCCATTCCTGTTTGCCACATTCCCGACGGGCTGCGATAGGCGACTATGGCCCCGGAACCTGTCTCTTTTCCGGGCGCCGGCAACCGACCGTCGACAGAGTTGCGCAGAAAGACAACCCCCGACACGACATCGATCACAACGCAGGGAGAACTTCCGAAAGTAAGGACTATTTCCTGACGATCTGTGCGCCGAGGGCGTTCAGGCGGGTGTCGATCTGCTGGTATCCGCGGTCGATCTGCTCGATGTTCTGTATGGTGCTGCGACCTTCGGCGCTGAGGGCCGCGATGAGCAGCGCCACCCCGGCGCGTATGTCGGGCGAGGTCATTTTGGTGGCCCTCAGGCGCACCTTGTGGTTGTGGCCGATCACCGTGGCGCGATGGGGATCGCACAGGATGATCTGGGCGCCCATGTCGATCAGTTTGTCGACAAAGAACAGGCGGCTCTCGAACATCTTCTGGTGGATGAGCACCGCGCCCTTGGCCTGGGTGGCCACCACGAGGAAGACCGACAGCAGGTCGGGCGTCAGCCCCGGCCACGGAGCGTCGGCGATGGTCATGATCGATCCGTCGATGAAACTCTCGATCTGGTAGTGGTTCTGGCGCGGGATAAATATGTCGTCGCCCCGCTGGCTGAATCGTATCCCCATGCGGGCGAACTGGGCGGGGATGATGCCCAGATGTTCGCAGGCGGCGTTGCGTATGGTGATCTCCGAGTGGGTCATCGCCGCCAGACCGATGAAACTGCCCACCTCGATCATGTCGGGCAGCAGACGGTGAGCGGTTCCGTGGAGCGTGGTTACCCCCTCGATGGTGAGCAGGTTGGAGGCGATGCCCGATATTTTGGCCCCCATCGAGTTCAACATGCGGCACAACTGCTGGATGTAGGGCTCGCACGCCGCGTTGTAGATGGAGGTGAACCCTTTGGCCATCACCGCGGCCATGATGATGTTGGCCGTGCCGGTCACCGACGCCTCGTCGAGCAGCATGTAACACCCCCGGAGCTCTTTGGCCCGCACGGCAAACAGGCTGTCGGTGTCGTTGTAGTCGAACCTTGCCCCCAGCTTCTGAAAACCGATGAAGTGGGTGTCCAGACGGCGGCGGCCGATCTTGTCGCCTCCCGGCTTGGGCATCCATCCCACGCCGAAACGGGCCAGCAGCGGCCCGAGCAGCATCACCGACCCGCGCAGACGCGAAGCCCGCCGAGTGTAATCATCGCTGCGCAGATAGTCCAGATCGATGTCGCGGGCCCTGAAAGCGCAACTGTCCCCGGCGAGCCACTCCACCTCAACGCCCATGCACCCCAGCAACTCGATCAGTTGCAGCACATCCTCGATGCGGGGAATGTTGCACACGGTAACCTGCTCGTCGGTGAGCAGCACGGCGCAAAGTATCTGCAAAGCCTCGTTCTTGGCCCCCTGAGGGGTGATCTCGCCCTGGAGAGAGTGGCCCCCCGTTACTTCAAAAACAGCCATCCTGTCAAATTTTGCCCCAATTTAGTGATTTTTTTTCACATATGACACCCATATAGACTATCTTTGCGGTCAGGTATATGAAAGCGACAGAGGACAAGAATTTAGGAGGCCACCTGGCGATATTCTCCGCGCAGATCATCTTCGGGGTGAACATGATCATCGGCAAAAAGGCCCTCGCGTGGGACGCCGTCTCGCCCGACGCCCTGACTCTCTACCGCATGGTGGGGACGATGCTGTTGATGTGGTTCGCCTCGCTGTTTTTTCCGCGCGAGAGGGTCGCCCGGCGCGATCTGCTGCTGCTGCTTCTGGCCTCGCTGTTCGGCATGACCATCAACCAGACCATCTTCATCCGCGGCCTGTCGCTCACCTCGCCCGTCAACGCCTCGATGATCGCCACCATCTCGCCCATCATAACGATGGCCCTCGCGGCGCTCTACCTGCGCGAACCCATCACGTGGAAAAAGGCGACAGGAGTCTTTCTGGCCGTGATCGGAGCGTTGATACTCATCCTTGGCGGCGACAGGGCCGACAATCTGGACGGCAACCTGCGGGGCGATCTGCTCTGCCTGCTCAGTTGCACGTCGTTTGCCGTCTATCTGACCTTTTTCCGCGACGTTGTCCGGCGCTACAGCTTCATCACCGTCATGAAGTGGATGTTCACCTTTGCAGCCCTCTGCACCCTGCCCTTCGGCCACCGCTACCTCTCCCTCGAGGTGTGGAACGCCATGAACACCGAGGCGCTGCTCGAGGTGGGTTATGTGGTGGTTCTGTCGACATTCGTCGCCTACCTGCTGGTCTCCATCGGCCAGCAGACGCTGCGCCCCACGGTGGTGAGCATCTATTCCAACATCCAGCCTCTGGTGGCCTCGATCGCCACCGTCGCCCTCGGCATGGGCGCCTTCGGCTGGCGCAAGGCGGGCGCCGCGGCGCTGATCTTCGCCGGGGTCTACATCACCACCATCAGCCGCTCGCGCGCCCAGATGGAGCAGGCCCGCAAAACCTCCGCCCCCACCCCACCGTCCGAAGCATAGAGGCAACTCCTCGGCAGCGGGTTCGGCAAACGTTGCACAATGAACCAAACGTAAAGAACAAGGCGGACCGTTGCACAGGCCTTGCCGAGCAAGGTCGAAAAACACAGCAATTGATCCCTCAACAAGCCTGGAAAATTTTCCTGATTATTTTTGGACGAACTCTTAACAAAGCTCGCAAACGGCAACCATGGCGACACAAAAACAACGCATATTTGTTAAGGGCGAAGATAAAACAGATTCGATTCGTGCATACCGTAAAAATGGAAACAAAGTCGATATAACATACTCGAACGGCAAAACCTACTCTTACGCATCGCAGAATGTTCGCGTTGTCGCTTCCGCACTGGCCGATCACACAGCAAACAGGTGTTTCGACTATCTGGCTGCTTTGGCTCGGACAGTGGGGCTGGTAGACCCACAAGTGGGCAACATACTTGCAAATCATTATGCCAGAATCGAGTTTGTAAGTCCAGACAGTGTGCTCGCACCGTTTCTGTCCGGACAGTTCAGATCATGCGGGGGTGAGCGCGCAACCTCTGCCATATATCCGTTCGGATTCAATGCCAGTCAAAAGCAAGCCGTAGATCTCGCGCTTTCAAACTCATTGTCCATAATCGAAGGACCTCCCGGGACAGGGAAAACGCAAACGATACTCAACATCATTGCCAACGCAGTCATGCGGGGTGAGAGCGTCGCAGTAGTTTCGAGCAACAACTCGGCTACGGCAAACATTTTTGAAAAACTGGTCAAATATAACACAGATTTCATAGCCGCCCGCCTCGGCAATAGCGACAACAAACGTGAGTTTATCGAACTGCAGCGACCTTTGCCCGATTTAGGGGCCTGGCGACTTTCAACGGACAGGCACGCAACCGTCCAAGAACGTTTGCAAACATTGTTTGTCTCTCTAAGCAGCATGCTTGCAAAAAAGAATGAACTTTCCCGTCTGAAGCAGGAACATGACGGGATTGAAATCGAATACAGGCACTTTGCGGAATACTGCGACCGCAACAAGTCAGCAGTTAGGATACCTTTTTTGCAAAACGCTATATCGGCAGCAGCGCTGGAATTGTGGCTGCTATTCGAACATTATGCCGCGAAGGGTAAAAAACCCCGATTTTTTGAACGATTGAGGAATCGCTTCAAATACGGCATAACAGACAAGGCGCTATACGATCTCGCTCCCGAAATATTGATAACCGGTTGTCAAAAGCGATATTACGACGCAAGAAAAGAGGAATTGACCGCATCCATCGCCTTGCTTGAAAAAACCCTCGCCACGTTTGACTTCAAAGGTAAAATGCAGGAATATTCCAATCTTTCAGCGGAGTTGTTTCGAGACAAACTTGCCTGCAGATATGGTAAGAACGAACGAAAAACGTTTACACTTGGCGATTTGTGGAATAAACCGGAAGAATTCATTGCCGCCTACCCCGTCACGCTGAGCACGACTTATTCCCTCCGGAGCAGTTTGTCGTATAAGGTAATGTTCGATTACGTAATAATCGACGAGTCGTCGCAGGTCGACATCGTAACTGGTGCGCTTGCATTGTCCTGCGCAAAAAAAGCGGTTGTCGTCGGCGACTTGAAACAGCTCCCAAATGTGGTCGATCGTCGGGCTGCCGAGCAAACCGATGCGATTTTTGCCCGCTTCGACTTGCCCGAGGTTTATCGTTACCGCAATCACAGTCTACTCTCCTCCATCATGGAGATATTTCAGGATGCGCCGCGGACACTGCTCCGCGAGCACTATCGCTGCCATCCGAAGATAATCGAGTTCTGCAGCCGTAAATTTTATAATAGCGAGTTGATCGTACTTACCGAGCCTCGCTCCGACCGCCAGCCGCTTGTCGTCTATCAAACTGCAGATGGAAATCACGCCCGCGACCATACCAATCAACGACAGATCGACGTTATCATGAATGAGGTAATCCCTCAGCAGAATCTTGACACAAGACATGGTTCCGTGGGTATTGTTACACCATATCGGAATCAGACAAATGCGCTTCAATCGGCTTTTGCCGACACATCGATCAAAGCGGACACCGTGGACAAGTTTCAGGGACGCGAAAACGACATTATTGTTCTGTCGACGGTAGACAACGAAGTGGGCGAATTTGCTGACAACGCCAACAGGTTGAATGTTGCCATTTCACGGGCAATCGACCAGCTTATCGTCGTCGTAAGCGCGGCCGACATCGAACGCGACACCAATATCGGCGATCTGATTCGCTATATTCGTTACAACAACATAGAGATCATCCAGAGTCGAATTTATTCCGTATTCGACTATTTGTACAATGGTTATGCCGAAAAACGAAGAGCGCTTCTTGGTAGACATAAACGTATATCCGAATTTGACAGCGAGAATTTAATGTATATCTTGATAGAGGATATTTTAAAATATGAACGGTTTTCAAGGTATGACGTTGCCGTCCATGTTCCGCTCAAAATGATAGTTCGCGACACAGACAAATTCGATGACAATGAAAGGCGTTATGCTATGAACATACTGACGCATGTTGATTTTCTGATTTTTGACAAGCTCGACAAATCGCCTCATCTTGCAATCGAAGTAGACGGGGTGAGCTACCATAAAAGCGGAACCAGACAAGCCGAGCGCGACAAACTCAAAAACGCGATTCTCGACAAATGCGGTCTGAAATGGATTCGTCTCAAAACAAATGAAAGCGGCGAGCGACAGCGACTTGTCGACGCTCTGAGTTAGATTTTCGACCTGTATGGCACCCCAGCGCCATCCTTGTAATTGCCATGCGTGGTTTAACCCCGCTCAATCTCCAAACTCCAGCTCCAGTTGATAGGCTTCGGGCTGCTCGATGTGCTGGGCGTTGCTGACGGTCAGGCCCATCAAGCGGACCTTTCGGTCGCCGAGCTCCACCGCGTCGAGCAATTCCTGCGCCGCCTGCCAAAACATGCCGAACTCGTTGATGAATCCGGTCATGGTGCGGCTGCGGGTGATCTGCTCGAAGTCGGAGTATTTGATCTTGAGCGTTACGGTGCGGCCGTAGAAGTCGCGCTTCGAGGCCCGCCGCCACACCTCGTCAGCCACCTCGCGCAGTTTCGCCGCCAGCTCCTCGCCCTCGCCGATGTCGTGCATGTAGGTGTTCTCCGCCCCTATGGATTTGCGGATGCGCTCCGGCTCGACAGGGCGGTCGTCCACAGCACGGGCGAACTGCCAGTAGAAATGGCCCATCTTGCCGAAGTTGCCAACCAGAAAGGGCTCCGGCAGCCGTTTCAGCTCGGCCCCGGTGTGGACGCCCAGATAGTGCATCTTCTCGGCCGTCGCCTTGCCCACGCCCCAGAACTGCTCGATCTTCAACCCCTCCACAAACGCCTCGGCCTCCTTGTCCGTGATGACGAACAGCCCGTCGGGCTTGTCGTAGTCCGAGGCGATCTTGGCCAGGAACTTGTTGACCGACACTCCGGCCGAGGCGGTCAGGCCGGTGGTCTCCAGTATGCGTTGTTTGATCTCCCGCGCGATGATCGTCGCCGAGGGCTGCCCCGTAACATCCAGATAGGCCTCGTCGAGCGACAGCGGCTCCACCAGGTCGGTATATTCGAGCATGATGGCGCGGATCTGCTCGGAGACTTCCCGGTAGACCTCGAACCGTCCGGGGGTGAAGATCAGCCACGGGCAGCGTTTGAGCGCCGTGCGCGAGGGCATGGCCGAGTGGACGCCATAGCGTCGCGCCTCATAGCTGGCCGCCGCCACAACGCCACGCTCGCCCGCACGCCCCACGGCCAGCGGCTTGCCCCGATAGTCCGGGTTGTCCCGCTGCTCGACGCTGGCAAAGAAAGCGTCCATGTCTATGTGGATGATCTTGCGCATGGGTTTTACGCGAAGGCCGAAAAACGAAAACGCCCGATCTTCAAAGATCGGGCGTTGTGCCCAGGACGAGACTCGAACTCACACGAGCTAACGCTCACCACCCCCTCAAAGTGGCGTGTCTACCAATTTCACCACCTGGGCCGATCGTAACAACGGCACAAAAGTAATCAAAAAAATTTAATTCCTCGCGACAAGCACGACAAAATCGCCTAACGGGGGCAAAATTTCCGAAAATATTTCTACCTTTGTGCCCGCAAGTGTAATGGGGCCGCACTCAGGCATGAGTGTGGCTGAGTAACACCCCGGCGGGTCGGACGATCCATGGGGGCGAAACGTTTAAAAGTTAATTTATACCATGCAAAAACTCGAACTCAAGGCTGTCGCACGCGACAGTTTCGGCAAAAAGGCAAGCAAGGCCGTCCGTCGCAACGGACAGGTGCCCTGCATCGTCTATGGCGGCGGGGAGACCGTCCACTTCGCAGTGGGCGTCAAAGACCTCAAACCACTGATCTACAGCCCCAACTCCTACGTTGTTGAGCTGGACATCGACGGCAAGAAAGAGGTGGCCGTCATGCGCGAGGCACAGTTTCACCCCGTGCGCGAAGAGATCCTGCACATCGACTTCTATCGCGTCATCGAGGGCAAACCCGTAACGATCGACCTGCCTGTGGCTCTGGAGGGCAACTCCGAGGGCGTGAAGGTGGGCGGCAAACTTATCCTCAACAAACGCAAGCTGACCGTCAGCGGTCTGATAGAGAAGTTGCCCGACCAGCTGACCGTCGACATCACCAGCCTCGAGCTGGGCAAGTCGATCTTTGCCGGCGACCTGAAATTCGACGGGCTCACCATCCTGACCCCGGCAACCACCGCCATATGCGCGGTCAAGATCACCCGCGCCGCCAAAGCCGCTGCCGAGGCCGAGTAACATACCCGCGTCATACATGTCATGTCAACCGATAAAAAGGCTGTTTTGTAGATCAAAACAGCCTTTTTCGCACCAGGACAACACCATGAAGTATCTCATCGCCGGATTGGGCAACATCGGAGCCGAATATGCCGACACCCGCCACAACATAGGTTTCAGCGTGGCCGACGCCCTGGCCGCTCAGGGCGGGGCGTCGTTCGCCACGGAGCGTTACGGCGATGTGGCCCGCGTCAGCCACCGCGGACGCACCCTGGTGGTGCTCAAACCCTCCACCTACATGAACCTCAGCGGCAAAGCGGTCAGCTACTGGCTCCAGCGCGAGAAGATCACCCGTGAAAACCTGCTGGTGGTCCTCGACGACATCGCCCTGCCGTTCGGGGCGTTGCGCATCCGCGGCAAGGGGAGCGACGGAGGCCACAACGGGCTGAAAAACATCGATATGGTGCTGGGATCGAACGACTACGCCCGCCTGCGTTTCGGCGTGGGGGGCGATTTTCCGCGCGGCTACCAGATCGACCACGTGCTGGGTCGCTGGAGCGAGGACGAACTCACCGCCCTGTCCGCACGCATAACCCTCGCCTGCGACGCCGTACGCACATTCGCCGCCGCCGGCCTCAGCGCCGCCATGAACGGCTTCAACAACAAATAGACAACAATGGACGTCAGGCTCGATAAATGGCTTTGGGCGGTGCGGGTGTTCAAGACGCGCAGCGATGCGGCCGAGGCTTGTCGCAACAACAAGGTGCAGGTAGGGGGTGCGTCGGCCAAACCTTCGCGCGAGGTGCGGGTCGGCGATGTGGTGTCGGTGCGCAAAATGCCGGTGGTGTATAGCTACAGGGTGCTGGAGTTGGTTTCGAGCCGTTTGCCGGCGAGGGATGTGCCGCGTTACGCGATGGATGTTACCCCGCCCGAGGAGCTGGCCAGGCTCGCCGTGCCCCGTGAGACGATCTTTGTAACGCGCGACCGCGGCACCGGCCGCCCCACCAAAAAAGAGCGCCGCGACATCGAGTCGCTGATCGACAACCTGCCCGACGGGGAGGAGTAACGGCGTAAGCCGGTGGCAATGCGGGCCGCAGCCGACGACAAACCGGGCGCAGAGTCGAGTTTACTCGCAACTCTGCCGAGGCGCGAATCGACGAAGGAGTGAGGCAGAGGCGAGTTTACTCGCAACTCTGCCAAGCGACGAGGAGAACCGAGCAGCGTTGCGAGGGCCGCAGACCGCTTGCGGGCTACGGCCGAGGTAGCGCGAGGAAGGCAAGCATTCCTCTGCTTGCCAACTTCGCGGGCGTCTTTCTGCCCGCCAACATCACGACGCTCGAAGCGAGAGCAGAGACCGCTCGCGGGCTACGGCCGAGGTAGCGCGAGGAAGGCAAGCGTCCCTCTGCTTGCTTTCCTTCGCGGGCGTCCCTTTGCCCGCCAATGGCGGCCTTAGCTTCGCGCTTTTTGAACAAAAGATGCAACAATACTTTCCGGATCGCCCCGCAGGGGCGAA
>BNXD01000048.1 GCA_025999315.1 Bacteroidia bacterium | reverse complement strand
CACACAAAATACTGGGCAAAGAGGTGCGTTTCAAGGAGCTGGGGCTGCTGGTGATCGACGAGGAGCAGAAATTCGGGGTGGGCAGCAAGGAGAAGTTGCGCCAGATGAGCGTGGGCGTCGACACGTTGACCCTGACGGCCACACCGATCCCGCGCACGTTGCAATTCTCGCTGATGGGTTCGCGCGATCTGTCGGTCATCTCGACCCCGCCGCCCAACCGCCAGCCCATCGCCACCGAGTCGCACCTCTACGACGAGGACATCATCCGCGAAGCGATCGACTACGAGCTGGCGCGAAACGGCCAGATCTATTTCGTCTGCAACAACATCGACGAACTGCCCGGCATCGAGGCGACCATCCGCAGGCTCTGCCCGGGGGTGCGCACCGCCATCGGACACGGACAGATGGAGCCCTCGCGGCTCGAGAAGATCGTGATGGACTTCATCTACGGCGAGTTCGACGTACTGATCTCGACAACCATCATCGAAAACGGCATCGACATACCCAACGCCAACACCATCATCATCAACCACGCCCAGAACTTCGGCCTGAGCGACCTGCATCAGATGCGCGGGCGCGTGGGACGCTCCAACCGCAAGGGATTCTGCTATCTGCTCACCCCACCCGACGAGTTGCTCGGCGCTGACGCACGGCGGCGTCTGCGCGCGCTCGAGGAGTTCTCGGACCTTGGGGCGGGCTTCAACATCGCCATGCAGGACCTCGACATACGCGGCGCGGGCAACCTGCTGGGCGCCGAGCAGAGCGGGTTCATAGCCGACATCGGCTTCGAGACCTACCAGAAAATCCTCAGCGAGGCCATGGAAGAGCTCCATGCCGAGGGTATCGTGGAGGCCGACGGCTCGCCAGAGAACGAAGACCAGGGGGTGGGACCGGTCCTGGGCGAGGAGGTCAACTTCCTGAGCGACTGTTATATCGACACCGACGTGGAGGCGCTCATACCCGACAGTTATGTCAGCCAGAGCGCCGAGAAGATACGCCTTTACAAGGAGCTCGACTCGCTGGAGGACGAGGCGGGGCTGCAGCGTTTCACCGCCGAGATGATCGACCGGTTCGGTCCGCTGCCTGAGGCTACGGTCCAGCTGCTTAACATCATACGTCTGCGCAGGTTGTGCATCCGCCTTGGCTTCGAGAAGGCAAAGGTCAAAAACGGGCTGATGATCCTGCGCTTTTTGGCCGACCAAAATTCACCCTATTTCAAGAGTCGCACGTTCATGGCGATCCTCGAGGCGGTGGGGCGCGACGGCGGACGCATGGTGCTCAAACAGGTCAACGGCCAGCTGCAGATCACCATGCGCGAAATATCGGGCATCGGATCGGGGGTCAAAGCGCTCGAAGAGTTGCGGACAAAAGTTTTCGGAGAGAAAAAGATTTAAAGCAACGTTAAGCGTTTGTTTAAAATTTATTCATTGCGTTTCGCTCGGCATGACAAGAAAAGAACTGCGCTCCATGTCACCCTCAGCGAAACTCCTCTCATGTCACCCTGAACGAAGTGAAGGGTCTCGAAAAAGCTATGTGTGAGATGCTTTGGCCACGCTCAGCATGACATATTGTGAGTCCGGCTTTTATGTCGTGTCGCCATGTACTGAGTTTTTATGTCACCCTGAACGAAGTGAAGGGTCTCGAAAAAGCTATGTGTGAGATGCTTTGGCCACGCTCGGCATGACATATTGTGAGTCCGGCTTTTATGTCGTGTCGCCATGTACCGAGTTTTTTATGTCACCCTGAACGAAGTGAAGGGTCTCGGAAAAGCTGTATGTGAGATACTTTGGCCACGCTCGGCATGACATATTGTGAGTCCGGCTTTTATGTCGTGTCGCCATGTACTGAGTTTTTTATGTCACCCTAAACGAAGTGAAGGGTCTCGGAAAAGCTGTGTGTGTGATGGTTGCCTTCGGCTTCCTCCTCGCGGCTCGGCATAGCTCGAACAAGTTCGACTCTGCCCTCGCTCGCAGCGTCGGTCCGACTGCGCTCGGCATGAAAAGTTTTTAATTGCACAACAAATATTTTCCTCTTTTGGCACACCAAGTCGATAGCCGGTTCTGACCAGAAAAGTTTGCCAAACAATTTTTCACACCCGTACAACACTCTTATGCAACCCATTTTCATTCTTAACCGTCAACGCACCACAAACAGATGAAACACAACATTCGCGCCGCTGCGGCCGGCACATCGCTGTCGGTGTTGCTCTCGCTGAGCATGGCCCACATGTTCAACGACATGTTCCAGTCGCTGGTGTCGGCCTCGTATCCCGTCATCAAGGAGAGTCTTGACTTGACATTCAGCCAGATAGGCCTCATTGCCCTGACCTATCAGATTTGTGCGTCGGTCTTTCAGCCATTTTTCGGCGAGCTGTTCGACCGGCGTCCCAACTCGTGGTATCTGGTCATCGGCACCACCTCGACCGCCATCGGGCTGCTCATTCTCGCCTTCGCGCCGTCGGTCTACGCGGTCATGTTGTCGGTGGCGTTCATCGGGTTGGGGTCGTCGGTGATACACCCCGAAGCGTCGCGCCTGACGCACGTCGCCTCGGGGGGCAAATACGGCCTGGCTCAATCGATATTTCAGGTGGGGGGCAACTTCGGGGGAGCGATCGGGCCGCTGCTGGCCGCTGCCGTGGTAGCTCCTTACGGTCAGCGTTATATCGCCATTTTCGCAGCATTGGCCGCCATCTCGCTGCTGACCAAAAGACCTCTGGTGCGCTGGCACAGGCTCCACTATCGCCAGGCGCAGCGTCCCAATGCCACACCTGCGACGGTGCACCGCGTCCGTCTCTCCAAACGCAAGATTTACTGGTCGTTGGTCCTGTTGTTGCTGCTCATATTCTCAAAATACATCTACATGGCGTGCTTTTCCAACTACTATACGTTCTATCTGATCGAAAAGTTCGGCGTCACCACCCGCCAGTCGCAGATATTCCTCTTCGCCAACCTGTTGGCTTCGGCGGTGGGCATCCTGCTCGGCGGACCGATCGGCGACCGGGTCGGGCGCAAACATGTGATCTGGGCCTCGATACTGGGCACGGCGCCCTTCGCCATCATCCTGCCCTATGTGGGGCTGGCGTGGACGTGCGTGCTGAGCATAATGATCGGGCTCGTCCTATCGTCGGCTTTCTCGGCGATCCTGGTCTACGCTCAGGAGCTGCTGCCCACCAAGGTTGGGCTGATCTCGGGGCTGTTTTTCGGCCTGGCATTCGGCATCGCAGGCATCGCCGCGGCGGTGCTCGGCGGAGTGGCCGACGCCCACGGCATCGAATATGTCTACCGATTGTGCTCCTTCACTCCGCTGCTGGGGCTGACGGCGATGTTTCTGCCCAACATCAGGAAGGCGAAGAGATCCGACGCATGACGGGCCTGCCCGTTGCAGTTGACAGCGTTGCGCATCAGCGGCAAAGGCCGGCGGCATGGTCGAGGAAGAGGCCCAGCGAGCGGCGTTTGGCCTCGTCGAATCGGAAATCGATATTGTGTGTCAGATAGTCCGCCGCCTGTGCCATGTCGCGGTGGTCTGAGGCGGCGACAGCCTCCGAGATGTGTTCCACGCCATAGCGCAACGAGGCGTTGATCGTGTCTATTACAGCATCATCTACCCCCGGCGCGGCCACCCAGACGGCAAAGACAAAAGGCAGGCCGGTCAACTCGCGCCACGCTCCGGCAAGATCGAGCGTATAGGCCATTCGTCCCTCATGAGCGAAGACCTTGTCGCCAATGAGCAGGAAGGCGTCGTCGGGGCGGGCGGTGGCCAGAGCCTCATCGAGGTGTGTCATATCGCCCATAGGGACCCTCTCGGGGCTCACGCGCCACAGTCGGCGACACAAAACGGCCGACAGCGCGACCGAGGTCAGCGAATGGCTGTCGAGCATCAGGCGGCGCACACGGCTGATAGGTACATTGCTCATAATGACCACCGTACGCACATCGCCGTGGGCTCCGATGCAGTAGTCGGACACCACCCTCGCCCCGGGCAGCGTCATCAGCGCCGCCGAAGGCAGCAGGGCCATCTGTGCCTCGCCCGATGCGAAGGCCGCGGCGCAACCGCTTGGCGGAGAGAGCAACAGCTCGACATCGGAGGGGGCGGCACGGCGAATGCCGTAGACCATCGGGACGGTATTCAGGTAGGAGACGGCCGCGACACGCAGGCTCACCGCTTGTGAAAGTTGTCGATCAGGGCCTCCGTCAGGTCGATCCCGGCATGGTTGGAGAGCGAACAGAGAGCCCACAACACATTGCACATCTCGGCCGAGAGCGCCGCGTGGGCAGCCTGGGCGCTCATCGACGGGTCGCTGTGTTTGCTGGCCAGGACGCGAGCCAACTCGCCCACCTTCTCGGTCAGGGCGCCCATGTCGGTGAAATCGCTGCGGATCCCCGTCGGGCTCTTCGCCGAACGGGCCTCCACCAGTTCCTGTATCTCTTTTAAAGTCATGGCATTATCGTATAAATATCGACATTGGCGCCAAATATTGATTCTGCGGTTTTGTCTGTCAAAACGGCCGACTCCCCGAACATCATTCTCGTAGTCTGCTGACAGTGGGTGATCATTCACGGTTTTTGGAGTCGATCCAGATGGTGACCGGGCCATCGTTGACCAGCGACACCTGCATGTCGGCGCCGAAAACCCCGGCGGCAACCCGTCCGCCCGCTTCCCGCGACATCGCCCCCAGAAAATATTCGTACAGCGGCATCGCCACCGGCTCGCCCGCAGCGCGGACATATGAGGGCCGGTTGCCTTTGCGTGTCATGGCCATCAAGGTAAACTGACTGATCACCAGCACACTGCCGTCGATCTGACGAACATCGAGGTTCATCACCCCATCCTCGTCGTCAAAAATCCTCAGCCCGGCCGCCTTGCTCGCCAGCCAGGAAGCATCCTCCGTCGTATCGTCGTAGCCGATGCCCACAAAGACCAGCAACCCCCGGTCGATCGAGGAGTGCACCGCCCCGCCGATGCTCACCGATGCGCGGGTAACTCGCTGAACAAGAAGCCTCATTTGATGTAGACCTCGAGCAGGCGGGCCTGGCCGTCGAGGATCGCCTCGCTGTCCTCGGCCGGCAGCAGCACGCTCTCGCCCAGGGAGACCTTCGTGGTGGAGCCGTCTACGCCGGTGATGGTGAAACTGCCTGCGATGCAGATATATATCACGAACGAATCGAGGCGCGAGTAGTCCCGCTCCATGCGCCCGTCGAGGGCGATCACGTTGGTGGTGAAATAGGGGCAGTCGACCAGCGTTACCGCCTTGCCCGGCTCGGGGCGGCGCGTAACGTTGAGCTCGCCCTCGGCCTCAAAGTCGATGGCGTCCAAGGCCAACTCGGTGTGCAGCTGGCGGGAATTGCCCTGATCGTCAACACGATCCCAATCGTAGACACGGTAGGTGATGTCGGAGGTTTGCTGTATCTCGGCGATCAGGATGCCCCGGCCGATGGCGTGGATCACTCCGGCGGGGATGAACCAGGCGTCGCCGGGCTTCACCTCCACACGGTTCAGAAGCTCGGGCAGTCGTCCGTCGGCCACCGCCTGCAGGTAGTGCTCGCGGGTAACTCCCTTTTTGAAGCCCACGTAGAGCGACGCGCCGGGCGCACAGTCGACCACATACCACATCTCGGTCTTGCCCATCGAGTCGTGGCGCGAGGCGGCCAACTCGTCGCCGGGATGCACCTGCACCGAGAGCACGTCCTGGGCGTCTATCAACTTGATAAGCAGCGGAAAATCGAGGCCGTAACGCTCGAAAACCTTCTCGCCGACCAGCTCGCCCATATAGACCTCGATCAGCTCGCGCAGGTTGTTGTCGCGCAGACGGCCGCCGCCGACCACCGAAATGTCGCCCGGAACGGCCGATATTTCCCAACTTTCGCCGATCGGCACCCCTTCGGGCAGGCGTTTGCCCATGGCCGTGTGCAGCGTGTCGCCACCCCAGATGCGCTCTTTGAGCAGGGGTTTGAATTTCAACGGATAAAGCATCTTATTGGATATTTGCGCACAAAGTTAATAAATAAATGTGTAGTTTTGCATCACAAAATCGTCCCATGGGAAGAATCCTGGCCATAGATTACGGCGCCCGGCGCACCGGGATCGCCGTGAGCGACCCCCTGAAGCTCATCGCCGGGGGGCTCGACACCGTGTCTACGGCCACGCTGATCCCCTATCTGAAAGATTATCTCGCGCACAACGAGGTGGAGACGATCGTGGTGGGTAAACCGTTGCAGCTCAACGGTCAACCCTCGCAAAGCTACCCTGCCGCAGAGGCTCTCATGCACCGCTTGGGGCGGGAGTTTCCGGGGGTCGCGATGGCGTGGTGCGACGAGCGTTTCACCTCGGTGTTGGCCCATCGCACGATGATCGAGAGCGGCATCGGCCGACAAAAACGCCGCGACAAGGCGCTGGTCGACCGCATAAGCGCCACCATAATCCTGCAAAGTTACATGGAATCAAAACAATAGAAGGTCATGACATTTCCCATTCTGGTTTACGGCACCCCGTCGCTCAAAAAGCCCAGCGAACCCGTCGGCGAAAATTTTCCCGAGCTGGCGCAACTGGTCGACGACATGTTCGAGACGATGTACGCCTCGGACGGCGTCGGGCTCGCCGCACCGCAGATCGGGCGCAACATCCGGCTGGTGGTGCTCGACGCTTCGGCCGCGGCCGAGGGCGATCAGAAGCTCAAAGATTGCAAGCGGGTGCTGATCAACCCCGAAATTTACGAAACATCGGATGACGAGGTGCTTATGAACGAGGGGTGTCTCTCGGTGCCCGGCATTCACGAGGATGTCTACCGGCCCGAATGGGTGCGGGTGCGCTATCTCGACGAGCAGATGACGCCCCACGACGAGCTGCTGGAGGGGTTCGCGGCGCGTATCGCCCAGCACGAGATCGACCACCTCGAGGGGACGCTCTTTGTCGAACGGCTCTCGGCGCTGCGCAAGACCCTGCTGCAGGGCAAGCTCTCGTCGATGTCCAAAGGCAAATACAAAGCCGACTACAAAACCCGGCAGAACAGGTAGCCGGAGGCGGTTGAACGAAAGTGGGGTTGAAAATCCGATCGGATTTTCAACCCCACTTTCATTTGTCTCCAGAGAGCCTACTCCACCTGTGGCGCGGCGGCGGGGTCGGCAGGGTCGCTCTGGTGATACCAGTTGACTTTGCGCGAGACGAACATGATCAGCGCAAGGATCACAAACAGCCCGATGCTGCCGGCAAGCAGCGCAGAATCTTCGAGTTGCAGGATCGCATAGAGGTAGAGATAGAGCAGCGCAAGGATCAACGCGAGGATCAGCGTCGGGGTGCGGCCCTTGAACACCGAACCCATGTAGGCGGCGATCAGCCCCACCGTGGCAGCCGAGGCGATCAGGTAGGCCAGAGCGAAGCCCAGCTGCTCGGAGATCGACAGCAGCAGGCTGTAGAACAGCGTCAGAGCGATGCCCACAAGGATATATTGCAGCGGGTGCACCCTGCGACGGGTGAGCACCTCAACAAAGAACATGGCCACGAAGGTCAGGGCGATAAACATGAACATATACTTGGCCGAGCGCATGTTCTGCTGGTAGTGATCGACCGGGCTGACCAGGTTGACCCCGAAATAGCAGTCCCAATAGGAGGAGATGTCGTCGTCGGTCCAGTATTCGCTGATCGGTCGGTTGAAGCTGAGTATCTTCCACTTGGCATCGAAGCTGTTGTCGTCGAGCGTATAGTCTGGGGTGTAGGTGCCAGTGAAACCGGGGTTTTGCCACGCTCCCTCGATCTCGACCGAGGTGGTGCGCGCCACGGGCAGGTAGCTGATGCTGCTGCTGCCCTTAAGGTCGAGGTTGAAACTGAACGGCAGACGGTCGTCGGAGGTGAGCAGGCCTGCGTCGCGAAGGTTGATCACCAACACCTCGCCCAGAAAGTTGTCGCTGTTGCCTGCCGGTTCGGCAGTGAACTTTCTGCCACCCATATCGAACGATACGTTGTCGGCAACGCCCCTCAGATCGCTCAAACCTATTCGGATCGATGCCGCCGCCAGGTTGTAGCTGTTGTTCGGGGGCAGCTGCGAGAGCACGACCTTGTCGAAACTGCCCACAAACACCTGCTCGCTCTTGTAGAGGATGGTTTTGTAGATGCCGTAATGACGCTCCTCGGGGAAGAGGCGGGCTTTGACGTCGAGCTCGGCGGGAACGATGTTCAGCACGCGGTGGTAGGTGCGCAGGCGGTTGTTGTCGTCCTTTTCCGTCGTGGTGTAGGGGATCGACAGGACGGGGCCGATGACGCTCTGCGCCTTGCTCCACTTGGCGTTGATCAGGGAGATGCTCTCCTCGCTGCGCTCCTGACGCTCGCGGATCAGGCTGCGGATCATTGCCCCGGGGATCAGCATGAGCAACGTCAGGATGACGATGATGATGCCCTTGAAGGCCATCGACTGCGAAAATTTTTCTTTGGGTTTGACGGGATAGTAGTCCATGATCTATGGGGTTTGGGTGTTTTCGGTCAATTCTCGGGCAAGCCCGCGGCAGCAATCCTCCAACAGATCGAGCACGCGCTCGAAACCGTGCATCCCTTCGTAATAGGGGTCGGGGATGTGGTCGGCCTGCCGGGTGAGGCAGAAGTCGGTCATGCGAAATATCCTGGCGCCGGCCTCGCGCGTCGGGGCCAGCCGGTACAACCGTTCATAGACCGGGTCGTCCATGGCGATGAGCATGTCGAAACGGTCGAAATCGTCTTCGGTGACCCTGCGCGAGCGACTCTCGAGGCGATAGCCGCGCCGGGCGGCCGCCTCACGCATGCGCGGATCGGGAAGCTCGCCTGCATGACCGCCGTAGGTTCCCGCCGAATCGATCTCCAACTGTCCGGCGAGGCTGCCGTGTGTCGCCATCTCGCGCAGGATGCCCTCGGCGGCCGGCGAGCGGCAGATATTCCCCAGGCAGACAAACAATATTCGCTTTTTCATCATCTTTGATTTAACAAAGATATGTAAAATCAACGATAAATCCACAAAAGCAGCGGCGGCGATGCTTTTTGCAGCAGTGTGTCGATGCGCCGCATGACCTCATTGCTCACCACCGGGCAGCCCTGGCTGTAGCCCAGAGGCAGGTGCAGCGGAAATATCTCGGTCTCGGGCACGGGGCCGTAGGAGTGCAGCACCACATAGCGACGGAAGGCGTTGTCGTTGGTGGCGTCTAGGCCGTGGAGCTTGTAGTGGATGTTGATGCCCCATTTGCTGTAAGAGCGCGCGCCGATGCGGTATCGCCCCTGCGAGGAGCAGTAGCTGCCCGGCTCGTTGCTGAACACGGGCACGGAGGTGGTGCTACTCATGCCGTAGCCGTGGGCGCACAGACTGGAACAGAAGATGGTGTCCCTTGCAAAATCCCACACAAACAGGCGGTTGCGTCCCGAGTGGATGCCAAAATCGACCAGTATGCAATAGTCCGTATTGAGGCCCTGCGCGCGGCAAAACCCCAACGCCTCCGTCGCCCGGTCGTGCAATGTGGGCAGGGAGTTTCGGTGCGCCCGAGCGTTGCTGCATCTGAGGATGACAACGGCCATCGCCAACGAGGCCACCGCCACTAACAATATTCTGAGTATTCGACGTTTGCGTTTGGGGTTCATGAGTATTATATCTTTATTGTCCCGAACTTTGGGTGTGAAACCGTCAATGCAATAACCAAGCGGGGCGTTTCGCCCGGCCCAAAAAGCGCCCAAAAAACGCAAAGTGTGGCTGCGGGTGTGCAGAGTTGTGCGAGCCGCAATGACAACACTTCCCATATTAGATTCATCTTGCAGTTTTGCCTGTCAAAACTGCCGATTCCCTCGCCCGGCAGCGGGTTGCCGACCTCTCCGAGGCCGAAAAACAGGCAACGCTTTTGCTTTAACCTTAAGTTTGTCTGTTGTCAAAAGTCTTCTGAGACCGCTGCGCGCGGGGCGGCTCTTTTTGCCGCCAAAAAGAGCAAAAAACCGCCCGGCGGTGAGCGACGGGCTAAATTGCCTTGGTCCTCGCTGCGACGCCAAACCTCCTCCTTTTAGTCCCCACTTGGGGCCTAACGTCGTCAAACAAGTGGCGTCGCTCTTCGCTCGGACCTGCGCCAATTTTTGAACCGCCCGGCGCTCAATGCCGGGGTTGCGTCGCCTCTTCGAGGCGATCTGGAAAGTATTGTTGCGCTCTCCGAACGGACGAACTTATTATGGTTGCTTTTTGCAGCCCGCAGACGGCGGAGGCGGCTACGGGCTGTCGGTCTTGCACAGCAAGACCAATTTTCATCTTGCAGTTTTGCCTGTCAAAACTGCCGATTCCCTCGCCCGGCAGCGGGTTGCCGACCTCTCCGAGGCCGAAAAACAGGCAACGCTTTTGCTTTAACCTTAAGTTTGTCTGTTGTCAAAAGTCTTCTGAGTTCCGCTACGCGCGGGGCGGCTCTTTTTGCCGCCAAAAAGAGCAAAAAACCGCCCGGCGGTGAGCGACGGGCTAAATTGTCTTGGTCCTCGCTGCGACGCCAAACCTCCTCCTTTTAGTCCCCACTTGGGGCCTAACGTCGTCAAACAAGTGGCGTCGCCCCTCGCTCAGCCCTGCGCCAATTTTGAACCGCCCGTCGCTCAATGCCGGGGTTGCATCGCCTCTTCGAGGCGATCTGGAAAGTATTGTTGCGCTCTCCGAACGGACGAACTTATTATGGTTGCTTTTTGCAGCCCGCAGACGGCGGAGGCGGCTGCGGGCTGTCGGTCTTGCACAGTAAGACCGATTTTCATCTTGCAGTTTTGCCAGTCAAAACTGCCGATTCCCTCGCCCGGCAGCGGGTTGCCGACCTCTCCGAGGCCGAAAAACAGGCAACGCTTTTGCTTTAACCTTAAGTTTGTCCGTCGTCAAAAGTCTTCTGAGACCGCTGCGCGCGGGGCGGTTACTTTTTTATAAAAAGTAAGCAAACGACGCTCGAAGCAGGAGCAGAAGCCGCTTGCGGACTATGCCCCGCAAACGACAAACCGAGTGCAGAGGCGAGTTTACTCGCAACTCTGCCGAGCGACGAGGATGAAGCCGAAAGCAACCATCTCCGCCCATGTCATGCTGAGCGTAGCGGAATGAAATGGAGCGAAGTCGAAGTATCTCAAAAATGATCGATTTAACAACATTGCCGAGACCCTTCACTTCGTTCAGGGTGACATGAAAAGGGCTTCGCTCAGGGTGACATGACATAAAAGCCGAACTCATAATATGTCATGCTGAGCGTAGCGGAATGAAATGGAGCGAAGTCGAAGTATCTCAAAAATGATCGATTTAACAACATTGCCGAGACCCTTCACTTCGTTCAGGGTGACATGAAAAGGGCTTCGCTCAGGGT
>BNXD01000047.1 GCA_025999315.1 Bacteroidia bacterium | reverse complement strand
GGCTCCGAACCAGAAAATCGAGTCGAGCAACTTGGGCGACAACCCCTCCCGCTTGATGAACCGGTCGAAAAACCACAACCCCAGCCCGAAAGCCAATGCCCACATCAGCCCGTACCAGCGCACCTCGAACGTGCCGATGGAGACCATGACCGGATTGAAATCCCATGTAATATATAGCGGCATCATAGCTCGAGGAGTTATTGGACACAAAAATAATATTTATCTTGAAATTATTTCGAGTTTGTCCGGTTTTTTCTGCCGAAATTATTTGTCTCTCTTTTAGTCCGGACGGTCGTGTCTGTTTTTCACTTTCTTTATGAAAGACAAAACGCAACTGCGCTAAAAAATCTCTTTAAGTATCTCTACCGAACGGATATTGTGTACCGCGTCGAGGTGGTAGCCCAGGTAGGCGAGCATGCCTGTGAGAAATTCGCTGCGTCGCTGGCCCGACAGAGGGATCGCAGCCAGCGCAGCGGCATCCGCCTCCATCATAAGGTGCAACAGCTCGGCGTTGCGGGGAGCAAGAGCCAGAGCGTGCGAAGGCGCGCGCGCGGAGAACAGCCCCTCGGCAATGTCGAACCACCCCCCGTCGAGGTATTCGTTGCCGGGATGGAAACCGATAAATGCGCTGAGCCTCACCAGAAACCAAAGGTGAAAGTTGGCGATCCCCTCCTCCATGCCATCCAGCGCCAGCACACTGCTCTCCAGAAAATCGTACAGCGGAGCGTTGGGCTCGACCTCCCTCACCAGCCGGTAGACCACCTCGGCCATGAACAGTGTGATGGCGCTCTTGCGCGAGTCGAACGGGACGGAACGCAACACCGCCGGAGAGCGCAGATCGCGCATGCGGTGCATCTCGGCCCCAGGGCGCTCCAGCCCCTCGAACTCCACCGGAAACATGGGCTGAAAAAAGGCCGCCTTGTTGCCCTTCGACGACGCACTGCGCACACCTCCAACCATGTAGGTCATGCGCCCGTGTCCGCGCGTCAGCAGATAGACCACCAACCCGCTCTCGCCATAGCGAATCGAATGCAGCACAATCCCACGCTCTTTGTAGTTGCGCATTTAAGTGATCTTCGATTATTATTGGTATACCAGTTGTGCATTTGGGGACGAGTTAATCCAATGTGTTTTAAATAACTGTTTTCAAATCAATACCGCTAATGGCATATGCGCGGCAGAGTTTAAATGGATACTTGAAGATAAACAAAACTTAAAAACAGCGGCAAGTTGTTGCATGTTTTTCGGCTTTGCGAAGCAAAGTCGGCAGCCCGCAGCCGCCCCCCCGCGGCGGGCCGCCATTTTCCTCACCTTCGGCTCGGGCAGCCCACCGCCGTCTGCGGGTCGCCGATAAGACCTCTTCCTTGAGAAAGGGTGTTTTAAACCAGCCTTTCCAAAATGCACAACGAGTTATTGGTATATTTGGGGGCGTTTTGAGATCATCATGCTCTTTGCCTTGCCGCGCCCTTTCGCACCCCGGAGCTTTTAGAAAAGCTCCCCCCTGCCTTTTTCGGCCTCGAAGAGGTTTGCGGGCTGCAGAAACCGGGCGAGCTTTTGCAGGGCGCGGGCGCGGTGACTGATGGTGTTTTTCTCCTCGAGCGACATTTGGGCAAAGGTGATCTGGTAGCCCTCGGGGATGAATATGGGGTCGTAGCCAAAGCCCACCTCCCCCGAAGGCGAGGTGGCCAGGCGCCCGCGCACCTCTCCCTCGAAGAGGTGCTCGCCGCCGCCGAGTATGAGAGCCACAACGGTGCGAAAACATGCGCGACGGTCGGTCTTGCCCTCCATGTTGCGCAGCAGCAGGGCCATGTTGGCGGCAGAATCGTGAGCAGGACCGGCATAGCGGGCCGACAACACGCCCGGAGCGCCTCCCAGCGCGTCGACTTCCAGCCCCGTGTCGTCGGCAAAACAGTCGAGACGGGTGCGTTCGTAGATGTAACGCGCCTTGGCCTGGGCGTTGCCGATGAGCGTGGCCTCCCACTCGGGAATGTCGTCCTCGACGCCCACCTGCCGGGGTGTCAACAGACGGAACGAAGGACCGAGTATCCGCTCCGCCTCATGGAGCTTGTGGGCGTTGCCCGTGGCGAAGACAATATCCATTGTTGGGTGTGTTTTAAGGTGTTGGTGGCTCGGCCAGAGAGAGGAGGCGGTTGTCGATGGCGATCTTGTCGATGATGGCCTTGACCAGGGTGTCGATCCTCTCTTCAGAGCTGTAGTCGGCTTTGCAGACGTGGCTCACGCGGTTGTCGCGCAACAGTTGCTCGGAGGCGCGGCGTCCCGTCGCCGAACGCGGGTCGTAAACGGCGATCGAGTGGCCCCCCTGCGCCTTGACCAGACGCATGCAGGGGATGTCGGTGGTGCCATCGCCGAAATAGATCATGTGTTTGAACTGCACCGGCCGTTGGTCCTCGGGAATGAAGCGGTTGACCAGTTTGCTGTCGTAGACCGACTCGACGCCCTTGTTGATCTTGAATATGAACTGCGTCTTGTTGGTGTAGTTGACCGCCACGGCGGGCCAGTAGGCGATGCCATCGACATCGTAGAGGAACGAGCAGGCGTAGATCTTGCGAAAGCGAGAGGCGATAGAGGTGCCTTCGATCATCTCCTTGAGGCCGGACGAGTTGATGTAGTGCTGGATCGTGATGCCGCGCGAGGCGGCGTAGGCGTCGATGCGCCCGAACCACTCCTCGACCCCCCGAAAGAGGGTGATCTTGGCCCCGGAGGCGCGGAAAGCCTCTTTGCGCAGCGAGTGCCCGGCGGCGCGCGCCTGATGGATCATCTTGAACATGTAGGTCAGGATGGGGTCGGCGTCCTGCTCGATGGCGGTATTGTTGCTCTCCTGCCAGAACTCGCGGTTGCTCTTGCCCACGGTGGGTATGAAGTCATACTCCTGCATGTTCCCGGCGGCCAGCGTGCCGTCGAAATCGTATATCAGCGCTACGGTCAAAGGTTTCATCGTGAGTTAGAGCCTGTTTAAAAATATTAAATTCAGCGTGTTATGCCCGAGGTTGTTTAAGTTTTTACGCTTCGGAAACTTTCCGTCTCTTTTTAGCGCTTTTGCCCTGACGCCTCCCCTTACATAGCCCGCTATGCGCGGGAGCGCGGCAGAGTTTAAATGGATACTTGAAGATAAACAAAACTTAAAAGCAGCGGCAAGTTGTTGCATGTTTTTCGGCTTTGCGAAGCAAAGTCGGCAGCCCGCCTCCGCCCCCCGCGGAGGGCTGCCATTTTCCTCGCCTTCGGCTCGGGCAGCCCACGCCGTCTGCGGGCCGCCGATAAAACCTCTTCCTTAGAAAGGATGATTTTAAACCATTCTTTTCTAAATGCACAACGGGCTTTTAAACAGTCCCCCCCCCAAAGGTAGCTGTTTTTTGTGAAACAACCTCACCGGTCATCTTTATCCGACCATGATCACCTTGTCGCTGTGGTCGTGCTCCCGGCGCAGGTGCGGCTCTTCGGCGGGGAAACCCACCGCCACCATGCACTCGATGCGAAACGGGGTCGAGGCGGGGATCAGCGTGTGGATATACTCCTCGGCGGTCATCCCGCCGGGGTTTTCGTCGCTGTGGGGGCGTGCGTTGACGTGCACCCAGCACGAACCCAGCCCCAGCGACTCGGCCGTCAGCTGCAGGATCGTGGCCGAGATGGCGCAGTTGTCCAACCACATGTCGCTCGCCTGCTCGTCGCCCATCACCACCACGACCAGCGGCGCGTCCGCCACGAACGCCGAGCCGCGGGTGCGTGTCAGGCTCAGCCGGGCGATAGTGTCGCGATCGCGCACAACGGCCAGGCGTGTCGAACAGCTGTTTTTGGACGAAGGGGCGGTCATCACCCCGTCGACGATCGCCTCGATCATCGACTGAGGCACCTCCCGGTCAAGAAATTTGCGGCAGGAACGCCTGCGATGGAGCATCTCGAGAAAGGTCATGGTCGGTGTGTTTTTATTGGTTTTTACTTGTCGACTGTGGTTTTGCGGCCCGCAACCGTCCCGGCAGCAGAACCGACTAAAAAGCGAGCCCGAGCCTCTCGCCGAGGTTCAGGGCGGCGGTTTGCAGCATACGGTCGGACGAGGCGGCGGACGAGGCCACAAACGCCCCGATGCGGGCCATGTCCCAGCGCGAGGTGTCGCTCTGCAGGGCCAGCGCCCGCAGCAGGGTCATCGCCGCGAGGTAGCGCAGGAGCATCTGTTCGCTCTCGCTCCAGCGCATGAACGCCTCCCAGACCAGCGAGGTGCGGGCCATGAGCGCAAAGGCGAGGTACTCGGCCTCTTCGCTGCCCGTAACCCCCTCCTCCCAGAAGGAAAACTGCTCCAAGTCGACCATCCGGGGATCGGCGATGAAGAGCGAGGCGATGATCAGCTCGCGCACATCGCTGCGATAGAGCTCCATGGCCAGCTGATGGTCAGGAGCAAAACCGGCGGCGATCCGGCGGATGGCAGCGGCGCTCACCCCATAATTGACCCCGTAGACCACCCCGCGGGCGGTCATGCTGTCGGCCACCGCACCGTTCATCTCCCGGCGCAACAGCCCGAGCAACAGAGCGGCCTTCCGGCTCCCTGCGAACGTCGCGGCCCCAGTCGGGCTCTTCGCACAGCCGCAACCGCCCTCGCGAGCCGGGTCGGCGTTTGCAACCCCGAAACTCTCTTTGGTCGCGGTCATAACTTCACCTTGCCGGGCACGATGAGGGTGGTGATGGTGTGGTCGGCCGCGTCGAACTCCATGTGGCCGTCCTTGCCGGCGCGTACGGGCGCAGCCTTCTCACAGCTCTGCGTCGCGCTGGTCGTATACAGCCCGGCGGGGCCGGTCGGGCGGAATGAGTTGAGATCGCACCGCAACCGTTTCTCTTTGCCCGTCAGGTTGATAAAACAAACCACCAATCGGTCGCCCGAGGGACTGATGGCGGCCAGCGTATTGCCCTGATCGGCGTCGACGATGGTGTAGCCCTGGCGGATGAAGCGCGTAACGTGCATCCGCACATAGAAATAGCGGTTCGGTTCGTAATGTTCGTCCACCAGGTTGCTGCGGATCGTGCCCCATGTGTCGCCGGGCGAGACGATCTGCCAGTCGAGCCACGCCCGGGGTTTCATAAAGCGCATGTCGTCGAAACACTTCTGTCCCAGACCGAGGTTGCTGGTGAAGCCCTTCTTCTCGAAGGTTCCCGTCTCGGACTGCCAGAAGGGTTTGCCTGTCAGACGCACCAGATCGTCGACCGTCAGACGCTGGGAGTCGGTGGCGCTGTAGGTGTGGGTGTTCAGCTGCCCGATCATCTCCAACACCTTGCCATCGTCCAGATAGGCGTTGAGGATGCGGATGAAGTGGGTCAGAGAGGTCTCGTCCGAGGCCGAGATCACGGTTTTCAGCCCCGAGGCCTGCAGTTTGGGATAGAGTTTTTTGATTATGGCGATCTGCGTCGAAGGCTCGAAGTGGCAACCTTCCTGACCGCCCCTGTATCGCCAGTAGCCGGTGAGCGACTCATTGAAAGGCTCCAGCGTGCGGAACTCGATGCCGTGGGTCTCCTTGAAATGTTTGCAGACCGTCACCAGATAGTCGCAAAAGGCATCGTAGTAGCGCGGGGCGAGGTTGTCGGCCGTGCCGGGATCGTTGCCCGACGCACAACCGCTGACGGTCATCCACCAGGGCGGCGAATTGGAGAAGGCCTCGAAGATGGCGTCGGGGCGTTTCTCTTTGATCTTGAGCATGATCCGTATCTGGCCCCGGTCTCTGGTCCAGTCGTAGGCGCCCCCGGGCGAGTCCTTGAAACCCTCCATCTCGGCCCTGACGCCCTTGCCGGCAGCCATGTGGCCCGGCGCACCGGGACGGGAGTAGTGCGAAGGGTCGTCGCCACCGCCGATGTTGTAGCGGAAGATGTTCATGTTGAGCTTGTCGGGCGAGACGATCAGGTCGATGATCTCGTCGATCTTCTTCTCGTCGTCCCACCGGCCGACCATGTGGGCCCACCAGCAGAGCGAGGCCCCCCACCCCTCCACAGTCTGGTGGCGCAGCCGTGGATTGATGCTTACATCGACCGTCTCGGCGGCGCGGACGGCGGTCGCCGCCGCAAGGCATGAGAGAACGGGAAGAATGCGTCTGAAAAATCCTGTGTTCATACCCCGTTGTGTGTATGATATTAGATTAAGGTCTAACAAGTTACGCCGGGCGCGGGGCGACATGGTCGCAGGCTTGAACTCCGGCCGTTACTCGCTCACACTCTCGCCGATGCGCTGTCTCACCGCCTCGAACAGCATCACCGCCGCCGCCGCCGAGACGTTCAGCGACTGCACCGCCCCGATCATCGGGATGGCAACCTGTCGGTCGCACAGCTTGAGCGTCTCGCGCGAGATGCCCTTCTCCTCGTTGCCCATGATGATCGCCGTGGGCAGGGTCATGTCGGTGTCGAACAACAGCTCGGAGCTCTTTTCGGTGGCGGCGATCACCTGCAACCCATGGCTCTGCAACATCTTGACCGTGTTGCGGATGCTGCCCGTCCTGCACACCGGGATGCGCGTCAGGGCCCCGGCCGAGCTGCGGATCGCCTCGGCGTTGACCGGCGCGCCGTTCTTGAGCGGGACGATGATGCCGTGCGCACCGGCGCACTCGGCGCTGCGCGCTATGGCCCCGAAGTTGCGCACATCGGTAACTCCGTCCAGCACAACCACAAGCGGCGTCTCGTCCTCGGGCTTTCCCGCCAGCATCTCCTCCGGCGAGAGGTATGCGATGGAGGCCATCCGCGCCACAACCCCCTGGTGGTTGCCCCGCACAAGGTGGTCGAGCTTCTGCGGAGGGACCTCCTGAACATCGATGCCCCGCTGTCTGCAAATGCCACGCAACTCGACCTGCAGATGCCCCTGGGCCTCCTTGCGAAAAAAGACCCGGTCGACCTGCCGCCCCGCCTCGATAGCCTCCAGCACCGGCCGTATGCCGAATATCAGATTGTCCATTTGTTGTATTTTTTGTTCTTTTTGGAATAACGGCCATGGGAACACGACCCCCGGGAAGAGCTATTTCACCGTAACCTTGAGCGGCGAGCGCATCTTCATCATCTCCTGGCGGGTGAGCGCGCCCCACATCGCGGTGTCGGTGATGCCGCCCTGGCTCCACCCTGCGCCCATGAGGTAGTGGAGCTCGCGACCGGGGGCGACCCCGGCCACAAGCGCCAGATGGTCGTCCACCCGGCGGCAATCCGTCGAGGCGGGCATCACCACCGCCATGTAGATCTTGCCGTCGCGCACCGGATCCTTCGAGTCGGAGGCCTGCTCGACCACACATGCGTATGAGGGGTGCGGCGAGTTGTCCGTTACTGTCTCGGCATCGCCATGCAGGACAAGCCCCGCCGCGATGTTCATGGAGGTGAACGAACCGGTATACCGGTCGATCATCCGGTTGAATCGGGTGTTGGCGTCGAGCGAGATGACCTTTTCGAGGGCCACCTGCGTCTGTCCGGCCACGGACGGGCCATAGGTGAGCCTTACGGTGGTGCGCAGAGGACCGTTGTCGAGGGTCTGCCATGTGGCATAGTTGCCATACAACGCCAGATGACCGTCGACCACCGGCGCCGAAGCCCCGCAGCCGAGCGTGCTGCCCACCTTGAAACAATCCATCCCTTCGCCGTCGTTGATGTGATAGAGCCCTCCGGGTTTGGCATACCATTTGTCTATCACCATCTTGTCGGTCGACTTGACCCACACGTCGATGCCGGGGGCCACCGGGTCGCGCAACGCAGGACCATAGAGGCGAAAGGCGATCAGGTTGTTCTCCCAGGCGTAATCGTCGAGCCGCTCGGGGACATACCTCCCACCGGCCCGGACGGGGTAGTCGTCCCTCACGCCACGGGCCACATAGTAGCGCGCCGTCCCGCGCGAAGCCACATCGGCCTGAAACAAAAGAGCCTGTGGCTCTGTCTTGCCTTCGTAGAGCACCTGCGAGGGTATCTGTCTGCCCCGGGCGTCGGTCACCACCACATCCGCGGGCGCCGCGCCCGTCCGCCGGGCGACAACATCCCACTCCACCCTCACGCTCTCGCTGTTTCGCCCAATGTCGATCGGGTTTTTGATCCGCACCTCGACCCTCTCGGACCGACCTGCTCCGAATGCTGCCACTGTCCACAGTGTCAGCATAATGTACATCGCCGCCCGTCTCATGGCTGTTTTCCGATATAGGCGAGTATACCCCCGTCGACGTAGAGGATATGGCCGTTGACAAAGTCCGAGGCCGACGAAGCGAGGAAGACGGCAGGCCCGGCCAGATCGTCGGGCGTTCCCCAGCGCGAGGCGGGGGTTTTGGCCAGGATGAACGAGTTGAACGGATGCCCCTCTTCCCGCAACGGGGCGGTCTGGGGGGTGGCTATATAGCCGGGGCCCAGACCGTTGCACTGTATGTTGTAGCGGCCATACTCGGAGGCGATGTTGCGTGTGAGCATCTTCAGCCCCCCCTTGGCCGAGGCGTAGGCCGAGACCGTCTCGCGTCCGAGCTCGGACATCATCGAGCAGATGTTGATGATCTTGCCCCCGCCGCGCTCGATCATCGACGGGATCACCGCCTTGGAGACGATGAACGGCCCCGTAAGGTCGATGTCCACCACCTGGCGGAACTCCTCGACCGACATTTCCGTCATCGGGATGCGTTTGATGATGCCCGCGTTGTTGACCAGAATGTCGATCGGCCCCACTTCGCGCGCAACAGTTGCAACCAGCTGTTGCACCTCTTCTTCCGAGGTAACGTCGCAGCAATAGCCGCGCACATCCATCCCCTGGCGGGCATATTCGGCCACCGCCTGGTCGATCAACTCCTGCCGCCGGGCGTTGAAGACCACCCGGGCCCCCGCCCGGCACAATGCCGAAGCGATGGCGAAACCGATGCCGTAAGAGGCCCCCGTAACCAGGGCCACCTTGCCGTCCAATCTAAACATGTCTTTCATGATTTCATATTATTTATTATTTAAGCCGGTTGGTCGGACATCCGTCCATGTCGTTGTAGTCGAGATTCTCGCCGCACATGCCCCAGATGAAGGTGTAGGCTGCCGTGCCACACGCCGAGTGGATGCTCCACGAGGGGGAGATCACCCCCTGGAGGTTCTGCATCCAGATGTGGCGCGTCTGCTGCGGCTGGCCCATAAAGTGGCACACCGAGTGGTCGGCAGGCAGCTCGAAGTAGAAATAGACCTCCATGCGGCGGTCGTGCGTGTGGGCGGGCATGGTGTTCCACACGCTGCCCGTCTTGAGCTCGGTCATGCCCATCTGCAACTGGCACGTCGGGACCACCTCCTTGACGATCATGCGGTTGATGATGCGGTGGTTGCTCCCTTCGGCCGACCCGGCCTCCATCACTACGGCATCTGCCCGGGTGATCTTGCGGTCGGGATATTCGCAGTGGGCCGGCGCCGAGTTGAGGTAGAACATGGCCGGTTTTGCGGCGTCCGCGCTCTCGAAAAATATCCGTTTCTCGCCCCGGCCGACATAGAGCGCCTCCTTGAAGTCGAGTTCATAACGCCTCCCGTCCACGGTTACCGTCCCCGCGCCGCCTACGTTGATGATCCCCACCTCGCGACGCGAAGTGAACCGCTCCGAGCGCAACAAATCCACCGCCTCGAGTTCGAGCCTCTCCCCGACGGGCATCGCCCCTCCGGCGATCATCCTGTCGAACATCGAGCAGGTGAGACATATCTGCCCCGGGGTCATCACCCGCTCGATGAGAAACTCCTCCCTCAGCCGATCGGTGTCGTATCCCACCGCATCAGCGGGAGACGACGCATAACGCAATTTACAATCTGTCATAATATATTCTGTTTGAAATGATTACTCCTGCATCATCTCCCTGTCGAGGCCGAATTTTTCGACGTCGTGGGTGCGACCGTGGGGCTCGACGTGGATCACTATGTCGTAGACATCTATCGAACGGCGGATATTTTTCTCGACCTGGTCGGCGATGGCGTGGGCCCGGTCGAGCGAGATGTTGCCGTCGGCCTCGATGTCCAGATCGATCATGTAGAGGTTGCCGATCTGGCGCGTGCGGACGCGGTGGGGGTTGCTGGCTCCGGGAACGCTTTCGACGGCTTCAAATATCTTGTTGTAGACCGACGTGTCGCGCACCCCGTCCATCAGCTCGACATCCGAGTCCATAAATATCTCCACCGCCGAATAGAGGATGACCAGACTGACCGCCAAGCCCGTTACTGCGTCGAGCAGAGGCATTTCGAGGACGAACGTAAAGCCGAGCCCCACCAGCACCGCCGTCGAGATGAGCACATCGTTGCGCATGTTGACCGCATTGGCTATCAGCATCTTGCTGTCGACCCGGCGCCCCAGACGATACTGGTAGAGCGCCAGCAGCAGCTTGCCCGCGATGGAAAGGACGATGACGTAGATGGTTATCATGCCGGGCATATGGCGGGGTTCGCTCGAGACGATGCTCTGTATGGACGAGACCAGCATCTGGACCCCGGCGTAGAAGATCACCATCGAGAGCATCTTGGTGGCGATGCCTTCGGCCTTGTTGTAGCCGTAGGCATATTTGCGGCTGGGGGGACGCTTGATGATGTGGGCGGCAAAGACCATCACCATCGAGATCACCACGTCGATGGCCGAGTCGATGCCGTCGCCCAGCACCGCAAGACTGCCCGCCGCCAGACCGACACCAATCTTGGAGAGCGACAACAGCGCGTTGCCCGAGGCGCTCACCCACGAGGCTCGCATGATGGCTTTTTGCCGTATCTCCTCCTCTCTTTTCATGTTATCCCCGTTGTGTATTTTAAAAAATAGTTGCCCCAAGCGAAGAATTGGCGCGATCAAGGTGACCCGCAGCCCAAAAAACGCAGAGCGTGGCTGCGGCTGTGCCGGTCTTGCCGTGCAAGATCGAACTACATGCAACGTTTAGCCATAGACCTTAAGTTTGTCCGTTGTCAAAAGTCTTTTGAGGCTGCTGCGCGCGGGGCGGTCCTTTTTGGTGTCAAAAAGGACGAAAAACCGCCCGGCGGTGAGCGACGGGCTAAATTGCCTTGGCCCTCGCTGCGACGCCAAAACTCCTCCTTTTAGTCCCCTTGAGGGGCCTAACGTCGTCAAACAGGTGGCGTCGCCGGGCGCTCGGACCTGCGCCAATTTTTGAACCGCCCCTCGCTCAATGCCGGGTTTGCTTCGCCCCCGCGGGGCGATTTGCGAAGTGTTGTTGCGCTTTCTGAGCAGATGAACGTATATGGTTGCCTTTTGCGGGTCGCGGCCCGCCGTCCAAAAAGCGTCCAGCACACGCAGAGTGTGGGGGCGGAGGCGGGCAGTTGTGCGAACTGCGATGACAATACTTCTCATATTATATTCATCTTGCAGTTTTGCCTGTCAAAACTGCCGACTCCCTCGCCCGGCAGCGGCTTTGCCGCTGGGGGG
>BNXD01000046.1 GCA_025999315.1 Bacteroidia bacterium | reverse complement strand
GCTATCTTCCGCAGGTTGTCCCATTCGATATGCAATTTCCCATCTCGGTTGAAGACACGATATTATCGGGATTAATCTCGGGGCTGGCTGTCTATCTGTTCGAGATGCTGCTCCACCTGATCAAGGATGCGCTGGTGAGTTGGCTTCCGGTGGACAGCGCGGGCTATATGTTCCTGATCTACCCGGTGATAGGTATCATTTTGGCATCGCTGTTCGTCCGGTACCTCATCAAGGACAATATTTCGGAGGGGGTAACCAGGGTGCTCTATGCCATGTCAAAACGGGGATCGCACCTGGCAGGGCACAACGTCTACTCGTCGATCGTGGGCGGGGCGGTGACCATCGGTTTCGGCGGTTCGGTGGGGCCCGAGGCGCCGATCGTGCTGACCGGCGCGGCTATCGGCTCGAACGTGGGCAAGTTACTGAGGATGAACTATCGCCACCTGACCATGCTGCTCGGCTGCGGGGCGGCGGCAGCGCTGTCGGCCATCTTCAAAGCCCCGATCACGGGGGTGATATTCGTGCTCGAGATATTGATGTTCGACATCACCGCCTCGTCGATCATCACTCTGCTTATCTCCTCTGTAACAGCTACTTCGCTAGTGCTGTTCCTGACCGGCTTCGAGCCGCTGTTCTCCATCTCGCTGCACGACACTTTCGCTCTGAAAAATTTGCCGCTCTACGGGGCGCTGGCTGTGATCTGCGGGCTGCTGTCATACTATTTCAAATGGCTCAACTCGCATATAGCCAGATTTTTCGGCAAGATCGAGAAGCCATACAAACGCTGGCTCACGGGCGGCGCGGTGCTCGGGGTGCTGATCTTCATCTTCCCGCCACTGTACGGCGAGGGCTACGAGTCGTTCGACGATTTGATGCACGGCAACATAGACGCACTGTTCCACAATTCGATGTTCTATTGGGCCCGCGGCATTTCGTGGGTTGTCTGCATCTATCTCATTGCCATTCTGTTTTTTAAGGTCGTCGCCATGGCCACCACCAACGCCGCCGGAGGGGTGGGGGGGACCTTCGCCCCATCGCTCTTCGTGGGGGCGTTCGCCGGAAGCTCGATGAGCTATATCTGCAACACATTCTTTGGGTTAGACCTGCCGATCGCCCATTTTACCCTCGTGGGAATGGCCGGGGTGATGTCGGGGGTGATGAACGCCCCGTTGACGTCGATATTTTTGATCGCCGAGCTCTCGAACGGCTACCAACTGTTCATCCCGCTGATGCTGGTCTCGTCGGTGGCTTTCGCCATAGGCTACTACTTCGATCCTTACTCGGTATATACCAAGAAGTTGCAGATGCAGGGCGAGTTGCTGACCCACAACAAGGACAAGTCGGTGATGGTTTTTCTCGAGTTGCCCAAGCTGATGGAGACAGATTTTTATCCCATCACGATAGACCACACGCTGGGCGACCTGGTGGGGCTTATATCGACGGTGCGGCGCAACATATTTCCGGTGATAAACAGCGATAAACGTCTGTTGGGGGTGGTGCAGCTCGACGATCTGCGGTCGGACATGTTCTCGACCGAAAAATACGGCGTAACGATCGACAGATATATGATCCCGCCACCCGACGTTATCTACGAGAACGAGCAGGTAGAGAGCGTGTTGCAGAGTTTTGAAATGTCCAAGGCGTGGATGCTGCCCGTGGTAGATTCGTCCAATCGCTACATGGGTTTCATCTCAAAATCACGTATTTTGGCTGCTTATCGTGAACAGTTGGTTGAGATGAGTCGCGAGTAGGGTAGTGTGGCGAATCATGGAGGGAAAAACACACAAATTGCATATAGCGTTTATAGATATAAAACCTGCAAAAAGGTATAAATCATGAAAAAGAATTTTCCGCAGAGGCTGTTCAAGATGACGCAGGCATTCTATCGACAGGTGCCTTCGACCATGAGAGCGCGGACGTTTATCGACCAGTTGGTGGAGTTGCTTTTCCCGTTGCGCCGGCGAGCCGACATGACCCAGGAAGAGACGGAGCATCAGTGGATTGCACTGCAGCACGAGCTTCTGGAGATCATCACTCCGCTGTGCGGCGAAGAGGCCCGCTGCGACGACACGGTGGGCAAGTTTTTCGACGAGATACCGTTCATTTACATGCGATTGGCACAGGACGCCCAGATGTACGACCGCTATGATCCCGCCGCCTACTGCAAAGAGGAGATCATCCTGTGCTATCCGGGGTTCTATGCCGTTATGGTTCACCGCGTTGCCAACGTGCTATACCGGCTGCAGGTGCCCATTTTGCCGCGTGTCATCTCGGAGTACGCCCACAGTGTTACGGGCATCGACATCCACCCCGGAGCCTCGATCGGCAACGGTTTTTATATCGACCACGGCACGGGTATCGTCATCGGCGAGACTGCGGTCATCGGCCGCAATGTGCGTATATATCAAGGTGTTACCCTCGGCGCTACCTTTGTCGAAAAGGACCTGCAGGGCCTTCGTCGCCATCCGACCATCGAGGACAATGTGATCATTTACGCCGGCAGTACCATTCTCGGGGGAGAAACCGTGGTGGGGCACGATACGGTCATCGGCGGCAACGTCTGGCTCACCGAATCGGTGCCACCTTATTCGACCGTATATCACCGTCCCGAGATAGTCATCAAGGATCGCAATGCACCAGCCAAATCCTAATGAAAGTATTGGGTAATATACTCTCCTCTTGGAGCCTCAAAAAGAGCAATTTAACAATACTCGCGCTACGCATGGCGATCATCTACGCCCTGCTGATGGTGTGTCGCATCGTCTTTTACGCATACAATTACAGCGAGTTGGGAGGGGCGTTGGGGCGCGGCGAGTTTTGGTCATTGCTCGAGGGGGCACTGGTCTTCGACACGGTGAGCGTGCTTTACGCCTACGGCGTCTTCGTCATTTTGTCGCTGTTGCCGTGGCGGTTACGCGAGCGACGGTGGTATGGCAAGATGCTTTTTTGTTACTTCGCCGTTGTTACTTTTCTGGTTGTGTCCATCAACTTTTCGGATGTGGTCTACTTCAAGTATACGTTGAAGCGATTCACCGCTGCCGAATTCTATTTCCTTGACAATGACAACACAGGGCTGCTTTACCTGAAGTTCATGATCGAGAACTGGTATCTCGTCCTGATGGCTTTGGCACTCTACGCCGGGACGTTGTGGCTTTACCTTCGCACCGGCCGACCGAAGACCAACATCCTCAAGCCGTGGTTGTTCCATGTGGTCAATACGGTTATGCTCGCCTTGGCGGTAGCACTCTCAATCGGGGGCATCCGCGGTGGTTTTGATCGCACCACAAGGCCGATAACCATCTCCAACGCAACGCTTTACACCTCGTCGATCGTGCGCTCGAACCTGGTGTTGAGCAACCCGTTCTGCCTGATCCGCACCATCGGCGAGGGGCGCATCAGCTTTGTCCGCTATTTCGACCCAGCCAAACTCGACAGCATCTACACACCCTGCCACTATCCCGGACCTGAACCTAAATATAACCTGGGGCAGCGTAACATCGTGATACTCATCCTCGAAAGCTTCTCGGCCGAACACTCGGCGCTGCTCAATCCCGATCTATATCCAGATGGGGTGGGGTTCACCCCGTTCCTCGATTCGCTGATGAGGGTGGGTTGCTGTTTTCCAAATGCTTACGCCAACGGGCGCAAGTCGATCGAGGCGATGCCTTCGGTGCTTGCTTCGATCCCTTCCTACAAAACCCCCTTCGTGCTGATGCCCCAATCGATGGGCGAGGGCGAACCTCTGCCGCGCATACTCTCCTCTTTGGGCTATGCGACCGCCTTTTTCTGTGGCTCGCCACACGGCTCGATGGGTTTTGGCGCCTATGCCAACTCTGCCGGGGTCAAGGAGTTATACAGCATGGACACCTACGAGGCCGAGCGTGGCAAGGGCGACTTCGACGGTTTTTGGGGCATATGGGACGAACCATTTCTGGCTTATATGAGCGACCGCCTCACGCAGACGCCCGAGCCGTTTTTTGCCTCCGCGTTCACCCTCTCCTCGCACCATCCGTTCGTGGTACCGGATAAATATAAAGATCAGTTGCCAGATGGTATCACCAAGATACACAAGGGAGTAGCATATACCGATATGGCGTTGCGCAAGTTTTTCGACCGCTCGAGCCGCCAGGGATGGTTTCGCAACACGATCTTCTACATCACCGCCGACCACGTCTCAAGCGAAGTGTTCGCCCCAAAGACCCGAACGCCGCTTGGCAACAGCCATATTATCAACATACTTTATACACCCGACGGCTCGGTCTCGGGGCGGTGGGAGCACGTTACACAGCAGATCAACATCATGCCTACGCTGCTGGGGCTGATCGGCTATGACAAACCTTACTTTGCCTTCGGAAGCGACATTTTCAACGAAACCGCCCGAATGCCGATCGTGGTCAACTATCGCGAACAGAGATTCCAAGCCATCACCGACTCGCTGGCGCTCTACTTCGACGAACACGAGATCACTGCCGCCTACCGCCGCTCGGACGAGCTGCTCGAGCACAACATCGCCTCCGATCCACGCTATGAAGGGCAGATCGGTGAGGCCCGGCGCACGCTCGAGGCCATCATTCAGCAATACTACACCCACCTCGACGAGCGCAGTTACATGGCGCCGCCGCTGTCGGTCGAGTAATTTAATCGCTTATTATCTGCAGGTGTGGCAGATAGCTCACAAGTTGCGCGAGGGCAGGGACTTTTCCGGCGTGCCGATACGGATATTTTTCAGGGAGAAATGATCTCTTTTGACTGCAATAGCTCCGAATATTTGCAGCCTGAAGCGCCTTACTTGGTCAACTCCGGGTATGCGGCCATCGACAGCGGCAGGTTGGGGCGACGGCCCATCTGCTGCCACAATTCGCGGATATGGCCGCGTTCGTTCTTGTAGTGGGGCGACAGATAGCCTTCGGGGATCGACCGCAGATATGCGAGCAGCCGCGCATCATTGGCCTCGTCAATCCACGCCATCGCCGCCGCCGCGCTCACGCCTATCGGGCTAAGCATCTGTTCGCAGTGGAACAGAGGCTCATTATGGGTGTTGTAATCGGTTATCTTCTCCACATAGTTCGCAATCAGTGACTTCAACTCCTGAAAACGGGCCGCGGCGACAAACAGTTCAGTTTCGTGAACGACCTCCTGTTTTCTATTCGACAGGTCGGTGATGTAGATATTCTTGCAGCTGTCGCCGTAGTTCCAGTACATCGCATAGTCGTCAAACCGCTCGACGAGCTGCCTGACCACTCGCTCTACCTCATCCTTTTCGGCCAGATTCACCCCGCCGAACTCGACGATCGAATCGCTTCGCGGCCGACCGTCTCTGTCGGTGCGCTCGGTTAGCTGCTCCCACGGCTCGAAATCGCCGCTTTCTATCGCCCCCCACGTCGGCACTACGCCGGTGGCGGTCATTCCCTCGGCGATGCTCGTCAGATGCCGCAGCGGGATACGCACATTCATGTTGCCAAGCAGGATGTAGGCATTGCGCACAAGCCGCCCCCGGTCTGCCCCCTTTTTGCACAGCGCCTCGCGCAACACATCGAAGAATTTGATGCGATCCCCAGCCGATATTTCATAGCCGCGAGATATTTTATAGTAGTCTGACTGCAACCTCGACGCGCTTGTGGGGTTGTAATAGAACGAGCGTTGCTCGCGGCGGACAAACTCGACGTCGGTCTCGAAGGCAGTGAGGTACTTCTTGAACAGCTTGCGCGTCTTGTCGGCGGGCGTCTTGGCCTTTATCTCCCACTTGGCCGCTATCTGCTGCGAGATCTGCTCGAACTCACCTCCGAAGCCGGGCGAACATTTGATCTCGACACAACTGTTTACATACTTGTCGAACAGCGGCACATACTTTTTGTCATGCAGTGCGAGGAGTGGGATGACGAACTGGCCGAGCAGGGTCTCTTCGCTCGACCACGGACCGCTGGCGGTCTCCTCGACGCAGGCCACTATCACCTTGCGGGCATAGCTCTCCAGCAGCGGCAGCAACTCGGGATAGCCGATGGCCGCCCTGAAAAACAGCTCTTCCGACCAGTCGGTATCCCCGTCAAGAGGCTTGAACTCGCCATCCACCATAGCGCCGAACTCCATGTCATACCCCTCGTACTCCACCATGTCGTCGAAATTGTCTATCAGGTAGCGCAACACGCTGCCCAGCGAGAGCATGTCGCCCGTGTCGACCACGAAAGCCCGACCATCTTCCATCCCCTCAGGATGAGTGTATTTCGGGAATTTCGGAGCGGCCTTCGGAGGCTGCGCCACCGAAGCGGCCGGAGCCGGTGCTGAGATTGCAGCCTCCTCTGCGCCCTGCTCAAAATAGCCTTTACGCATCTTTTCGGCCACAAGTTTGGCCGCCTCGCGCTCGCACGAGGCTTCGTCGTCGAACGTTTTGGCTTGCGACTGTCCGGCCGTGCCGCGCCGCCCGAATGTGACGGTGAAACTGTTGCCATCGGTGGAGATGCTCCAGAATTTGTCCGACTTGTTGTCCGAATAGATCAGATACTTTTCCATGACATAAGAGAATTAGCAGTTGAAATTTGCATTTTATTATCAATATATTATTTTATGTCACCATGAGTTCTTGTTACTCTGAGCGGAACTCTTTGCATGTCATCATGAATCATGTTACCCTGAGCAGAACGAAGAGATCGAAGGGTCTCAACAAGACTGTTAAATCCGTCCGGCACAGTCACCCGACCTTGAAGATATATAAATGCAATCCAAAATTCCAATAGCGCGCCCCGGCGACATTAAATGAAATGAGCGTCTGCTTAATATGCGACATGCATATTCCGAAAAATCTCCGGGCAGGATTTGCAAAATAGATTTAAAATTTCTACTTTTGCATCCGGAAATACCAAACCGCTGAATTCGTCTAACGGTTAGGACGGCAGATTCTCATTCTGCAAATAGGGGTTCGATTCCCCTATTCAGTACACTAAAGCCTCTGTGGATCAGTTCACAGAGGTTTTCTTTTGCCGCATCATTTGTGGGTCGGCAACACCGTATGCGGGACGTGTCCGTGCGAGACGATCTGCAGAGGACAGTCGTAATTGCTCAGCTGTTCGGCCGTGATGACATTCGAGTTGTGCCTGTGTACGTGTTTGTTGACGCACACGATACTTTTCACCACGCTCGATATTGTCCCCAAATCGTGCGAGACCATGACGATGGCCATCTTTTTGTTCAACTCGCCAAGGGTGGCGTAGAGTTGCTTTTCAAACTGACTGTCGACAAAATTGGTCGGCTCGTCGAGGATCAACAATCTGGGCTCGGAAATCACTGCCCGACAGAGCAATGCGCGTTGCAATTCTCCTCCCGAAAGCTCTCCCACGGTATTTTTGGCAAGATGACCGATGCCCGTTCGCTCCATCAACTGTTGCACATGCGCCATATCCTTGCGCGTGAACCTGCCAAATAAACCTTTACTTGAGATTAATCCCGATAATATCGTGTCTTCAACCGAGATGGGAAATTGCATATCGAATGGGACAACCTGCGGAAGATAGCCTATGGCAAGCTTTCCATCCCTGTAAATTTGCTCCGAGCGGGTAATGGTGCCTTTATACGGGACCAACTCGAGAATCGATTTGACCAGCGTGCTCTTGCCTCCTCCATTCGGACCGATGACACCCAGAAAATCATCCTCCAAAATGTCGAGATCCACATCTTTCAAAGCAAGTACGGCGTCGTAACTTACCGAAAGTCCGGTTATCGATACAATGCTCATTTTTCGGTGATTTGATGGGTTATATAAAGTAAATTTTCCACTGCGTCCTCCTTCAGAGGATCGATCTCGACCACACTCGCCCCGATCTCTTCGGCTATGCTGCGAACCGTTGCGGCCGAAAATTGACGCTGATAAAAAACTTTTTTGATCTTCTCTTCTTTAGCCGTGGCAATCAACTCCTTGAGCTTTGCAACCGAAGGTTCCTTGCCGTCATGTTCGATAGCAATTTGCGTGAGCCCATAATGCCTGGCGTAGTAGGTCAAGGCAGGGTGATGGATGATGAACATCCGAACGTTCGATGCAGATAATTTGCTGTATATGAGAGTGTCAAGTTGATTTAACCGAACTGTTAACTGCTCATAATTGGCCTGATATTTGGTCGAATCGGGGTAGAGTAGGGCGATGGCGCGATAGAGATTCGTCGCCATGACGCACAACTCGGGCGGCGAGCTCCATATGTGGGGGTCAACTCCGCGGGTTTTGTTGTGAACATGCCCACAACTGCCTGATATTAACTCTATTCCTTCGGACAACGACACGATCTTTGTCGATGGATCATCACCGCCGATCGCTGCATGGTCGTCGTGCGTCATCGTTGATCCTGCATCGTTAGCAGTCTGTTTTTTCGAGGCAACTTCTCGCCTCAGCAGTGTATTTTCAAAGTCTATCAACCCGGTAGCAAAAACCAATTGGGCTCTCTCCAAAGAGGCGATCTGCTGAGGGGTAGGCTCATAATTTTCAGGAGAAGCGCCAGGAGGAAGCAGCACTTCAACAGGAAAATCATCGCCGGTGATCTGTTTGACGAGATATTCGATCGGCGGAATCGTAGCGATGATCGTGGTTCCGAGCTTCTCTTTGCCTGATCCCGGCCCGACACATTCGACAAGCAGAAGAGCAGATATAGCGCTAATTGACACTATAATCCCTGATAATAAATATCTTACCCGGCGCACCCGCATTTGTATCTGGATTTCTTTATACGAAAGTAATATTTTTTCCGAAATTTCCTCATAAACTTAACATAATGTACATAATAGTTCAGAATACCTGAGTCGATTTACCTCATAAAATGTCCCAAAAACAGATCGACGACCGACCGGTTTAAAATTGCGCAACGGAGCTTTATCACTTTCCGTGCCCAGTGTCGTAGTGCCATGGCAAAAAGCAAGCCCGCTCGGTGCACGAGCGGGCTTGCTTCTCATCTAACAGGCATGTTTACATTTGCAACAGGTTCTCTTCTTTGCAATGTGAATTAACCGCTGAACTCTGACATATCATGCTGGGCGAAGTCGAAGCATCTCGCACATAATCTTTCCGAGACCCTTCGACTGCGCTCAGGGGGACATTGAGCGCAGTTCTTTCCTTGTTATGCCGGGCGGAATGCAGCGTAGCAAAATGAAGTTGACGCATCTCAAAATGACCGTTTCTTAAATATTGTCGAGACATCTTCGACTACACTTCGTTCCGCTCAGGGTGGAATGATATACAAATAGCTCCGAGACAACTATTGATGATCAGTCATTATTTTCAACTGTTAATTCGCATTTACAGTGTCAGATCGTCGGTATCCAGTGGCGTGTCGCGGATACACCTTATGGCATAGCCGAAAGCGCGGTACCAGTTGGAGACGCCCAGATAGGTCGAGAAGAACATGAAACGGTAGCTGTTCGAGGCGGCGTCCTGAGGTGTGGAGGCCCAATAGATTCCGCGGTCCCCACCCTGTTCGGTCGCGCCGGTTGAGGTGTTGTTGGCCACATAGCCCGAGGCCACAAGTTTCAGCGGAGAATTGAAATAGGTATTGATGCCGCCGCTCGGGAGCACATTCGTAACTCCGCCCACCGTCAGCCCCGAGACGCCCGTTATGGCCCGGCCCATGGCCTCGAACTCCTTGGCCGTCGGCACACGGTAACCCACCGGACAGGGGTTGTTGGCATTTGTCTCGTCGTCGAGCGGCATGTGAGAGGCGCTGAGCAGCACGCCTCCCCACAGGCCATTGTTTGCCGAGGAGGGATCGGAAGCCCAATCGTAGGGCGACGCCGTAACGGGAATGAACTTGCTGTGGCCGGCATCGAGACGGCTCGAGGATTTGTCGCCCGCGGTGGTTATGCCGTTCACGAGCATTCCGGCAGTTGACGTCGTCCAGCTTACCTGCTCGTGGCCGTCGGCCTTGCGCGACCACTGGAACAGCGAACCATAAGCCTGATAGTCGGTCAGTGAGGTGGCTACGCTGCCCGCTCCGAGGTTGCGGTCGAGCCATGTCTGGACGACATCATCGCCGTTGTCGTTCTTGACGGTGATGTTGACCGCTTTGTAGGTCTTTTTATAATAGTTGGCGGCATTGATGCCTCCCGCCACGTCGTAGTTTCGGTCTTTGACGCCGTCGACGCTCACCACACACACAGCGAACTTGTTGCTGCCGTCCACGGCCCGCGCATATATGTTGCATTTGCCATAGCCTACGGGGGTTATCTCCCCTGTGGGCGACACGGTGGCAATATATTCGTCGGCCGACTCCCACTCCAGGTCGGGGATGGTGGCGTCGGCGGGCAGGACCGTAGCCGTAACCGTGAACGGAGCGTCCAACACCGTGAAGGCGTGAGACGAATTGTCCAAAGTTATCGACTGAATGGGGTTCGGAACGACATACGGCACCACCGTTACCTCGACATAGGCTATCCGGCGCATGTCGTTGGTCTGGATGCTGATGGTGGTCTTGCCCAGTTGCAGACCCTTGACCAGACCGTCGGAGTTAACGCTGGCCACTGCCGGGTCGGTGTTGTTGTGCCAGATGTAGCCCTTGTTGCCGGCATTTTCGGGAACGAATGTTACCTCCAGTTGCAATGTCTGGGTCTGTTCCACAGTGACGGCAGCGGCCTGGAAACCGACCGATTCCACATGCACGAAATTGGGCGGCGTGGGCTCCTTGTCCATGCAGCCATTGAGAACCGCGACAAACGCCCCCAGCAGAAGAGAGTAAACTGTTCTTTTCATATTGTTCGGATGTTGGTTATTTTGTGATCGACATACTTGAACGAAAACAAAAATAACGCATCCGACACCATTCTCCACACCCGGGAGCCAACTAAATTAGCGGGAACGTTTTCGGGAACGCTCCCGAACTGTAAAATCGTTCCCGAAAGCGGGTCGCCTTCAGGGCAAGGGAATATACTGGCCTATTTTGGTCTCGTCGCTCGACTCGCGGATGTTGATGTCGGCCTGGAGAACGACGGTGCGATTTTCGGCCGACGGATCGTCTATCTTCTCCAGCAGCAGACGCGCGGCCGATTCGCCCATCCTGTCCAGCGGCTGGGCGACCGAGCTCAACGGCGGATCGACCAGCAGGGCCGATTGCGACTCGGAGAATCCCATCACCGCCACATCCTGCGGGATGCGGTAGCCCCGGCGTTTGAGCGCCTTCATGGCCCCTATCGACAGCGGATCGTTGAAGCCGAACACCGCCTCGGGAACAAGACCTTCGTCGAGGGCTGTCATCATGGCATCGTAGCCCGCCTGTCTCGATATTTCGGCGCACCTGCGCACCAGCGATCCTTCGGGCTCGATGCCGTATTTGCGCAACACATCGCAATAGCCCTGCCAGCGCAACGTCGAGTTGGATATGCTCTCCGGCCCGCGCAGGTGCATGATGCGTGTGCGAAACGGTTCGCCCCGACCTATTATAAGGTGTTCGACGGCAAAAAAGGCCATGCGGTAGTCGTCAATCACCACCTTGCCGGCATCGAGACGGTCGTCCGTGCGGTTGAAAAACACCACCGGGATGCCGCTGTCGATCAGGCGCCGATAGTATTCGGTATTTGCGCCCTGTTGCACG
>BNXD01000045.1 GCA_025999315.1 Bacteroidia bacterium | reverse complement strand
GCGCGAGGCAGATTCAAGACAACACGGCGTCTTTTTACACCCCTCTTTTGAGTTGTCAAATCCTCGCCTGACGGCGCGGGAGAGTTCAAAGTTGGACAGGCCCACTTTTGACGCCGGAAGAGAGAGAATATTTGGTATTGATAACCAATTTCTATTTTGCAGTTTTGCCTGTCAAAACTGCCGACTCCCTCGCCCGTGCAGCGACTAAGAGCCGCTGGGGGGGCGGGGAGTCGAAAAACAGGCTATCGACAGCAATTTATATCAACACAAAACAGACAGATGCTTAACAGGATAATAAAATTTTCGCTCGACAATCGCGTGGCGGTGCTGGCGGCTGCGACAGCGCTGATGGTGGCGGGCATATACATCGCCATGCACATGGAGGTCGACGTGTTTCCCGACCTGAACGCTCCGACGGTGGTGGTGATGACCGAGGCGGGGGGTATGGCGCCCGAGGAGGTGGAGCGTCTGGTCACCTTTCCCGTCGAGACGGCCGTGAACGGAGCGGCCGATGTGAGGCGCGTGCGTTCGTCGTCCGCCACGGGTTTCTCGGTGGTATGGGTCGAGTTCGACTGGGGAACCGACATCTACCGTGCGCGCCAGATCGTCGCCGAGAAGCTGGCCCTCATCGGGGAGACGTTGCCTGCCGGGGTGAGCGCCCCCACGCTGGGGCCCCAGTCGTCCATCCTCGGCGAGATGATGATCATAGGCCTGACCTCCGACAGCGCCTCGCTGCAGGAGCTTCGCACGCTGGCCGACTGGACGGTGCGCCCGCGGCTGATGGCTGCGGGCGGAGTGGCGCAGGTGAGCGTCCTGGGCGGCCAGGTCAGGGAGTATCAGATCGCGCTCGACCCCCTGCGGATGAAGCGTTGCGGGGTGGGGCTCGAGGGGGTGATCGACGCCGTGCAGGATGCGAACCGCAACGTCTCGGGCGGGACGGTCGACGAGTGGGGCAACGAATATATCATACGCGGGGCGGTGGCCACCTCCGACCTCGAGGCGCTGGGCAAGCTCTTTGTGGGTCGCGCGGGCGAGGGACCCGTCATGCTCGGGCAGATAGCGGAGATCCGCGCGGGCGACAAAACGCCGCGGCTTGGCGCAGCCTCCCAGCGTGGCCGTGCGGCCGTGCTGATGACCGTCACCAAGCAGCCCGGCGCCGGAACCATGGAGCTGACCGCCAGGCTCGAACGTACGCTGGCCGAGCTCGGGGGATCATTGCCGCGGGATGTGAAGATCTCGACCGACATTTTTCGTCAGGCGCGGTTCATCGAAAGTTCGATAGGCAATGTACAGCGATCGCTCTGCGAGGGGGCCGTTTTTGTGGTCCTCGTGCTGTTCCTGTTTTTGATGAACGTGCGCACCACGGCCATCTCGCTGGTGGCCATCCCGTTGTCGCTGGTGGCCTCGATACTGGCGCTCAAAGCGTTGGGACTGACCATCAACACCATGAGCCTGGGCGGAATGGCCATCGCCATCGGGTCGCTGGTGGACGATGCCATCGTGGATGTGGAGAACGTCTTCAAACACCTGCGCGAGAACCGCAAAAGGCCGCCCGCAGAGCAGAAAAACACTATGACCGTGGTGTTCGAGGCGTCGAAAGAGGTGCGCATGCCCATCTTCAACTCGACGCTGATCATCATAGTGAGTTTCGCGCCGCTGTTTTCCCTCTCAGGCATGGAGGGGCGAATGCTGGCGCCGCTGGGCATATCGTTCATCGTGGCGCTGTTGGCCTCGACGGTGGTGGCTCTGACGCTGACCCCCGTGCTGTGCAGCTATCTGCCCGATCGACGGGACGGGCAGCGGGAGCGCGAACCGTGGGTAGCACGCACGATGAAAACCGTCTACAAACGGGCCCTGGAGTGGTCGTTCGCCCACCGGAGAATAGTGCTGGGAGGCACGGGCGTGGCGCTGGCGGCGGCCGCAGGCGTGCTGCTGACGCTGGGACACAGCTTCCTGCCGCCGTTCAACGAAGGCTCTTTCACCATCAACGTCAGCACATTGCCCGGCATCTCGCTCGAGGAGTCGGACCGCATGGGGCACATGGCCGAACAGATGATCCTCTCGGTGCCCGAGATTCAGACCACGGGGCGCAAGACGGGCCGCGCCGAGCTCGACGAACATGCTCTGGGAGTGAACGTTTCGGAGATCGAAGCGCCGTTCGTCCTCGCCCGACGCCCGCGCGGACAGATCGAGGCCGAGATACGCCGCAAGCTCGCTACGCTGCCCGGGGTCAACATCGAGATCGGGCAGCCCATCTCGCACCGCATCGACGCCATGCTCTCGGGCACACGGGCAGCCGTGGCCATCAAACTCTTCGGGGACGACCTGAACAGGTTGTTCGCCATTGGCAATCAGATCAAAACCGCCATCCGGGACGTGGACGGCATAGCAGACCTGAGCGTCGAGCAGCAGGTCGAACGACCGCAACTGAAGATCACCCCCCGGCGCGAGATGCTGGCCGCGTACGGCATGACGCTGCCCGAGTTCAGCCGCGCAGTGAGCGTCCTGCTGGGCGGGAGGGTGGTGTCGCAGGTCAGCGAAGGCGACCGGCTCTTCGACCTGACGCTGAAGATCGACGACGACCATCGCCGGAGCGCCGAACATATCCGCGACATGGCGGTGGATGCCGGCGGGCACAAAATTCCGCTGAGCTACGTGGCCGACATCACCTCGACCGCCGGACCCAACATCATCAACCGCGAAAACGTGGCGCGCAAGATCGTCGTCTCGGCCAACATCACCGGGGGCGACCTGCGGGGCGCGGTGAGCGCGATCCGCAAGCAGATCGAGGCGCAGGTCAGCCTGCCCGAGGGTTATCACATCGAGTACGGCGGGCAATTCGAGAGCCAGAGGACGGCCTCGCGTACGCTGATGGCGGTTTCGCTGTTCTCGGCGCTGGTGATATTTATGCTGTTGTTCAAACAGTTCCGCAGCGCGACCCAGGCGGCGGTCATCTTGCTCGACCTGCCTCTGGCGCTGATAGGCGGGGTCATGGCCCTGGCGGTTTCGGGTGGCGTTATGAGTATCCCGGCCATCATCGGATTCATCTCGCTGCTGGGCATCGCCACGCGCAACGGCATGTTGCTCGTGTCGCGTTACAACGATCTGCGCGCCACGGGCATGTCGGTGACCGACAGCGTTATGCGCGGCTCGCTGGACCGTCTGAACCCTATCCTGATGACGGCGCTCACCGCAGCGCTGGCCCTGATACCGCTGGCCCTGGGCGGCGACCTGCCGGGCAACGAAATTCAAAGCCCGATGGCCAAAGTGATCCTCGGAGGGTTGCTGACCTCGACGCTGCTCAACGGCTTTGTCATACCGATAATCTACTGTTTGACAAACAGAAAGACGTAGCCATGCCGACATAATCAGACATAATCCCAATAATCTTTTTTGTCGCCCTGCTCCGGCCATTTTTCTAATGACCGAAGCAGGGCGTTTTTGCATGAAAAAAATCGATTTTATTGAGAAAAACAAGTATCTATTAGCAGGACTCGGCCTTGCCATTCTGACCGTTGGTACTTGCAGGGCAGACGATGACGAGAATATAAAAGTTGCCGTATATAATAACTATGGGTTCAAGATAACTTTAGAAGATTTGCATCTTTGTAAGTTATCTTGAACCTTCATTTAAATAGACGGCAGGCGTTTGGTTGCAAACGAAAAGAATTCATACTGTCCCTGAATGGCATTACAAACAGACCGTTCCCCATATAAGCGCCCGCTACGGATTGTAAATGAGTAAAATCAGTTATCCGGCGCGCTGTGTGCAACAATCATTGCACACAGCGCGCCGGATAGCGCATGACGGAGAGAGAGGGGGGTGTGTCAGAGGTGGCGGTCGATGCGGTCGCACAGACGGGCGAATATTTCGTCGATCGCGCCAAGACCGTTGACGGCCACATATTTGTCTTGGGCGGCGTAATAGTCGGTTACGATGGCCGTCTGGGCGTTGTAGACGTGGATGCGGTTGCGTATCACCGTCTGGTTGGCATCGTCGGCGCGGCCGCTGGTGCTGCCGCGCAGCAACAGACGCTCCACCAGTTCGTCCTCGGGCACCTCGAGCGAGAGCATCATGTCGACCTTCATGTTGTGGTCGGCCAACATGCGGTCGAACTGCTCGGCCTGCACTGTGGTGCGCGGAAAACCATCGAAAATGATCCCCGGACAATCCGCGCAATTACGCTCCAGATAGTCGGCTATAATGTTGATCACAAGGGCGTCGGGGGCCAGCTCGCCCTTTTGGATGTAGCTCTCGACGCTGCGGCCCAAAGCGGTGCCGGCCTTGATCTCGCCGCGGATGATGTCGCCGGTGGAGACGTGACGGAGGGCATATTTCTCGACAAGTTTCTGAGCCTGCGTGCCTTTACCCGCCCCCGGAGGGCCAAAAAGTACAATGTTCATCATGGTATCGACAATTTTACTGTCGCCAAGTTAGTTACTTTTGGCCAAAAATGCAAAAAATCGGACTATCTTTGCCGTCATGACGGAGGTGCGGATATTGGACGCCAACTTTGCGTTCGCCCGCTTTTGCATTCGATTTCGCAGCATGAAATTTCTGGCAGGCATATTATTTATTTATGTTTTAGCGCTTTCGGCATCGTTTTGTCCCGATGCTTGCAGTGATGAAAACGACGGATGTCAAACCGAACAGCACGATTGCGCCGACTGCTGTTCGCCGTTTTCGTTTTGCAATACCTGTGTCGGATTTTTAATGACAGATATTGCCCACGCGCAAGCCGACCCGCAGGAACTCTCTGCCGAGATAGAGACATGCGAGCCGCATATCTATGCGGATATTTCTCTCGACGGCATCCTGCAGCCGCCAAAATTTGCTTGATCATATTGAAATTTACCAATTTAACTGACGGGAAGAGAACTTTCCGGCACGATTGTACGTTCATCCAAATCAAGCAAAAATGAGATCATATATAGTTTTATTCGTTGCGCTGATCCGGTGCAGCGCGCTGTTTGCCATGGACTTGCCCGGGGCGACAGGCAAACAGGCCGATACGGTGCGGGTATTCTCGGAAAAACCGGACGAAGAACTCGAAGAGGTGGTTGTCTCTTCCACCCGAAGCACACGAACCATTCGGGATATTCCGACCCGCCTGGAGCTTGTCGGCGCTGAGGAGCTGGACGAAAAAGCGAGCATGAAACCCGGCGACATTCGCATGTTGCTGAGCGAAAGCACGGGGATTCAAACGCAGCAAACCTCGCCTGTTTCGGCGAACGCCTCTATCCGCATACAGGGTTTGGATGGCAGATATACGCAAATTCTCAAGGATGGCTTTCCGCTCTATTCGGGTGCGGCAAGCGGATTGGGGCTGTTGCAGATTCCGCCGCTCGACCTCATGCAGGTGGAAATAGTCAAAGGGGCCTCCTCCACGCTCTACGGCGGAGGTGCAATAGCGGGACTTGTAAACCTCATTTCAAAAACGCCGACCGAAAATCGCGAACTGAATTTTCTGCTGAACGGAACGTCGGCCCTGGGGCTGGACGTCAGCGGATTCTATTCGCAGAAATTCGACAGGATCGGCCTGACACTCTTTGTCTCACGCAACAGCAATACTCCCTGCGACCCTGCGGGCATCGGTTTGAGCGCCATTCCCAAGGTGGAACGATACACGGTCAATCCACGGCTGTTTGTCCGGTTGGGCCAAAAAACAAAAGCCGATTTTGGCGTGAACACCGCCTTTGAGAACAGGCTGGGCGGCGACATGCTTTATCTGAAAGGGCGACAGGGCGGCGAACATGCCTATTTTGAGCGAAACAAAACAAGTCGGATCAGTTCTCAATTCTCGCTGGAACATCGTTTCTCGAACAGATCGAAAATGAACATCCGCAACAGCTACAACTATTTTGAACGCACGATAACCATACCCGGCTATGTTTTCGACGGCGTTCAAAACGGCACATTCAGCGAGATAAACTACCTGCACTCAAGCGAAAAAACAGAATGGGTCGGCGGCGTAAATCTCTGGACCGACAATTTCAGAGAAAAACCTGCAGGCGGAAGCATCGCACCGCGCAACTACGACCAGTTGACCGGCGGCGTTTTTGTGCAAAACCTTTCGAGGATAACCGACCGGCTCAGCCTCGAAAGCGGATTGCGCGGCGACTGTGTGGCCGGTTATGGCTTTGCCATTTTGCCCCGTCTGTCGGCTCTGCTGAAGATCGATAAAAAATGGACCTCCCGTGTCGGCGGCGGACCGGGCTACAAAACGCCCACCATCTTCACCGAAGAGAGCGAGCGAATGCAATATAAAAACGTATTGTCCGTAAACAGCCACGCCAACAGGCTGGAACGCAGTTACGGCGTTAACGGCGACATAAACTACCGCACCTCGATCGCCGACAGGATCACGTTCAGCGTCAATCAACTGTTTTTTTATACCCGCCTGAACTCTCCCCTGATGCTTGTTTCCTTGAGCGGAGGCGACCGTCAATTTCAAAATATCGACGGACACACCGATACAAAAGGCGCGGAGACGAATATAAAGATCGGATACGAAGATTTCAAACTCTATCTGGGTTATACCTTTACGGACGCCGTTGTCAAAGAAAATGGGGACCGTTATCAAAATCCATTAACGCCGAAACACCGCATAAATACAGTTTTAATGTACGAAGTCGAAGAAAAATGGCGAATAGGACTGGAAGCCTACTACAACAGTCGCCAGGCGTTGAACGACGGCGCAACGGGGAGGGCCTTTTGGGTGTTCGGTGCAATGGTCGAGCGGATTTGGGAACACGCTTCGGTCTTTGTCAACTTTGAAAACTTTACCGACACGCGGCAAACCCGCTTCGGCGCCATCCATACCGGCCCGATAACAAACCCCGTTTTCAAAGACATTTACGCGCCGCTGGATGGTTTTGTGATCAACGCGGGGATAAAATTGCGACTTTAACTCTCCCGGGCTTTACATTCCGACTCAAGATTAGTTAAGGAATGATTATCTTTGTTTGTTCGATTGATCATTAAATGAATGTCCGCATATGCACCTAAAAAATGCACTGATACCATTACATTACTCCCACATAATTTGGAACCCGTTCAAATTTTATTCATCGAAAAGATTATGACAGGGGTTGAAACATGATATGTCATGCTGAGCGAAACGACGACGCAGCCTTATAAGGTGTCATGCTGAGCGCAGTCGAAGCATCTCATATGCAGTTTTGCTGAGACTCTTCGACAAGCTCAGGGTAACATGAGCTCATGATGACATGGCATAAGACTTGAAGATGCGATAAGGCATTTATAATCAAACATAAACAGCAACTGCTGATTCGCATGTCTCATTGTCTGATGATTTTTTCTTCGCCGCGGCAGAGCGCGTCGGTGTCTTTTGCTGCAAGGCGACGGAGGAAAAGACGCGAACAGGGGAGATAATGATTTTGGTGAATAAATTTTTAGACAACCTCTTAGAAACCGTTTAAAATTTATTCATCGAAAATCTTATGGCTCTTGTTTCGCGCTTTTTGCTCCTTCTCCTCGTTACATGGGAGCGGCCATGCGCCTTGTCGGAGGCACAAAAATCATCGAAAATCGACGACAAACCGAGCGCAGAGGCGAGTTTACTCGCAACTCTGCCGAACGACGAGGAGAAAGGCGGGCGTCTTTCTGCCCGCCAACATCAGGAGAAAGGCGAAGCCAACGAGAACATAATCTTTTTCGCGAATAAAATTTAAACAGTTTCTTAATATCTTTTTAGTGAATAGGGCATTGCTACGAATTCAGCAAAGGCAGACAACGAAAAATAGTCTGTAAATATTCATAAATAAAGCGTAGAAATTCAGTCGTTTTTGTGCCTTTGTAGCGTTATTTGCAGTTTATCGAACCTCAACTACTCCTAATATCGTAACCGATTATCCCTCAAGCATCAAACATCCGCTAATTCTCGATCAGATAACTTTTTCGTTAGATATTTTCAAAAAAAAGTACTACCTTTGTCGCCGCCGGGAACAGCCCGGAACAGTTTTGTGGAAAGATTTGGCCGCTTGCAACCACGTAAAAAAAGAGCTAAAAAGCACTCTTCTGTCGTTGTTTTTGCACCTCCCCAGACCAATTGCTTTCCCTTTTTATTAACCGCCGCGGGCCATGTCCGGGGCATAACACAATTTAATAAGATGGGATATTTGTTTACGTCGGAGTCGGTGTCCGAGGGGCACCCCGACAAAGTCTCCGACCAGATTTCGGATGCGATCCTCGACGAGTTCCTTCGTCGCGACCCTAATGCCAAAGTCGCCTGTGAAACACTCTGCACCACGGGTCTTGTGGTCGTGGCGGGCGAGGTGCGTTCGGACGCCTATGTCGACATTCAGGGCGTCGCACGCCGGGTGATCAACCGCATCGGCTACACCAAGGCCGAATATCGCTTCGACGGCGATTCGTGCGGCGTGCTGTCGGCCATCCACGAGCAGTCGACCGACATCAACCAGGGCGTGGTGCGTCAGAGCGAGGACGAGCAGGGCGCCGGCGACCAGGGCATCATGTTCGGTTATGCCTGCAACGAGACGCGCGAATTGATGCCCGCCGGTTTGATCCTTTCGCACGTGATACTCAAAGAGTTGGCCGTCATACGGCGCGAGGGCGAAGTGATGACCTACCTGCGTCCCGACTCCAAGAGCCAGGTAACGGTCAGCTACGACGACGACCACCGCCCGCTGGGCATCCACACCATAGTGGTGTCGACCCAGCACGACGATTTCATCAAACCCTCGGCCTCTGTCGGCGAAAAAGAGGCCGAGCAGCAGATGGGCGAGAAGATTCGCGACGATGTGCGCCGTATCCTTATCCCGCGCGTGAAGGAGCGTCTGCAGCGGGCCGGCGACCAGCTGGCCGGGCTCATCGGCGACGACTATATCCTGCACGTCAACCCGACGGGCAAGTTTGTCATCGGCGGACCGCACGGCGACACGGGCCTCACCGGGCGCAAGATCATCGTCGACTCGTATGGCGGGCGCGGCGCCCACGGCGGCGGCGCCTTCTCGGGCAAGGACTCATCGAAGGTCGACCGTTCGGCAGCCTATGCGGCGCGCCACATCGCCAAAAACATGGTGGCGGCGGGTATCGCCGACCAGGCGCTGGTGCAGGTGGCCTACGCCATAGGCATCGCCCAGCCTCTGAGCATCTTTGTCGACACCAAAGGCACCTCGAAGGTCGCCCTGAGCGACGGGCAGATCGCCGAGCGCATCGGAGGGCTCTTCGACCTGCGTCCGGCGGCCATCGTGCGCCGTTTCGGCCTCTGCAACCCCATCTTCGAGGCCACAGCCTCTTACGGCCACTTCGGAGCCCGCCCCTACACCGGCGAGGTAACCTTTGTCGAGAACGACCGGCAGGTCGTGCGGCAGGTGGAGTTCTTCGGATGGGAGAAACTCGACGCCGTAGAGATGCTCCGAAAGGAGTTCGGGCTGTAGACGCCCGGACACGTTGACATCGAGTGCGTCAACAGAAACAGAAGGCCGTGCTCCGATCGGAGCACGGCCTTCGTCTGTGGAAAGCGCGTTCTATTTCAACTCGATCTTTGCCACGCGCTGGATATGGCGGTCGCCCTCGAAGGCGGTGGAGAGGTACTTGTCGACGATCTGCGTCGCCTTGGTGTTGTCGATAAAACGCGCCGGAAGCACCAGTACGTTCGAGTCGTTGTGCTGGCGGGTCAGAGCGGCCAGCTCGACCTCCCAGCAGAGGCTGCCCCGCACGCCGCGGTGGCGGTTGATGGCGATCGACATGCCGATGCCGCTGCCGCAGATGGCGATGCCGCAGTCGACCTGCTTGTCGGCTACCGCCTCGGCCAGCGGGTGGGCCATGTCGGGATAGTCGCAACTCTCGACCGAGTGGCACCCGAAGTCGAAAATGTCATATCCCTTGGCGTCGAGGTACCCGACCAGAAATTCTTTGAGTTCATAGCCCGCATGATCGCTGGCAAATCCGATTTTTTTCATACATTTGAATTGTTTGCACCAAAGGTAGCAAGAGTTTGTCTAAATTTCAGGCAAGTTTCGGACGATCTTCAATTATTTTAAGAAAAAGATCGCCGGAAACAATAATTTTGCCCTGTAAAACGTTCGCATAATAAATAGTCTAAGGTAAGAGACAACTATGAAAAGGCTTCTCGTGTTTGCAGCCATGGCTGCATTTTCGGCGCTGTCGATGGTCGCCTGCAATGACGATCGTGGCTACTCCACAGGCAATTACACCATCGCGTGGGGTACGGTCGACACGGGCAATGGCGACGCCTCGGTCGTCATCCGCCGCGACAACGGCGCGCTGCTGCACGTGGTCAACAGTCGCGTCCCGGCAGACGCCTACCATGCCGGTCAGCGCGTGATAGTCAACTACACCATTCTCGGCTCCGTCGGCGGTGCTCCGGCACATTACAACGTGAGTATCAACGATCTCTATCAGGTGCTGACCAAAGAGCCGCTGCTGCGATCGTTCATCGACCAGGACCAGACCGTGCGAGAGGACAGCATCGGCAACGATCCGATCGGCGTAACCCGCGCCTGGTTCGGCGACCGTTTCCTCAACCTGCGTTTCGATGCGAAGTTTGGCTACCGGTCGCAGCCCCACCTGCTCACGCTGGTGCAGGACGATGTGCTCGTACCCGACGACACCATCAGGCTCTATCTCCACCACAACGCCTGCGATGATCAGGGCAACACCCTCCGGTCGGGTTATGTCAGCTTCGAGGTCGCCTCCCTGCTGCCCGCCGGCCAAACATCGGCGCCCGTCAAACTGTTCTGGGACGGCCTCGACGGCACAACCCACTCCGACCGCGGCGTCTTCACCTATCCTGCCGTCGAATCATCATCGTCCCCCGTCTACAACCCCGGCGTAAGAGCATCGGAGATCAGATAGAGCCGGTCAGAACATTTTTTTGCGGGTGGTGGTGACTACGAAATCCTTGAGATAGAACGGCTCGAAGTAGGCCACGTCTTCAAATCGCCCAAGGCGGAACGCCTCTTCGGCGTCGACGGCCAGGCCGCGGGCCGAGGGGCTCACCTCGATATGGCGTACGTGCGGGGGCAGCACCCCCACGCATTTGGACGCTCCGTCGCCGAAGATCACAAACTCGCCCTGCGCGCTCGTTGCCGGGATCATTCCGGCAAAGCTATCCTTGTCTATGATGTGCGCCCCGACGGGGGTGAGAGCGTCGAGTTGCCAATCGAAAACGGCGCTGTAGACCTCCATGCGACGGGCGTCGATCATCGGACAGAGCAGCGTCAGTCCGGGCTCGGTCGGAGCGGGGCCTCTCTGCCCCTGACGGAGCTCTTCGCGTGCCATGCGGGCCAGCGAACGCAGCGACCCGACCCCGACCAGCGGTATTTCCAATCCGTAACATATCCCTTTGGCCAGCGAGACGCCGATGCGAAGGCCGGTGTAGGAGCCGGGGCCCATGCCGACCGCCACCGCCTCGAGTTGCCCGGCCTGCAGACCTGCCCCGCGCAGCAACTCGTTGATGAACGGGGCGAGGTTGCGGGCGTGATCGCGATCGGGAGGGCTCTCGCGCAGGGCCACAACCTCGCCGTCCTGGGCGATGGCCGCCGAGCAGATGTCGGTGCCTGTCTCTATGCAAAGGATACGGGCCATGAAAGAGTGTTTGAAAGATGCAAATTTACAAAAAATTATGCTACCTTTGATCATTTGTATATTCAAACAATGGAAAAGGTTTTAGGCATAGGCAA
>BNXD01000044.1 GCA_025999315.1 Bacteroidia bacterium | reverse complement strand
GGCTGGGGCAAGGAGGGCTATAGAGCAGTCAAAGGCGGGTCATGGCTTTGAGCTGCAGACGGACTTTTTGGGCTATGGTTTTGGAGCACAGGCCTCTGCCGGGGCAAAGAGTAGGGATCAGTAGCGCGTCATCATCATCCGGCGGGCATTGTTGCGATATTGAGTGGGGGTTTCGCCGAGTTTGTTGCGGAACACGCGCAGAAAATTGGAGGTGTTGTTGTAGCCGCACACAAAGCATATCTCGGCGATGCTTTCGCTGGTCTCGCACAACATGCGGGTGGCGTGGCCGATGCGCACCTCGTGGAGGTAGTCGATGAAGTTTTTGCCCGTTTTCTTCTTGAAAAAGTGGCAGAACGACGATTCGGACATGTTGGTAAGTTCGGCCATGTCCGACAGTGAGATTTGCCGGCCGAAGTTTTTGTTGACATAGTCGCATACCATGCCGATGCGACGGCTGTGGGTCTGGTTGACGATGGCGCCGGGGTCGTAGTTGTCGCTGGCCAGAAGACGCTGACCGGGCGTTCCGGCCATGAAGTCGAGCAGCGAGTAGAACTGCAGCGCGATGTCGAAACCCTTCGACCGGGAGAGGTTGAGCAGCCGGTCGCGAATCTCGGGACGGACCTCTTCGGCAAAGACGATGCCCCGCCGGGCGCGTTCGAGCAACTCCCTGATCGAGGCGAAGATGCGTTTGCCGATGGTGGGGTAGTTGAGCATCTGCTCGTGAAACTGGATGGTGATCACGTGCGTACCCTCGCCGCTCTGACTGATCCACCGATGGGGCATGCGCGGCCCGATGAGAACTATGTCCAGATAGTCGAACTCCTCGTGCGAGTCGCCCACCAGCCGCTCGCCCTCGGCGCCGATGACCATGTTGAGCTCGTAGTCGGTGTGCCAATGGGCCTCGTAGTCGAATTTGGCGTCGGTATGGTCGAGCAGGATGAAGAAATCTTCATCGCTCAGTGGAGTCATCTCCTGCTGCAGTGCGGTCTGACGTGTTTTCATGAGAAACTGGTCCGTATACACAAAGATATGAAATATTTCAAGATTCGATATACATTTTTTGTTTGCCAAAGAAACGGATGCCAATGAAACTTACCAAATTTGAGGGAAATCCGATCCTCAGCCCCAATCCCGTCAGCGAATGGGAGAGCCTGGCGGCATGCAACCCCGCAGCGTGGTATGAGGATGGGACTTTTTACATGCTCTATCGCGCAGCGGGCCACGACGCCCAGCATCGCATACATATCGGTCTGGCCGAGAGCCGCGACGGTTTTCGCTTTCGCCGCGTCATGGATCGACCGGTGCTCTCGCCCGGAGATAACGGTTTCGACGCAGGGTCGGTCGAAGACCCACGACTGGTGAAGTTTGGCGACGAATACTACATGACCTACGCCTTTCGTCCCTATCCGCCGGGGCAGTACTGGAAATACGACTACGACGCGGTGGTGGCGCCGCGGCATAACGACTACACCCCCAAGTGCCTGAGAGAGAACGTAGGCAACACCGCCCTGGCCGTCTCGACCGACCTGCGCACCTTCAAAAAGGTGGGGCGTCTGACCGATCCGTCGCTCGACGACCGCGATGTGATACTCTTTCCCGAGCGCATCGGCGGCAAGTTCTACATGTTGCACCGTCCCAAGGAGTACGTGGGCCCCGAATACGGCACCGACGCCCCGTCGGTGTGGCTCAAATGTTCGGACGATCTGATGACGTGGAATGTCCCCAGTCGCCTGCTGCTCAAGGGGCGGGAACCCTGGGAGCGCAAAGTGGGCGGCAACGCCCCTCCGCTGCGCACCCGGGAGGGGTGGCTGATGCTCTATCACGGTGTGGACGAGCATCATACCTATCGCATCGGCGCATGTATCCTGGCCATAGACGACCCCTCGCAGGTGCTCTACCGCACGCGCGACTTCATCCTCGAGCCCGAGCTCGAGTTCGAGAAAAACGGCCTCTACCGGTGGGGGGTGGTCTTTCCGACGGGCAACGTCATTGTGGACGACACGCTCTATGTCTACTATGGCGCGGCCGACCAGTATTGCTGCGTGGCTACGGCCAATGTCGATGAGCTGCTGCAGTTTATCAAGTCGAACAGTCGTTAGGGAACGGGGTGCGGATTTAAAAGGTTGGAACTATTTAAAAATCGCGGAGCCCGGCCGCCATTGGCGGGCAAAAAAACACCCGCCTTTCTCCTCGTTGGCTTCGCCTTTCTCCTGATGTTGGCGGGCAAAGGAACGCCCGCGAAGTTGGCGAGCAGAGAGACGCTCGCCTTCCTCGCGCTACCTCGGCCGTAGCCCGCAAGCGGTCTGCGGCCCTCGCAACGCTGCTCGGTTCTCCTCCTTGCGAGGCATAGTCCGCAAGCGGTCTATGCTCTCGCTTCGAGCGTCGATTCGCACCTCGGCAGAGTTTTCGAGCAAGCTCGACTCTGCGCTCGGTTTGTCGTCGATTGCAGGGCATAGCCTGCAAGCAGCCTCTGCTCCTGCTTCGAGCGTCGTTTGGTCCTTTTTATAAAAAAGAACCGCCCCGCGCGTAGCGGTCTCAATAGGCATTGAAGCATGAACTAAACTCAAGGTTTCTGATGGACAAACTATCTCGGAAACTCGAAATGGCTGCTTCTAACCAACCTTTATAACCGTACAACAAGTTCATCGAAAATGGCATATGATCTTTTTTTGCAAATAAAACCAAACTTTTGACCTGAAGATGGGAACTTCTCTGCACGTTGTCGATATTGTCATTCTGTGCGCCTTCATACTTTTCATAGTATTGTGGGCGCTCAAAAACCGCAAGAACGCCTCGGCGGGCGACTATTTTCTTGCAGGCAAGAGCATGTCGTGGCCGGTGATAGGGCTGTCGCTATTTGCCGTCAGCATCTCCAGCTCGACGCTGGTGGGTCATGCCGGCGAGGCGTTCATCAGCGGAGTGGTGGTGCACAACTACAACTGGATCTCGGTGCTGGTGATGGTCTTTTTCGCCACCTTTTTTCTGCCGTTCTACCTCAAAAACGGCATCTACACCATTCCCGAGTATCTGGAGCGACGCTTCGACGGCCGTTCGCGCACCTATTTCTCGTTTATCACCATCCTGGGCAACGTCTTCCTCGACGCGGCGGCCTGCCTCTACACCGGAGCCATCGTCGTCCAGATGATCTTCCCCGGGGCGAACATGTTGTGGATCATTGTCATCATGGCGGTCATCGCCGGCAGCTATACCATCGTCGGAGGTCTCTCGTCGGCCATCAAGGCCGACATGATCCAGGCCGTGGTGCTGATCGTGGGCGCCATCGCGCTGAGTATTTGCTGCATTGGCGAGATAGGCGGCTGGGGCGACTTTATAGCCCGTTTTCACGACGGCCCGTGGCTGAAGATGACCCGTCCGCTCGACGATCCGACCGTGCCTTGGCTCGGCATGATCGTGGGCATACCTATCCTCGGCTTCTATTTCTGGGGCAACAATCAGGTGATGGTCCAGCGCGTGCTGTCGGCCAGAAGCATCGACCACGGACGTAAAGGGGTGTTGCTGACGGGTTTGCTGACGCTCGCGTGCCTCTACATCATCATCATGCCGGGGCTGGTGGGGCGCGGGCTCGACATGTTCGGCGTGGAGTTGCCACGGGAGATTGTCAGTGGCTCGGAGCTCAAACAGACCTGGGGCATAAAAACCGACTCGGTCTACGCCAGCCTGATAATCAAATATTTGCCTACGGGATTGATCGGTATCCTGCTGGCGGCGATGATCTCGGCCCTGACCTCGACCCTCAGTGCGACGCTCAACTCGGTGTCGACCCTGTTCACCATGGATTTCTACTCGAAATGGGCCAGGAATCGCGACAGCAAACACCTGGTCCGCGTGGGGCAGATTACGGCGCTCGCGGCGCTGGTGATCGCCGTGGCGTGGGCTCCGCTGATAGCACAGTTCAACTCGCTGGTGGCTTACTATCAGGAGATCGTTTCGTACCTCGCGCCGCCCATCGTGGGGACCTTCTTTGTGGGGCTGTTCTGGAAACGCTCCAATGCCCGGGGCGCCTTTACGGGGCTGATAGCGGGTTTTGTCGTCGGCGCGCTGATCATGACGCTCAAGTATGGCGCCGGGGTGACCATCCCGCTCCACTTCCTGTTGCTGGCCCCGATACTGTTGGCGCTGAGCGTAACGGTCAATGTGGCGGTCAGCCTGAGCACTTCGCCTCCCCCGGCCGAAAAGGTCGAGCCCAACACCTGGACACGCAAATACTGGACTGAGGAGAGCGCCTCCTATCGCGGGGTGCCGTGGTACAGCAACTATCGCGTGCTGGCCGCGCTGCTGGTGGCGGCATGTCTGGTGCAATATTTATTTTTCTTCTAAAAATATGAAACGGTTTCTGACAGCATTTTTTGTCCTGTGCACCGCAGTGTGCGGCGCACAGGAGCGTACCGCACCCAACGGCTTGCCGGTCAAGCCAAAAGAGAGGGCCGTCGGCGAGAGGTTCAACTACGGCCCCGGCGAGAATCAGTGGCTCAACCTCTACCGGGCCGAGGGCGCAAAACCGACCCCCGTATACATTTGGGGCCACCCCAACTCGGACGGCAAGGTGCTCCCTTCGGCCAACGACATACCCAAAAATGTGGTCGACATGTGCAGGGAGAGAGGCATAACGGTCATCAGTTGGGAGTCTGTCCCCCAGGTCAAATCCTACGAAGACGTGATGATTTGCCGCGCCGATCTGTTGCTGGTCTACAAGTGGGTGTCGGACAACGCTGCGAAATTAAACCTCGATGTGAACAATCTGTTCATCGGTGGCTCGTCGCGCGGCACGGTCGTCTCGTGGGATTTTGTCTGCAAATATCCTGACAGGATTCGCGGCGCCTACCTGGCTCAGGCGCTTCCAAAAGGGGCGTGGGCGATAGAGGCCGAAAATCCGCTGACGGTCATCACCGCCGACAATCCGCCGGTAACGCTCTCATATCGCACCGACATGGAGAGCGACGACGGCCACAGCCCCAAATTCGGCAAACGTATAGCCGACAAATATGCCGAGCTGGGCATCGCCGACCGCATAACACTGCTGCTCGAACAGAAAAATCTCTACTCGGGCCTGATCGAATTTATCGAAAAACACATATCATCTTAACCTGTATAAACTCTAAAAATAGATAAGTCATGTCGAAATTTCGCACACTTGCCCCGCTGTTTTGTCTGACGGGGATCGGTTGCACCGCAGTCGCGCCGGTCGATGCGGCGTCCAAAAAGAACGATGCCGCCAAAGGGCAACCCCGTCCCAACGTGCTGGTGATCATGGTCGACCAGATGGCGGCCTGGACGCTGGGCTGTTATGGCGGCAAGGAGATCGGCACACCCAACATCGACCTTTTGGCCGGGGAGGGATGTATTGCGACGGGGTTTTATGCCAACACGCCCGTCTCGACCCCTTCGCGCGGCGCGTTCCAGACGGGGCTCTACCCCCAGGAGAACGGGGCTTACAAGAACGACGAGCAGATACGTCAGGATGTCTCGACCTGGGCGCAGGTGCTGCGCGAGAAGGGTTATCAGACCGGTTATGCCGGCAAGTGGCACCTGGACGGCAACCCCAAACGTCCGGGCTGGGACATTCGCGGCAAGGACATGGGATGGAGCGATCGCGCGGCGATGTACTCGTTCGGCCACTACAAGACCATCGAGTATGAGCCCGGCGACGACCATCCGCGCATGTCGAGCGACGTAACCACGGTGGCGGCCAACTATCCGACCGACTGGTTCACCAGCCGTGCGCTGGAGTTCATGGGCCGCCACAGCAGGGAGAGTTTCTGCTTCATGCTCAGCATCCCCGACCCGCACCCGGCCTACCTCGTACGCGCACCCTACAGCACGATGTATCCGTCTTCGACGATGAAGCTGCCCGCCACGCTGACCGAGGAGCCCAAGAGCGACTACTATCTCTACAACGAGACGCGCATCGGCGCACCGGACGGCAAGGCCAAAAAAACCAAGTCGGAATATGACCAGATCGTGGCGACGCTGCCTCAGAACAAGTCGCAATATTTCGGCATGATCAAGTGCATCGACGACAATGTGGGCCGCATAATCACCTGGTTGAAGGACAACAGCCTGTATGACAACACGATCGTCGTCTTCACGTCGGACCATGGCGACATGATGGGCGAACACGCCCGCATGGCCAAGGGGGTGCCCTTCGAGAGCGCGGCCCGCGTGCCGTTCATCGTGCGCTATCCGGCGAAGATCAAGGGCGGGACGGTGTGCGACTGCATTGCCAGCTCGATCGATTTCTATCCCACGATACTCGCGCTGGCGGAGGTCGAGCAGAAGGAGAAGGTCAGCGGCAGCAGCTTCGAGACAGCCCTTACCGGCAAGGTGCAGAAGGGGTGGAAAGACAGGGCATTTATCCGCGCCTATGCCGCCAGCTATCCGTGGGTGGGGGTGGTAACGCGCGACTACAAACTCATCTACGGCAAGAACGACGTGCGCGGCAAGGCGCTGCTGATCGATCGCAAAAAAGATCCCTCGGAGTCGTACAACAAGGTGGAGGATGCGGCCTACGCTACGCTGGCCTCCAGCCTCAGCCAGGAGATATTCGACTACTGCACAGCTCACAACGACCCACATCTGGAGTGGCTCAAAAAAAGAGTGAAGTAACGGCAAATTCTAAGAAACTGTTTAAAATTTATTCATCGAAAATCTTATGGCTCTTGTTTCGCGCCTTTTGCGCCTCCTCCACGTTACATGGGACCCGCCATGCGCCTTGTCGGAGGCGCAAAAATCATCGAAAATCGACGACAAACCGAGCGCAGAGGCGAGTTTACTCGCAACTCTGCCGAACGACGAGGAGAAAGGCGGGCGTCTTTTTGCCCGCCAACTTCTCGACGCTCGAAGCGAGAGCAGAGACCGCTCGCGGGCTATGCCTCGCAAGGAGGAGAACCGAGCAGCGTTGCGAGGGCCGCAGACCGCTTGCGGGCTACGGCCGAGGTAGCGAGAGGAAGGCAAGCGTCCCTCTGCTTGCCAACTTTGCGGGCGTTCCTTTGCCCGCCAACTTCAGGAGAAAGGCGAAGCCAAATATCTCATAACCTTTTTCGCGAATAAAATTTAAACAGTTTCTAAAAAACATGAAAAAAATATTATTATCGGCCATGGTCCTCGTGCTGGCGTCGCTGGCGGCAGGGGCGCAGCAGATCGGATACAGCCTCGAAAAGGTCGCGATGGGGACGAACCCGGCGGGCATCGGATTCAGTTTCTGGTGCAACAACAAGTTCAGCGAGAAGATGATGCTCGATTTCGGACGCAGACCCTACGAGCGCATGGGTTTTTACAGCTGGAACGCCGTCGAGACCTCGCCCGGAGAGTACGACACCAAAAAGATCGTCGAATCCATCCGTCAGGTGCACTCGCTGGGCAGCACCTGCATCATCTCGCTCAACAACATCTCGGGCCCGTGGTTTCTGCCCTCGTTCAAGAGCCAGATACCGTCGTTCTATGCCCAGAACATCGACGACAAAAAGACCCGCGAGGCGGGCAGGAAGTATATCTACGCCGTGGTTCAGCAGTTGCTCAAACAAACGGGCAACCTCGACGTGTGCTTCGACTATGAGATGATGTGGCACTGTCGCCCCGACACCCCCGAGAAGCAGCAGATGCTCAGCGCGTGGTATATCGACGCGGTGGCCTCGGCCCGTAAGGCCGCTGCCGACCTTGGCATGTCGGACGCGCTGAAGATCATGCCCATCGTAAACGGCTCGATCGACGACAGCACCATCTCCAAACTGCTGGGCAGCAAGCAGAAGAACCACCGCCCGGCAAAATGGCTGCTGGACATGGTGGCCGTGAGCGACTACCTGGCCATCGACTCCTACGATTTCGACATCAACGACCCCATCAACCCCGCGAAGACCCTCTCGACGCTGGGCTTCTGGACCGCCAACTACTCGATGGGCAAACCGGTGTTGATCACCGAGTTCGGCTACTCGACAGGCAACACCCATTTCCCCGCCTACAAGACCACTTACCACGCCATGGGCACCGAGGAGCAGCAGCGCGATTTCTATGGCGCACTGCTGCCGATGCTGGTGCGCGAGAACGTTCCGGGCGGCAAACTGGGCGGACAGGTGCGCTGTTTCAGCTTCTGGATGTACTCCGACTCCAAAGCCAAGCAGAAGAACCAGGAGAGGGAGCACTATTTCGGTATCGTGCGCATGGATGGCAGCCACAAACCGTCGTTCGATGTCATCAAGACGGCCATCGAGCGCATCGAGAGCGATCCGGCCACCGCGCCCTCGATCGAGAAGAGCCGCACGAAGATCGCCGCCTCGTCGCTCGCCGGGGGCATCGCTTCGCGCTATGTTTCGGGTACGGAGTTCGACTGTTTCTGTTTGACGCCGCTCAAAAAGGGGCTCGAAGCCACTATCGAGGTGACCCTGGGCCAAAAAGGTACGCTGCTGCTCTTTGCGGCGGGGCGGTGGCAGCAGTCGCTCGAGGCGAAACAGCTGCACTCGCTGCGGATCACCCTCGACGGCGCCCCGGTGAAGATATACCTCACCGGAGGGGTATTTCCGGTGGAACAGACGCTCAAAAACGTAGTTCTTAAAACGCTATAAATGCGAATTAACAGTTGAAATTTGGTTCTGCAAAAAGGTGCTTTAAAAAGTATATCACTATAATGTATTTATTTTCAGCTGGTTTTTCGGCCTCGCAGAGGTCGACCCAGCCGCAGCCACACTCTGCGCTTTTTGGGCGGAGGGCCGCAATACAAGCCGTAACGCCCTTCGCCTACGGCTTAGGGAGCAGCGTTCAGTGAAGCGTCCATCCGCTGGCTGCGAGCCACAAGAAACCGTTCCCCTCAATACAAAATATAACAGATTAATAATTAGCGATTATCATCTGTTTTGGCAAACGACATAAATCAATTTTAACTGTTAATTCGCATTATAAAATGAATCTAAAGAATCCTTTTGCGGTTTGTGCGGCCGTGGCTGGCGGTTTGTCGGTTGTGGCGCAGCCGACCGCGCCGCGATATAACGTCGTGTTTATCATCTCCGACCAGCACAAGCTGGCCGTTACGGGGTGTTACGGAGACAAGGTAGTCAAGACCCCAAATATCGATGCTCTGGCTGCCAACGGGGTGAAATTCACCCGTATATATACCCCTTCGCCTCTTAGCGCCCCGGCCCGCGCCGCGCTCATCACCGGCACCTACCCCTCGACCAACGAGGTATTGCTCCATCAGATGCCATTCGTGAAGAACGGCAAAAAGGGCTACACCGAGGCAGGCAAACAGCGCGTGGGCTATAAGGAGGGAATGGTTACCTGGGGCGAGTGGATGAAGGAGCGGGGCTTCGGGACGGCCGCCATAGGCAAGATGCACGTCCACGGCGAGTTGCAGAAGGGGGTCAACCCCGACTATCCCGAGGGCAACCTGATGGGTTTCGACGTCTCCAACATGCGGTTTTACAGCTACTTCCCCGGCGGGCACTACAGAGACTGGAAGGGCAGTGCGGATTACTACAACCGCTACCGCGAGATCAGCCAGTATGCCTCCTACTTCAAGGGCAACCAGTTCAATCAGAACCTCAAGCCGACGCTGGTGGAGAAGGACGAGGATATTTTCGACTTTGCGGTGGCCAGCCTGAGCAACGAATACATTGCCCGACAGGCCTCCGAGGGCAAGCCGTTCTTTATCCACGTGGGTCTCGAGAAGCCCCACAAGCCGTGGACCACAGCCCAACGGTTCTATGACATGTACACCACCGAGCAGATGCAGATGCCCCGCACCGCTTACGACTGGCGCGACAACGGGCGTTATCCATATGTCAAAAAGGGCGGTCACAGCTCGCTGTTCGATCCCAAAAGCGAGGTCAACCAGACCGAGGTGAAGAACTCCATGCGGGCTTACTATGCCTGTGTAACCGAGATGGACGAGGCTGTGGGGCAGATCGTCGAGCAGACCAAACGGCTGGGCATATACCAGAAGACCATCTTCGTCTACACCACCGACCATGGCGAACACCTGTTCGAGCACGGCCTGCACGAGAAGCACAACATGTTCGAGGATGCGGTCAACATTCCGTTTATCATCTCCTGCCCGGCCCTGTTGCCCAAAGGGGTAACGTGCAACTCGCCCGGCTCGATGGTCGACGTGCTGCCCACCATTGCCGAGCTTTTGGGCTACCGGCCGGCAGAGCAGTGGCAGGGGCGTTCGCTGGTGGGGCAGATCACCGCCTCAAAGCCATGGGACAGAGTGATCTATTCGGAGTTCTACCAGACGGGGTTCGCTCCCTGGGAGCAGGAGAACGTGCCGATGAAAATGTATCTGGACAACAAATACAAGTACGTCTACACCCATGGCTACATCGACCAGCTGTTCGACATCCGGGTCGATCATGACGAGATGCACAACCTGGCCCTGGACAAAAAGTATGCCGCCATGGTCGAGCGTTACCGCTTTCTGGCCCTGCACGACTGGCTGTTCTGGCTGATGCCGCGGATGGATTGTCGCCTCGACGGGACGACGCTTGCCTGGACGGCGATCCCCGAGGCGCGCAGCTATACCCTGTGGCACAGCAAGACCCCCGACGCCAACGCCGCGGTCAAGGTGGCCGACACCGAGGCGCTCTCCTTCCCTGCTCGCACAGGGGGATACTGGTGGGTGGTGGCCAATTGGAACTATACCGACAAGGGCGAACGCCGCGAGCGTGTGCCGATGATCACCGGCGCCTTCCCGAAGACGCTGCCCGTCAGCCGGATGATCGAGATATAGATCAGGGCGTGTTCACATAGATTCGAATATCCCGATTTATGTGAACACGCCCTGATCTTATGGCCACTGTTCGGCGCTTTTCGCGCCTCCATACTGTCGTTCGGCGCAGCTGCGAGTAACCAGCCTCGCAGCTGCGCTCATTTTTTTGCTTTTCGGCCTCGGAGAGGTCGGCGGCCCGCAGGCGGCGGTGGGCTGTGGGACGAAGCTGCAAGCGAGGAGAGCAGCCCTTCGCGTGGGGCGGCTGCGGGCTGCGCGGCTCTACGAGCCGCAATCGTCGTTATTTTGCCTTCTCGAGTTTGTTCGATCCCTCTGCGATCCCCGACCCGGCCAGCGACCGCCCCGACAAGCTCTACATGGGCAACTGGTCCTACCAGTTGGCGCAGGGCTGGGGCAAGGAGGGCGTCAAGGAGTTCATGCGCATATACTACGCCGGTGTCAAATATGTCGACGACCAGGTGGGCCGCCTTCTCGATGCCCTCAAGCGCAACGGGCAGGACAAAAATACCCTGGTGATATTCCTCTCCGACCACGGCGACATGCTGGGCAACCACGGCATGGTGTGGAAGACCACCGACAGTTTCTATCAGGACCTGGTGCGCATTCCGATGATCATCTCGTGCCCCGGAGTGGTCAGGGCCGGACAGTATGCGATGCCGGTGAGCGTGGTCGACCTGATGCCCACGCTGCTCTCTGCCGCCGGTCGAAAAGAGATCCTGCCCGCTGGACGGCCCGGCATCGATCTGATACCCTGGCTCGACGGACGTAAGAACGCCGGAACTTTCCCTCGCAAATATGTGGTGTGCGAACGCATCGACAACAACGCCCAGGGGCGTCGCGAGGTCCTGCCGGGCGCCAAAGCGGGCTTCATGATCAGCGACACGCAGTGGAAACTGGTTCAGTATACCAATGGCGACCGCCTGCTCTACGACCTGAAGACCGACCCCGACGAGACCGCCGATCTCGCCTCGTCGCCCCGGGCAGCCGCCACGCTCGACCGGCTGCGCCACGCGCTGGCCGAGTGGCTCGAGCAGACGCAGTGGCGAGGCGGCATGGATTTTGTCAGGTGAGAATCTGCGAAACGAGCTTTTGGGGCCGGAACAGGCAACGCTTGTCGGTTAACATATAACGATCGGCTCTGCCCTCCCATCGTCCCTTCATTGAGTGCAGCGCCCACAACCGCCCTAACTAACCGAAATTATATAGCCTTTGGAAGATAGTCAAACTTAAGGAAACTATCAGGCTCTAACCTCATGGTGGTTTTCTCTCACAAACTCGAGAAGGCAAAATAACGACGATTGCGGCTCGTAGAGCCGCGCAGC